>NZ_JBEHFO010000004.1:0-195160 GCF_040225595.1 Corynebacterium sp. KPL2734 | reverse complement strand
TGCAGCCGAAACACTAAACAGTATTCAAAAAGATGCGTATTCCAACACCTTACCGGCACACACCAACCAACAAACCACACAAGATTCGCTGGCCAACAGACCAATCAACACACAACCATGCACACAAAAATAAAAAATAAGTACATTGGCACACTATTGAGTTCTCAAACAACATCCACACACCACAAGAAAGTTAACCAAACGTTAACCTCTCATCGGCGGCTCGTACCAACTTACCCAACAACCTGAACCAAGTCAAATCCCCGAGTCAAGTCAGTACAAAAAGTCACTCAAAAGTAACCAACCGGCTACCTCTCGGCGACTTCGATAAAGTTACACCCAACCCCGAAAAACACACAAATCCCCAGGTAAAAGCACAAAACGCGATTACCAAGGGATCAGTTAACAGCTAAGCTGACGCTCCTAGGAAGGATTCACAACCCGTGCTCCGGCGAAACGCTTCTTGCCTTTACGCAACACGAGCCACGAACCATGCAGCAGATCGTTGGAATTCGGCGACCACTCGATGTCCTCGATGCGCTGGTTATTCACGTAAGCGCCGCCCTCGCCCACGGTGCGGCGCGCAGCACCCTTTGATTTTTCCAGTCCCGCCTCAACCAGCAGATCCAGAATCGTTGCCTCTGGGCCGACCTCGGCAATCTCGGTTTCCTGCAATGCGGAAGACAACGTGGCCTCGTCCAAATCCTGCAGCTCTGCCTTACCAAACAACGCCTGGGAAGCCAGCTCCACTGCTTCGGTGGCCTGCTCGCCGTGCACCAGGGTGGTCATCTCCCGTGCCAATACGCGTTGCGCCTCACGCTTGTGGGGTTCCTCCTCTACCTTGCGTGCCAGCTCTGCGATCTCCTCCTGAGTGAGGAAGGTAAACCAACGCAGGTAGTCGATAACCACCGCGTCGCCAGCATTAATGAAGTACTGGTACCAGGAGTACGGGCTGGTCAGCTGTGGATCCAGCCACAGTTTGCCGCCGCCGGTGGACTTGCCAAACTTATTGCCCTCGGCATCTGTCACCAACGGCACCGTCAGGCCGTGGACCTTCGCACCATTCACGCGACGATTCAGATCGACGCCGGAAACGATGTTTCCCCACTGGTCGCCACCGCCAATTTGCAGCACACAGTCGTACTCTTTGTGCAGGTGCATAAAGTCGTTTGCCTGCAGCAGCATGTAGGAAAACTCGGTGTAGGAAATACCGTCGGATTCCAGGCGGCGCTTGACCGTATCGCGGTCCAGCATGGTATTCAGCGAAAAGTTCTTACCGATATCGCGTAGGTACTCGATGACGTTGATCTGGCTAGTCCAGTCCGCGTTGTTCACCATAACCGCCGGGATTGCGGACTCGCCCGCCTCAGTGAAGTCCACGAAGGCCTCAAGTTGGTCCTTGATTGCCTGCATATTCTCTGCGATCTGCTCTTCTGAGAGCATGGAGCGCTCTCCGACATCCCGCGGGTCACCGATCATTCCCGTCGCGCCACCGGCCAGCGCGATGGGACGGTGGCCGAAGCGTTGGAAGCGCTTCAGCATAATCAGCGGCACGAGGTGGCCAGCGTGCAGCGAGCTTCCCGTCGGGTCAAAACCGCAGTACAAGCTGATCGGGCTCTCTGCGGCTTCCTTCAATGCCTCCAGGTCTGTGGACTGGTTGATCAGCCCGCGCCATTGCAGTTCGTCGATAATGTTCGTGGTGTTGCTCATACGAAGGTGTTCCCTTTTCCTATTACTTGATTTGCAGGACTCTAGTTACTTGGACTCAATGGGCCAGTCCACGACTTCGTCGACAAGCATGACCGGAATGCCGTCCTGCACTGGATAGGCCTTGTTCAGCCTGGGGTTCACCAAATAGTCACCGTGATCCTCCAGCGGTTGCCTGTCGATGGGGCACACGAGGATCTCTAGGAGCTTCTGATCAATCATGCTGCTTAGTTTAGCCCCTGCCCCGGACATCTCACCGAGTGACTCCCTGGTGTTGCTTGCCGATGCCTCCTCGGTCAACCACCTAGCCCATAACTTCACTCTCGGGTGGTGTGCGTTACAGTGGAAGGTGCAACCGAACACGGGCGCTCGAGGTATCGAGCTGAGATCGCGCTGTATGCCCGCGCGAGTACCGCTAGAACCTGCCTGGTTAGAACCAGCGAAGGAAGAATGAGGAGAGTCAACTATGACGGATACGTCTACCCAACACACCCGTACCACCATTCCGAACGACGAGTACGGTGCGGAAATCCACCCGAAGCACAGCTTCGCCCCCATCGAAAAGCAGGTGGAATCCTTCGGCAAGACCTTCACCCTGCAGGTGCCGGAGACCGAGGTGCAGCTGGACGATTCCCCGACCGGCCCGAACGCACCGCAGAAGCTCTACCGCACCCGCGGTCCGTGGGCCGAGCCAACCGAAGGCCTAGAGGCCCTGCGCAGCGAGTGGATCAAAGCCCGCGGAGATGTGGAGGCCTACGAGGGGCGTCGTCGCAACTTGCTGGACGACGGTAACCGCGCCCTCAAGCGTGGCGAGGCCAGCGACGAGTGGAAGGGCGTCAGCCGCGAAACGCTGCGGGCCAAGGAAGGAAAGCGCGTAACCCAGATGCACTACGCCCGCCAGGGTGTTATCACCCCGGAGA
Source organism: Corynebacterium sp. KPL2734 (assembly GCF_040225595.1). Lineage (NCBI taxonomy): Bacteria > Bacillati > Actinomycetota > Actinomycetes > Mycobacteriales > Corynebacteriaceae > Corynebacterium > Corynebacterium sp. KPL2734. The sequence continues at coordinate 192,533 of NZ_JBEHFO010000004.1, read as the reverse complement.
TGGAATACGTCGCACTGCGCGAGCACTGTGACGTAGAAAAGGTGCGCGAGCAGGTTGCCTCCGGTAAAGCGATCATCCCGAACAACATCAACCACCCGGAGTCCGAGCCGATGATCATCGGCAATGCCTTCAACACGAAGATCAACGCCAATATCGGTAACTCCGCCGTGACTTCCTCGATCCGCGAAGAGGTAGACAAGCTGCGCTGGGCTACCCGCTGGGGCGCAGATACCGTGATGGATCTATCCACCGGTAACGACATTCACACCACCCGCGAGTGGATCATGCGTAACTCGCCGGTGCCGATCGGTACCGTGCCGATCTACCAGGCACTCGAGAAGGTCGACGGCGTCGCCGAGGACCTGACCTGGGAAATCTTCCGCGATACCGTGATCGAGCAGTGTGAGCAGGGTGTGGACTACATGACGATCCACGCCGGTGTGCGCCTGCCCTTCGTGCCGCTGACCACCAAGCGCGTGACCGGCATCGTCTCCCGCGGCGGTTCCATCATGGCCGGCTGGTGCCTGGCACACCACAAGGAATCCTTCCTCTATGAGAACTTCGACGAGCTGTGCGAGATCTTCGCCAAATACGACGTCGCGTTCTCTCTGGGCGACGGCCTGCGCCCCGGCTCCATCGCCGACGCCAACGACGCAGCCCAGTTCGCCGAGCTAAAGACCATCGGCGAGCTGACCCACCGCGCGTGGGAATACGACGTGCAGGTCATGGTCGAAGGCCCGGGCCACGTGCCGCTAAACATGGTGCAGGTCAACAACGAAAAGGAGCAGGAATGGTGCGGCGGTGCACCGTTCTACACCCTGGGACCGCTGGTCACCGACATTGCTCCCGGCTACGACCACATCACTTCCGCCATCGGTGCGGCCAATATCGCCATGGGTGGTACCGCGATGCTGTGCTACGTCACCCCGAAGGAGCACCTGGGCCTGCCGAATAAGGACGACGTGAAGACCGGCGTAATCACCTACAAGGTCTCGGCCCACGCCGCGGACGTCGCCAAGGGCCACCCTGGCGCCCACGAATGGGACGATGCGATGAGCAAGGCCCGCTTCGAGTTCCGCTGGCACGACCAGTTCGCCCTGTCCCTAGACCCGGATACCGCCCAGGCCTACCACGACGAAACCCTGCCTGCGGAGCCGGCGAAGACCGCCCACTTCTGCTCGATGTGTGGACCCAAGTTCTGTTCCATGCGCATTAGCCAGGACATCCGCGACGCATTCGGCGAGAAGATCGATGAGGCTCTGGCCACCGACCACGAGCAATCGCTGGTCAAGGACCTCGGCTTGCCGGGCTTCGGCCGCCAGAGCGTGGACGAAGCGGGTGTCACTAATGCCGAAGGCGAAGAAGAAATGGCCGAAGAATTCCGCCGCGCGGGTTCCAAGCTGTACCTGAACCGCAGCGAGGCCAAGGAAGTAGCCGAGGACTTGGAAAAGGAAGCAGCCGCGTACAGTGAGCGCTAACCTACTGGACCTGCGGTGCTACCACGTCACGGGCGCACCGCAGGAAAAGGTCGTACAGGTTGCCGCGGCAGCAGCGGCAGGTGGTGCGGGTGTAATTCAAGTTCGCAGCAAGCCCATCAGCGTGCGCGATTTGACTGCCTTGGCCATCGACGTTGCCGCAGCAGTAGAAAAAGCCAATCCGGCAACGCGAGTGCTTATCGATGACCGAGTGGACGTAGCGGCCGCCCTGATGGGCGAACACCACATCCACGGCGTGCACATTGGTCAAGACGACTTGGACCCGCGCCTGGCGCGGCGAATCCTTGGCGAGGATGCGATCATCGGGCTGACTACCGGCACCCTCGAGCTCGTACAGGCTGCTAACGAATACGCCGATGTGATCGACTACATCGGAGCCGGCCCGTTCCGCCCCACCCCGACGAAGTCCTCCGGCCGCACCCCGCTGGGGTTAGATGGTTATCCCCCACTCGTGAGTGCATCGGCAGTTCCGGTGGTGGCTATTGGAGACGTGCAGGCCGCCGACGCTGAAGCACTGGCCAAAACCGGTGTGGCTGGTGTGGCGATTGTGCGTGCTTTTATGGACTCCGATGATCCAGCTGCGCTGGCAACCACGGTTGTTGATGCCTTCGATCGGGCGGACAAGAATGCAGCAAACGGTTCACATGGATAATACCGAGCACGCCATCATTGGAGCGGGAATCATCGGGCTGACCACCGCATTCGAGCTGCTGGAGGCGGGCGTGGACCCGCAGAAAATCCTTGTGGTAGATCCCCAGCCCATCAGCGGTGCCACATTCGTGGCCGGTGGCATGCTGGCTCCGGTTGCGGAAGTGCAATACCGGCAAGAACCGCTGTACCCGCTGATGGTGGCTTCGGGCGAGATGTTTCCCGACCTGCTGACCAGGTTGGGGGCGAAAACCACCGCACCAACCGGGCACCGTAGTGAATCCACCTTGGTGGTGGGCGCCGACCGCGCCGATGGCGTGCACATCCGCGAGCTTCTGGCGCTGCAGCAGAAACACGGCATGGATGCCCACGCGCTGCCACTACGGCAAGCCCGAAAGCTAGAACCGGGCCTAAGTCCCCAGCTGACGGCCGCGGTGGAAATCCCGGGCGATCATCAAATCAACCCGCGCATGTTCAGCGCGTGCCTTTTGGAGTACCTACAGCGGGCCGGGGTTCGATTTATGTCCACTGCAGCAACGCGCATCGACGGGCAAAATGTGCAGCTTGCCGATGCCCGGGTACTCACCGCCGACATGATCTACCTCTGCAACGGGCTGGGGTCCAAGGAGGTGGACGGCTGGTTCGAGGGCGCCAATCCCCTGGCACTTCGGCCGGTGTACGGCGACATGCTGCGGCTGCGGGTACCGGAAGAACTAGTGCACACCAGCGGCGAGCCGCTCACCCGAGTGGTGCGCGCATTCGTGGAGGACCGGCCGGTATATGTCATCCCCCGCACCGATGGCACCATCGCCGTCGGGGCGACCAGCCGCGAAGACAACCGCAAGGGACCCGCCGTAGACGGTGTGTACACACTGCTGCGCGATGCCATCCGGGTGGTTCCTGGGCTGGAGGAATGCGAATTCATCGAAGCGATCGTTGGAGCCCGGCCTGGCACCCCCGATGACCTTCCCTACCTGGGCAAAGTACGCGACGGGCTAGTGGTCTCTACCGGATACTTCCGCCACGGAATCCTGTTGTCCGCCTTCGGGGCTAAGGTAGGTGCCCAGTTGGGGTTGGGCACGTCCCCGGGGTTGGACATCTCGGCCTGCGATCCACTACGCCACGCCCGATAACCATAAAAGAAAGGAAAACTCACCATGGAATACACGGTTAATGGAGAACCCCGCAGCAGCGATAGGCACATCACCGTGACCGCCGTCGTAGAAGCAGAAACTGGCGATGCCGCGCCGAAAGGCGTGGCCGTAGCCGTCAATGGCGATGTCGTTCCAGCCAGCAACTGGTCTTATGAAGTCACCAACGGCGACGTGCTGGATATCCTCACCGCCGTGCAGGGCGGTTAGGAGCTTTAACCATGCTTTCTATCGCGGATAAACAATTCGATTCGCACCTAGTAATGGGAACCGGCGGTGCCAGCAGCCAGGCTATGTTGGAACAGTCCCTGGTTGCCAGCGGTACCGAGCTCACCACGGTGGCCATGCGTCGGCACAGTGCCACAAGCTCCGGTGGGGAATCCATCTTTGAGCTCTTACGACGGTTGAACATTGACGTGCTGCCCAACACTGCTGGGTGCCGCACCGCCCGCGATGCCGTAATCACCGCCAAGCTAGCACGCGAAGCGCTAGGCACCAATTGGGTGAAGGTCGAGGTTATCGCGGATGACCGCACACTTCTGCCGGACGTGGTGGAGCTCGTAGATGCGTGCGAGATGCTGGTTGCCGAAGGATTCGTGGTGTTGGCATATACGAGCGACGATCCGGTCATCGCCAAGCGGCTAGAAGACGTCGGCGTGGATGCGGTGATGCCTTTGGGCTCGCCCATCGGTACGGGCCTGGGCATCCTGAATCCACACAATATCGAGCTGATCTGTTCGCGTACCCACGTGCCCGTACTGCTGGATGCCGGTGTGGGCACGGCCTCCGATGCTGCACTGGCTATGGAGCTGGGCTGCGACGGCGTTCTCCTCGCCAGCGCTATCAACCGCTGCCAGGATCCCCTGGCAATGGCCACTGCAATGAAATACGCCGTGGAAGGCGGCCGGTTGGCCCGCCAAGCCGGCCGCATTCCAAAGCGACAGCACGCCGTAGCATCGTCATCGTTTGCAGGCTTGGCTAGCTGGGAAGACAAGGTCCTGTAATGAGCCAACTGCCCCGCGAAGAGTTGCACAGGGTTGCCCGCCAAACGCTGTTGCCTGGCTTCGGCATCGCCCAGCAAGAGGCGCTGCACTCCACCCACGTCTTCGTCATCGGCGCTGGTGGTTTGGGTTGCCCCCTGATGCAGCAGCTGGCTGCCGCCGGCGTGAGTGAGATCTCTGTGATCGACGACGACACGGTGGATCTGAGCAATATCCACCGCCAGATTCTATTTGGCGCCCACGATGTGGGAAGGCCCAAGGTGGACGTCGCAGCCGAAAAGCTCCAGCAACTGCAGCCCGACATCGTCGTGCATGCGATTCGCGATCGACTCACCGCTGACAATGCCGTGGCCTACCTCCGTGGGGTGGACATCCTGGTGGATGGTTCCGATACGTTTACCACCAAATTCCTAGCAGCCGATGCCGCGGAACTCACCGGCACCCCGCTGGTATGGGGCTCTGTGCTGCGTTTCCGTGGCGACTGCGCAGTGTGGTGGTCCGGGCCCGGCGCCGAGTCGGGCGTGGGCATGCGCGACCTCTATCCCCTGCAGCCCGACCCCGATTCCGTCCCGGATTGCGCCACCGCCGGCGTGCTGGGTGTGACCACCAGCGTGGTCGCGGGCCTGATGTCCACCGAGCTGATCCAGTTCGCAACGGGCATGAACCGCGAGCGGGTGGGCCTGCTAAGCATCTACAATGCACTAACCGCCTCCATCGACCACTTCCGCGTGCCCCGCGACCCAGCACGCGAACTAACCACCCAGCTGCAACATGACTACGGTGGCGCTGCCTATGCCGTGCCGGAGGACGATGATACCGATGCCGAGATATTCGACAAGCTACGCGATGGCGCCGCGGCCATCGATGTGCGCGAAATCAGTGAAGCCGCCATCGATGATTTCTTTTTTGACGCCACCGCCAAGCATTATCACTTACCTACCTCCGTGTGGCTGGAAGATCCAGAGGCAGCGTGCAGCTTGCTCGATTCCCTGCAGGCCGAAAGGCTTAGCGAAGCGTGGGTGTACTGCGCCTCCGGCAAGCGCTCGGCCAGCTTCATCTCAGCTTTCGCCGAGGAGGGCGAACGGCGCGGCATCACTTTGCACAACGTCGCAGGCGGCATAAAGGGCCAGCCCGCGACGTCTCATGGAATGCCTTCCTCTCATTAATGAGGGCATTTTTATCTTCTAGATAAGCCAGGGGTCTTGTCTGTCGCCCCTCTAGTTCTGCGTGCGCAGTGGCTTGGTGGCCCACTTACGCGCCGCGGCGGCATGTTCGCGGACGGTTTCGCGCTGTTCAGCAACGCGAACGCCGGCGGTCCCGCCCTTGGTTGTGCGGGAAGCGACCGCACCATCAATGGTCAGGACCGCGCGCACCTCTGGGGTCAGCCGCTTGTCGACGCCCCTGAGTTCCTCATCAGTGAGATCCACCAGGTCCACTCCCCGCTCTTCGGCGATGCGTACGCACGCGCCGGAAGCTTCGTGTGCTTCGCGGAAGGGCACGCCTTGGCGAACCATCCACTCTGCTAGGTCGGTGGCCAAGGTGAATCCGCGTGGCGCCAACTCGCGCATCCTATCCTCATTAAAGGACAAGGTGGACACGAGCCCGGTCATGGATGGCAGCAATAGGTTGAGCTGCGCCACCGAGTCCACGATGGGTTCTTTGTCCTCTTGCAGGTCGCGGTTATAGGCCAGCGGCTGTGCCTTGAGCGTGGATAGCAACCCAGTGAGATTGCCAATCAGGCGACCAGTCTTGCCCCGGGTAAGTTCCGGGATATCCGGGTTCTTCTTTTGCGGCATGATGGATGAGCCCGTAGACCACGCATCATCCAAGGTGACGTAGCCGTATTCCGGGGTGCACCAGTAGATGATCTCTTCTGCGAGCCGGGACATGTCCACTGCGATCTGCGCCAGCACAAAGGCCGTTTCCGAGGCAAAATCGCGAGACGCGGTGCCATCCAGGGAGTTTTCCGCAGCGGAATCAAATCCGAGCTCTGCGGCGATAGCTTCTGGGTCAAGCTGCAGAGAGGAGCCTGCGAGCGCACCCGACCCATACGGAGATACGGATAGCCGCTTATCCAAGTCCTGCAGGCGCTGAATATCGCGCAGCAGCGGCTGGGCGTGGCCCAACAATTCGTGGGCAAGCAAGATGGGCTGCGCGGCCTGGGAGTGCGTCTTGCCCGGCATGATGGCCTCGGGATGCGCGGCGGCTTGATCCGCTAGGGCATCGACAAGCTCGGAGACTTGCAGGGCCGTATCGCGGATGGCATCGCGCACCCACATGCGAAAGAGCGTGGCAACTTGGTCGTTGCGGGAACGTCCCGCGCGCAGGCGGCCGCCTACCTCGGGCCCGACGATGTCAATGAGGCCGCGCTCCATGGCGCCGTGCACATCTTCATCGGTGGGTGCTGGGACAAATTCGCCCGAAGCTACCTTCTCCCCGAGCTCGGTGAGTCCGGAAAGCATGGTGTCGAGGTCGGCATCGGAAAGCAGCCCTGCCTTGTGCAGTACCTTGGCATGCGCCTTCGAGGCGAGTACGTCGTAAGGGGCAAGCACCCAGTCAAAATGGGTGGAAACCGAAAGGGCGAACATCGCCTCGGAAGGGCCGCCGGAGAAACGGCCGCCCCAGAGCGCGCCTTCGTTAGTCTTGTGTGGTTCCATCGGTGCCTATTTTTCTGCGCTGGTGGGGAAACCACCCTCGCGGTCACGCTGGTTGGAAATCTGGGTGGACAAGCCGTGCAACTGGACAAAGCCCTTTGCAGCGGTCTGGTCGAAGGTATCGCCGGTGTCGTAGGTAGCCAAATCGAAGGAGTACAGCGACTGTCCGGAGCGGCGGCCGGTGACGGTCGCGGTACCTGCGTGCAGGCTCAGGCGGATATCGCCAGTGACGTTCTCCTGGGACTCCTCGATGAAGGCATCCAGAGAACGCTTCAGCGGCGAGTGCCACAGGCCGTCGTAAACCTCCTCGGACCACCGTGCATCCGTCAGGCGCTTGTAGCGCGCCAGCTCGCGCTCCACGGTGACATCCTCCAGCGCCTCGTGGGCCTGGATGAGCACCATGGCACCCGGTGCCTCGTAGACCTCGCGGGACTTAATGCCCACCAAGCGGTCCTCTACCATGTCCAGGCGGCCGATTCCCTGGGCACCAGCGCGGCGGTTGACCTCTTCGATGATCTGCAGCGGGGTCAGCTTTTTGCCGTCGACTGCAACTGGAACACCCTTCTCAAAGGAAATGATAATCTCATCCGGAGCATTGCCCAGGCCCGGGTCTTCCGTATATGCGTAGAGATCCTTTGTCGGCGGGTTCCACAGATCCTCCAGGAAGCCGGTTTCTACCGCACGGCCCCACAGGTTCTGGTCGATGGAAAATGGCGAGGCCGCCGATTGCTCAATGGGCAGGTTAATCTCTTCTGCAAAATCGATGGCCTTATCGCGGGTCCATGCATAATCGCGCGCTGGGGCGACGATCTCTAGCGATGGATCCTGGGCGCGGAAGGACACCTCAAAGCGCACCTGGTCATTGCCCTTACCGGTACAACCGTGGGAAACGTGCGTTCCGCCGTGCTCCTGCGCTGCCTTCACGAGGTGCTTGGTAATAAGCGGGCGGGAAATGGCAGATACCAGCGGGTACTGCTTCATATACATGCCATTCGCCTTAATGGTGGGCACGCAGTATTGCTCCGCAAACTCATCTTTGGCATCGATAACGATGGACTCCACCGCACCGCAATCGAGCGCGCGCTGGCGTACGGACTCCATATCCTCGCCGCCCTGACCCAAGTCAAGGGAGACGGCGACAACGTCGCCGCCGGTCATCTTTGCCAGGTATGGAATGGCTACCGAGGTATCGAGGCCACCGGAATAGGCCAAGACTACGCGTGCAGACATGCTAAGACTCCTTCAATAATTGAAAAAAATTCGGTTAGTTAAATAATATACGAGCGGGTGCGAGAATGCCACTATTCTTTAAATCTTCTGCGCCTTCAGCCTTTCCGCCAATTCCGCACCGGTAACCCCCTCGCGTGCCAGCACAAAAATGGTGTCATCACCGGCGATGCACCCCACTACATCGTGCAGGCCCACGCGATCGATAAAGCTGGCGAGGTACTGCGCTGCTCCCGCCGGCGTGCGCAACATCGCGATATTCATCGAAGAATCGTGGGAGACCACCAATTCATCCAACATGCGCCGCAACTTCTCGCGCGGTCCGCCCACCTGATCTTCGAATTGTTCCAGCTCGCCCGCGACCATATAGTACGAGCGCCCACCGTCTCGCTTGACCTTCTTCGCTCCCAGCTCATCAAGATCCCGCGACAGCGTGGCCTGCGTGATATCGATGCCTTCTGCCAACAAGAGCTCCGATAATTGCACCTGGCTCGTGACGCGATTGCGATCCAAAATTTCCAAGATCTTTGCCTGCCGGGCAGTTCGAGTGCTCGGGGTGCTCATCGCTAGCGGTTCTCCTTATTAATATCGAGCAGCCACACCAGCAGTGCCTTTTGGGCATGCAGGCGGTTTTCCGCCTCATCGAATACTCGGGATTGCGGCCCGTCGATGACCTCTGCGGTCACCTCGTTGCCACGATAGGCCGGCAGGCAGTGCAAGAAAATCGCGTCCTGCTTTGCCTTTGCCATCACATCTTTAGAGACCTGATAGGGCAAAAACGGAGTGCGCCTATCCTGCCCATCGTTTTCCTGGCCCATAGACACCCAGGTATCCGTTATGACTACATCGGCGCCGGCTACTTCCGCAACGTCATCGGTAACCGTGACGTTGCCGCGCTGCCGTGCGCGCTCGACAAATTCGGGACGAGGCTGGAACCCTTCCGGCGAAATGATGGAAATATCCATGCCAGCGGTAGCAAAGCCAAGCATATAAGAATTGGCCATATTATTATTGCCATCCCCAAGGTAGACCGCCTTGCGGCCAGCAAGATCGCCAAAGTTTTCCCGGCAGGTCAGAAGATCAGCCAAGATTTGGCAGGGATGCAGGTCATCAGACAGAGCATTGACCAACGGAACCGTGGAAGTCTCCGCCATCTGTTCCAGGTTGTCGTGGGCATAGGTGCGCCAGACGATGGCCTCCACGTAGCGGGACAAGACCGCGCCCGTATCCTGGTAGGACTCGCCCTTGCCCATCTGTGTGCCCGAAGAATCAACGGTAATGGCGCTGCCACCCATATGCGCAATTCCGGTTTCAAAAGAAAAGCGGGTGCGCGTAGATGTCTTATCAAAGAGGACGGCTACCGTCTTTGGTCCTTCCAACGGGCGCCGCGCGAACGGATCGGCCTTGAGCTTAACCGCGAGATCGAGGACTTCTTTTTGTTCCTCCGGGCTGAGGTCATCATCGGCTAAGAAATGGCGCAAGCTCATACTAATTCCTCCACAACGGTGCGTAGCTTTTCTAGGGCAGTATCAATTTCCTGCTGGGAAATGACCAGTGGCGGAGTAAGGCGCAAGACGTTCTCGCTCGGGGCATTAAGGATAATCCCCTGCTCAAATCCACGCTTGACGGCCTCGCGAGCCACCGGTGCATTTAATACAACACCTAGCATAAGACCGCGGCCGCGCACGTCGCTGACCCCGGAAATCTTCTTGACTTGCTGCGTTAAATCCTCGCCCTTTGCGGAGACCTCATTCAAGAACTTCTCATCGAGGGCATCAAGGACAACATTGGCCGCGGCACACGCCACGGGGTTTCCGCCAAAGGTGGTCCCGTGGGAACCTGGCTGGAATAAGTCCTTCGCGCGACCGCGGGTGATGGTGGCGCCGATGGGCAATCCGGCGCCGAGGCCCTTGGCCATGGTGATGACATCGGGGGAAATTCCCTCAAGCTCGTGAGCAAAGAATTGCCCCGTGCGCCCTGCTCCGGCTTGGACCTCATCGACGATCAGCAAAATGCCGTGTTCATCGCATAAATCAGAAACCGCCCGCATAAACCCGGCAGGGGCAGGAATGACTCCGGTCTCGCCCTGAATAGGCTCGAAGATAATGGCGGCGGTATCCGCGGCATCTTGCTCCACCAACTGGCGCAGGTAGTCGATATAGCCGTAAGGGTAAAATTCCACGCCGCTAGGCAGTGGGCGGAATGCCTTTTGCTTATCGGGCTGCCCAGTCATGGCCAAAGAGCCCATCGTGCGCCCGTGAAAACCATGGTGCGCAGCAAGGATACGCCGCCTACCCGTGAGCCGTGCGAGCTTGAATGCCGCCTCGTTAGCCTCTGAGCCGGAGTTGCAGAAAAATACGCGCGCGTCGCTATCGCCTACCCGCTCAATCAGCTTTGCCCCGGCGTCGAGCACAGGTTGGGTGGCAAAAAGATTGGAGGTATGTACAAGGGTGCGGCTTTGCTTGGCAACGGCATCTGCTACCTCCGCATTGCCATAGCCCAAGGAATTCACGGCGATGCCGGCCAGCAGGTCAATGTAGGTTTTCCCGTTTTCATCGGTAAGCGTGGACCCCTTTCCGGAGACCAGGCCGAGTGGCGGCTGGCCATAGGTATTGGCCAGCGTTTCTGACCACCGGCCGGTTAATGTTTCTTGCGTGCTCATGCGATATCGTCCTTCCTGAACACTGTGCCTTCGGGATAATCGTGCTTTTCGTAATCATCGGGCAGGACCATCGTTCCAATGCCGCCTGGGGTTAAAAGCTCAAGGAGCACGGAATGGCCTATTCGGCCGTCGATGACGTGCGCGGCGGATACCCCGCCCTGCACGGCATTGAGACAGGATTCCATTTTGGGAATCATGCCGGAGCTCAAGCCAGGAAGCAGTCCGGTAAGCTCATCGCTTTCGATTTTGGAGACTAGGGAATCTTTATTCGGCCAGTCGGTATAAAGGCCTTCCACGTTGGTCAAAATGACAAGGCGTTCTGCTCCCAGTGCGCTCGCTAGCGCACCCGCGGCGCTGTCGGCGTTGATGTTATACACCTCGCCATCGTTTCCTGGCGCGATAGTTGAGACCACCGGGATGCGGCCAGCTTCGATGATGTCATTGACGGCTGCCGGGTTGACCTCCACGATATCGCCCACCATCCCGATATCGGTTGCCTCCCCTTCTACGTCCACAAACCGCTTGGTGGCGCGGAAAAGCCCAGCGTCTTCGCCGCTTGTGCCCACGGCGTAGGGCCCGTGCGAGTTAATGAGGTTCACCAGTCCGCGGCCGACTTGGCCAAAAAGGACCATCCGCACCACGTCCATGATTTCGGGTGAGGTGACGCGGAAACCGCCCTTAAATTCGCCTTCGATGCCGAGCTTATCCAGCATGGAATTGATCTGCGGGCCGCCGCCGTGGACGACAACGGGTTTTGCTCCGATGGTGCGCAGAAACACCATATCCGCCGCAAAGGCTTCCTTGAGTTCCTCATCCACCATGGCGTTGCCGCCATACTTGACGACGACGATTTTATCGCGGAAGTGTTGCAGCCACGGCAGGGCTTCAGCCAGCACCGTAGCGCGTTCTTGATTATTCAGTCCGGGAAACATTTCTCCTCCTAGGAGCTATACGCCGAATTGATCTCAACGTAGGAGTAGGACAGGTCCGTAGTCCGAACGAACGCCGTGCCCTCGCCACCCGTGCCGAGATCCACGCGGACATCAATATCCGCCCCGCTCAAGTCCACATCGCGGGCTCCAGGCGCGCCCGTCGAGTGCACACATACCGGCTGGTCATCGAAGTAGACGGAGATATTGTCTGGGTCCATGTCTGCATCTGCCATGCCGACGGCGGCCAGTACCCTGCCCCAATTGGGATCGGAGCCGAACATAGCGCACTTGAATAAATTGTCCCGGCCCAGGGTGCGAGCGGCATTGAGCGCCTGCTCATCAGAGCCCGTGCCTTCGACGGTGATCTTTACGCGCTTTGTCACTCCCTCAGCATCGGCTTGAAGCTGATCCGCAATATCCGCGCAGACCTCTAGGATTGCCTGGTCTAACTCTTCTTCGCTGGGCTGCACGCCGGAGGCCCCAGAAGACATGACGATCACGGTGTCATTGGTAGAGGTTGAACCGTCCACATCCAAGGTATTAAAAGTCTGTGCGCAGGCCTTTTCCAGCGAGCTTCGCAGGATCGCCGCGTCAGCGACGGCATCGGTAGTAATGCACACCAACATCGTGGCCAGCGAAGGCGCCATCATGCCAACGCCCTTGCCCATAGCGCCCACGGACCATCCATCGCCAGCAAAACCGGATTCCTTGGGAACGGTGTCCGTGGTCATAATGGCTGTGGCGGCGTCATTGCCGTGCTGTGGAGTCGTACCCACGTGGTTTATGACATCCGCGATGCCTGCAAGCGCATTGTCCATAGGTAGCGGCTCACCGATGAGCCCGGTAGAACAAATGGCAATATCCTTCACGGCAATATCCGTGCTATGAGATAAGGCGTCCACCATGGCGCGCGCATCGGCATCGCCTTGCGCGCCATTGCACGCATTGGCATTGCCGGAGTTGATGACTACGGCACGCAACTGGCCATCCGCTACGGCCTCGCGGGAGACCTTAACGGGGGAAGCCACCACGCGGTTGCGCGTGAACACCGCCGCCGCGTCCGAGCGAGGGCCCTCGTTTACAAGCAAAGCCAAATCCGCTTTTCCGGAGGGTTTGATTCCGGCCTTTACCGCGCCGGCGCTAAATCCGGCGGGTCCTGTGATTCCTAGTGTAGTCATCAAATTCTCCTCTAAGTAATGCGCAGCCCTACGGGGCGACTGCGGCTTGGGGCAATCCCAAAGTTTCTGTCCATCCCAGCGCAAGGTTCATACACTGCACGGCGGCACCGGCGGTACCCTTGCACAAATTGTCTAGCGCCGCGGTGATGATGAGGCGGTGGGAATTTTCATCAACATGGGCTTGGATATGCACCATGTTTGTGCCCACCACGTTCTGGGTTTCCGGTTGCTGGCCTTCTGGCAGCACGAGGCAGAAGGGTTCATCGGCATAGAATTCCTCGAATGCGGTGCGCACCTGCTGCTTGCCGATACCCCCTTTCAACTCCGCCGTAATCGTCGCCAGAATCCCACGGGGCATGGGCGCAAGCACCGGGGTAAAACTCACGGACACCTCATCGTGGGAAAACGGTTGCAGGTTCTGCACGATTTCCGGGGTATGCCGATGGGTGCCGCCTGGTTTATAGGCCTTGACGTTTCCCATGGTCTCTGCGCCCAATTGCGCGACGGAAGCCTTCTTTCCCGCTCCGGAGACGCCGGTAACAGCAATAACGGAAAGGGCGGATTCCACTAGCCCTCGCGCAATAGCGGGCAGCGTCCCCAAGGTAATGGCCGTGGGGAAACATCCGGGCACGGCTACCCGGTTTGTGCCTTTAAGGTTTGACCTGTTTTCCGGGATTTCCGGGATACCGTACGGCCACTGCCCCGCATAGTTCCCGCCGTAATAGGCTTTCCAATCGCTTTCCTTACGGAGCCGAAAGTCGGCGGCGCAATCGATGATCGTGACCTCATCTCCCAATTGCTCCGCGAGCCGCGACGAGTGTCCATGCGGCAAGCCCAAGAAGACGACGTCGTGTCCTACAAGTTCTTCGGGCGTGGTGTCAGCAATGACGCGATCTGCCAGTTGCGGGAGATGCGGCATAATTTCTGCGACGCGCTGGCCTACTTGGGAATTTCCCGTCAAGGAACCAATACGCAGGTCACCGGAATGATAGGCAGGGTGGGATAGCAGCAGGCGCAGAATCTCTCCGCCGGCGTACCCATTGGCCCCTGCCACTGCTACTGAAATCGTCATACCGGAAACTATAGCAAGAAATACGCTCTACTGTATGTTATTCAGTGAATTGGGTTACTTTTCCAAGGTCAAAGGGCATGAAAGTAATTAGTACGTTGCATGAAAACGCAGAACGGCGAAGACCCAGTGCCCAAGTGACCTATGCGCCACCGGACTCAGGATCTTCGCCTTTTAATGGAAAGGACTGGACTACTGGGTCTGCCCTATGCTCGCATTTCTGCGCCGAATCGCTGCTTGGCCAATTCGGCGGCCGTCGTGCGGTGCTCGTTGACCTCCTCATCGGTCAAGGTACGGTCCGCAGCGCGGAATTGCAGCTGGAAGGCCAAGGACTTCTTGCCTTCGCCCAATTGCTCACCGCGGAAAATATCGAAGAGGTCGACCGACTCGATGAGATCGCCGGCTCCCTCTTCCACCGTGGCGCGCACCTTTTCCGCTGGGATATCTTCATCCACCACCAGCGCGATGTCTTGGTGTAAGGCTGGGAATGCCGACAATACCGGCGCCGGGAAGCGTTCAGTCAGCGGCAAGGCCGTGATATTAAGCTCCATCGCGCACGTGCGCGGCGGCAAGCTGAGCGCCTCAAGAACCTGGGGGTGCAATTCGCCAGCGTAGCCCACGATGTCATCTGTTCCTGCCACCTTGATTGCGGCACACCGGCCTGGGTGCCACGGCAGGTGTTGCGCGGCCTCGACCTCGATATCAAGGCCCGCGGCGCGGGCAACCAGACGTGCGGATTCAATGGCATCCGCATAGGTGTAATCTCGGCCTTCGCCCCACGGGCCCTCGTGTTCCATCTTGCCCGTAGCGACGGTTGCCACGTGCAAGGGCTGCTCCGGAAGCGTGCGCAGCAGTTCTTCCACAACTTCATCGCCAGGGCGCTGGGCCACGGAGGGCATAGGAGACGATTCTGCGCGCTTGAATGCCACCTGCTGGAGGCCAAACAGCGCCAGATCCTTGCGGCCGCGAGCTACGTTGCGGCCCAAAGCCTCAAGCGTTGCGGGAAGCAAGGTCGTGGCCAAGATGGCTTTGTCAGACTCCAACGGGTTCTGCACTGCCACGGTATTGCGGCGGGCATCGTCAGAGCCAAGGCCCCACACATCAAAGGTGTCGTTCGCGATAAA
This sequence comes from Corynebacterium sp. KPL2734, assembly GCF_040225595.1. Taxonomy (NCBI): domain Bacteria; kingdom Bacillati; phylum Actinomycetota; class Actinomycetes; order Mycobacteriales; family Corynebacteriaceae; genus Corynebacterium; species Corynebacterium sp. KPL2734. Next base: position 177,391 of record NZ_JBEHFO010000004.1, on the reverse strand, counting down.
CGGCGTGGGCAAAACCTCGGCATAGCCCGCATATGCCAAACCGTGGCCGATGGCGCGGCGGCGCTTTTGCGCTGGGGTCAAACCGCGACCGCCTGCCGGCGTGGGCAGAACGGTGGGGATATCTTCCAAGCCTTCAAGGCGTAAGACCTCCTCGATGAGGTCAACGTCCATGGAAATATCGGTGCGCCAGGTCGCGGGCGTGACTTTAAGTACCGAATCCGATTCTGCTTCGACGGAGCAACCGACCTCTTCTAGACGGGAGATAACGGTCTCGCGGGAGTACTCCACGCCGGCGTATTCGCTCGGCTTTTCCGCACGCAAACGGATGGCCTGTGGCTGAGTTACCTCACCAACGAGGGTGCGACCCTTTTCAATCGTTCCGCCCGCAATGGAGTGCAACAATGCACACGCTATGTTGAGGGCCACCTCGACGATAGCCGGATCGACGCCGCGCTCAAACCGGCGCGATGCCTCAGAAGAAAGCTTGTGCCGGCGAGAAGTGCGGGCCACGGTAATGGGATCCCAGATTGCGGACTCGAAGTAGACATCGGTGGTCTGGTCAGAAATCTCTGAACTCGTACCGCCCATAACACCGGCTAGGGATTGAATGCCGTTGTCATCACAGATGACCACGTCCTCACCAGCGAGTTCGCGAGTGACGTGATCGAGAGTCTCGAACTTTTCGCCTTCTTGTGCATTGCGAACCGTAAGGTCACCCGCGATTTCATTGGCATCGAAGGCATGCATCGGGGCGCCCAACAGCAACATGACGTAGTTGGTCACATCCGTTGCCACATTGACGCTGCGCTGGCCGGACAGCATGAGTTCGCGTTCCATCCAAAAAGGAGTGCGTGCCTGCGGATCGATGCCGCTTACCTTGCGCACGCCAAATCGCTGCGCCTTGGTTTCCTCGCGGAGATCGATATTGAGAAGCGATCCTTCGGCCGCTGGCACAGCAGAGGTATCGATTCCGGCGACCGCTGGATCGTCGGCGACGTCCTTAAACTCCAGATCAAAGGCAGAGGCGATCTCGCGGCTTAAGCCACGCGCAGATAGTGCGTAGCCGCGGTCTGGGGTGATATTGACGTCAAAGTCGGTATCGGACAGACCGATGATTGGACGAGCATCTTCGCCCACCATGTCCGCGACCTCATCACCGAGCACGATGATGCCGTTTGCCTGCGCGCCAAAGCCCAGCTCCGCAGCGGAGCACATCATGCCGTTGGAGATGTGATCATAAGTTTCGCGCGCAGCGATTTTGAAGCCACCGGGCAACTCTGCGCCCGGCAGGGAAACTACGACATAGTCGTGCAACCGGAAGTTGCGCGCACCGCAGATAATGCCCTGCAATTCACCGGTGCCATTGGCCTGGCCGACGTTGACCTGGCAGTACCGAATGGGCTTTTTGAACTGCGTGAGCTCTTCAATTTCTACAACCTGGCCAATGACCAATGGACCAGTAGTCTCAGGGATAGGCTCATATCCTTCGGTTTCAAAGCCCACACGGACGAAACCGGAATCCATATCGGCAGCAGACACGCTCCAGTTCGGATTGGAAGCGCCAAGGATACGGGTAACCCAGTCTTGGGAAATAAGCATGATGTATCTATCCTTTCTGGGTTTTAAGCCTGTACGCCAAAGGGCAGGGTGAATCGGACATCGCCTTCAACCATGTCGCGCATATCGGTCAGTCCATTGCGGAATTGCAGGGTGCGCTCTAGGCCCATGCCGAAGGCAAAACCCGTATATTCTTCCGGATCAACACCTACCGCGCGCAGCACGTTGGGATTGACCATTCCGCAACCGCCCCATTCGATCCAGCCGGCGCCGCCCTTTTTATTGGGGAACCAGACATCTACCTCCGCAGAAGGCTCCGTAAAGGGGAAATAATTAACGCGCATGCGCGTCGTGGTTTCGGGGCCGAAGAGCACCTTGGCCAAGTGCTCGAGCGTTCCGCGCAGATGAGCCATGGTCAGGCCCTTATCCACGGCGAGGCCCTCCACCTGGTGGAATACCGGGGTGTGAGTAGCGTCCAGCTCGTCCGTACGGAAAACGCGCCCCGGGCAGGCGATGTACAGGGGCACATCGCGCTCGAGCATCGTGCGCACCTGAACAGGCGACGTGTGCGTGCGCAGAACCTGCTTGGAGCCTTCCTTGCCCACGTGGAACGTATCCTGCAGGGTGCGCGCTGGGTGATCCGGCTTGAAGTTCAGGGCATCGAAGTTAAAGTACTCTGCTTCGATTTCTGGACCATCGGCGATTTCCCACCCCATGCCAACGAAAATATCGGCGATGCGCTCCGATAAGGAGGTAATGGGGTGCAGTGCACCTGTTTGCGCTCGAGTCGTAGGAATCGTCACGTCGACGGTTTCGGCCTTCAGCTGGGCCTCGCGCGCCTGCTGCTCCAATTCCTCCTTGACCTGCGCAAAACGCTTTTCCATCTTGCCGCGGGCCATATTCACGGCCTTGCCGGCGGATTTGCGCTGATCCTTAGGGATTTGGCCGAGGGATTGGCGGGCTTGCGGGATATACCCGTTATCGCCTAAGTGCTCGCGGCGGGCAGCGGTGAGATCCTCTAGCGTCTCTGCTGCTTCGAAGGCTGCGATAGCCTTATCGGCCGCGGCCCCGAGGGCCTGTTCGGTCAATTCGATCTGCGGTGTATCGGACACGTACTTCGTACCTTCTTCTCGCGCGAAAACTAACGCGTGCAATCTTACTCTGTCACTAGGACACGGGCAGCCCCAGGGACCCCTTTTTCATTCGCTACCGCGGACAAACGCGATTGGGGCCTAGTTCTGTTCCTGTGCCTTAGCGGACTCGTACAAGCAGATGCTGGCCGCGGTGGCAAGGTTGAGCGACTCAGCACGACCTCGCAGCGGGATGCGCACCCGCATATCGGCCTCTTCAAGCAGCTCGCCCAACCCGTGGGCTTCATTGCCAAAGAGCCAGGCGGTGGGTTGGGTGAGGTCGGCATCGGCAAGCTCTACTTCCCCATCTGCGGCCGTCGCGACGATTTGCACGCCAGACTTGCGCAATTGGCCGAGAACGTCCTTGATATTGGGATCGCGCGCAACCGGGACGTGGAATAAGGAGCCGGCCGAAGCGCGGGCAACCTTGCTGCCTAAGGGGTCAACGGTCTCGCCAGCGAAGATCACGCCATCAGCGCCCATCGCATCCGAAGTCCTAATCAACGTACCCGCGTTTCCGGGCTCCGAGGTAAGCACCGGCACCGAAATCAAATTCGGCTTACCATTGAGAATCTTTCCTGCAGACCACAAGACCGAGGAACTGCACAGGGCAAAAATTCCCGTAGTTGTCGCGGTATCGGCCAGGTGCTTTGCGGCCTTATCTGTAATGGGGTGGACGTAGACATCCATATACCCGCAGGCCGTGACGATGTCCGCGAAGCGTTCCGCGGCCTTTTCCGTCACAAATACATCCGTGGCCGCACCCGTAGACACCGCAGCGTCCACGGCATTTTCGCCCTCGATAATGAACTGCTTAGCCTTCTTGCGGTTAGCAGCGCGGTGCAATTTCGCCGCGTTAACAATGCGCGGAGTGCGTTCGGTAAAGGCGGAGTCAAAGTCTAAATTCATAGGCTCTACCCTACCGTGGTCCAATTACTGGCCGTGTCGCACCTTAGGCATGACAAAACCCTGCCAGAAATCCGGCAGGGCCTTGGCGCAATCGATTATTTCTGAAGGGGAACTCCGCGCGCGTCCTTGTCATAATCACCCGCACCAAGAAGAATCATGAAGAACTCAACGAGTACCCAGATTCCCAGCACGGCCCAGAAGAGGATGCCCAACAGGAACCAGAAGGTAAACCAGCCGATGATATTGAGCGATAACTGCACAATGGCATAGGTGGTGCGGCCGGTGTAGAAGTTATGCGCACCGACGCTGCCCAAGAAGAAGCACAGGAGCAAGGTAGCAACCCAAGACTTCTGGTTACCTGCAGCTACATATTGTTGCTGCGGATAGCCCTGCGGCGCATAACCACCGGATTGGAAATCCTGGGAGTAATACGGCTGATTCTGGCCAGGGAATTGGTTGGAACCATAGTTTCCTTCTGGTTGCTCACGGTCATACGGGCTCGTCATAGCTTGGCGGTCTCCTTGCGAATACTGGCTTTATAGACTCATTAATCTAGCACACAGCGTGCATGTCTTTGGCGAGCATCAGGCGTTGAGATAGCACGAAACCCACCCCACGCCGGGGATTAACCGGTGATGGGGTGGGCAAGCAGCTATGTAGCTGAGAAGGCTTACGCAGCCTTCGGTGCGTTGACGTCCTCAGGCAGGGCAGCCTTGGCGGTCTCGCACAGTGCGGAGAAAGCCTCGAAGTCGTTGACGGCAAGCTCGGCGAGGATCTTGCGGTCTACCTCGATCTCAGCCAAGCGCAGGCCGTGGATGAGGCGGTTGTAGGTGATATCGTTCATGCGGGCAGCAGCGTTGATGCGCTGGATCCACAGCTTACGGAACTCAGACTTACGCGCGCGACGGTCGCGGTAAGCGTAAGTCATAGAGTGCAGCCACTGTTCCTTGGCCTTACGGTACAGGCGGGAACGCTGGCCACGGTAGCCCTTGGCGGACTTCAGGATCGCGCGACGCTTCTTCTTTGCGTTAACTGAGCGCTTTACTCGTGCCACAGTAATACTTCCTTAAATTCTGATTGAGATGGTGGATGTGGGTTGATTGGGCGCTTTTAGGCGCGACCGAGCAGGCGCTTGACGCGCTTGGTGTCCGGCTGGGAGACGGACTCGGTGCCCTTGAGGCGACGGGTGCGCTTGGAAGGCTTGCCCTCCAGCAAGTGGCGGCGGTTTGCCTGCTCGCGGCGCAGCTTGCCGGAACCGGTCACCTTGATGCGCTTTGCGGTGCCCTTGTGGGTCTTCTGCTTCATGAGTATAAGTCCTTAAATCCTACGTGGAATATGGTTTACTTTTTGCCCTTACGAACCGGACCCAAAACCATGGTCATATTGCGACCATCCTGCTTGGGGCGGGACTCAACTACGCCAACCTCAGCGACGTCATCGGCCAACCGCTCCAAAAGCCGGAAACCCAGCTCCGGTCGCGATTGCTCGCGGCCGCGGAACATGATGGTCACCTTGACCTTGGATCCCTTTTCCAGGAAGCGAACTACGTTACTCTTCTTGGTCTCATAATCGTGATCGTCGATCTTCGGACGGAACTTCTGTTCCTTCACCACGGTCTGCTGCTGGTTCTTACGAGATTCGCGAGCCTTTTGGGCCTGCTCATACTTGAACTTGCCGTAGTCCATGATTTTGGCAACTGGGGGCTTAGCCTTAGGAGCTACCTCGACCAAATCCAGGTCAGCTTCATAGGCAAGCTTGCGGGCATCATCGGTGCGGACGATACCCACCTGTTCACCACCGGGGCCGACAAGACGGACCTCGGGTACTCGGATACGCTCATTAATGCGAGCTTCAGCGCTGATTGTGGTTCTCCTCGATTAGGGGTTTTGGGTAATGAGTTCACCTACCGTGGACCACAAACGAATCTAACCCGGTCTGCCAAAGACAGCCGGGAGATCTCACAGAGCCAGACACGGACGTCTGGTTACCTTTACCGTTATCCAACGAACTTTAAGTCCGCGGCATCGGGTGGGAGAATCTCCGCTTGTGACCCAGGTTCCTGCAAAAGGTACCTTGGGCGGTAGTGGATCTGACACTAGCAGCCCGCTACCACTTAAAGCAAACCGCAGAATACTAGGCATCCTCGCAGGTGGAATCGGGCTCTAGTTTCCCATCCTCAATGGCTTTGTCGATGACCTTGAGGACGTCATCGGCAAGATCATCGATCGCGGCGGAGCCACTTTCATAATCCTCGCCTTCGACGATGACGCTTAGGGCTACTCCTACCCTTTTGCCGTCCTTTTCATGCACGCCGAATTGGCGGAATGTGTAGTCATCGCTATTTTCATCGAGCCCCAGCCGCTCTTTGCCCGGGTGCTTGCATGTTTGGATAGGCCAACGCTTTGCCATTCCACAATGTCATTTAATACCTCATGGACGTATTCGGCTTCCTTGATGCAGGGCAATTGCGCGCCGAAATTCGCCTGCTCCTGCAATGGCCAGGTGGAGTAGCCAAAAGCGTCAGCTTCAATGGAGGCCTTCGAGTCGTGCTCACGCAAGAGCTTTTCCACCGCCTCCGAGGCCACGCCTTCTTCCCACTGCACCTGCGACCACAATGCGTACGCGGCATCATTATCGGATTCTTTGATGGCCAGATCCACCAAGGACGGATCGGCGCCGTCTTGCAGCGCCGTAATGGCAATGGGCACTTTGATGGTGGACCAAGCCGGTCCATCGCCTGTGTCTCCCGCAGAAATTTTTTCTTCGCCGGCGGAGATAGCCACTCCGACATGGGCGTCATAGTCCTTGGACAACGACTCAACGGCGCGGCCCAGATCTTTGGTGAGCGCCGCATCGGCTTTAGCGCTCACGCTTGCCGATGCCCCTTCCCCCGCCGTATCCGCCGCCTGCTCGGGGGACGAGCACGCCGCCACGGCAGCAAGCGATACCGTCGCGAGTATCGCTCCCATTCTCCGCCGTAGATTCATTCCTCACAGACTAGCCCATGTTTTAGAAAGGGGACAATTTTTCGCAGAAACTATCTCCTTAGTTTTTAGGGCAACATTTCCTTGAGGTAGCCGCCAGTATAGGAACCTTCTACCTGTGCGACTTTTTCCGGAGTACCCTGCGCGACCACGGTGCCGCCACCGGCACCACCTTCTGGGCCCATATCCACAATCCAGTCTGCAGCCTTGATGACATCGAGGTTGTGCTCAATGATAAGCACGGAATTACCCTTATCTACCAAGCCTTGAATCACCAGCATTAACCGGCGAATATCCTCAAAGTGCAGACCGGTTGTCGGCTCATCCAGGATATAGATGGTGCGGCCATTGGTGCGCTTTTGTAGCTCCGAGGCAAGCTTCACGCGCTGGGCCTCACCGCCGGACAACGTGGTGGCGGCTTGGCCGAGGCGGACGTAGCCCAAGCCGACATCGACAAGCGTGGCCAAGTAGCGGTGGATAGAGGTAATGGGCTCGAAGAAGTCCGCTGCCTCTGAGATGGGCATATCCAGCACTTCCGCGATGTTTTTGCCCTTGTAGTGGACCTCCAGGGTTTCGCGGTTATAGCGCGCGCCCTCGCAGACCTCACACGGGACATAGACATCCGGCAGGAAGTTCATCTCGATCTTGATGGTGCCATCGCCCTGGCATGCCTCGCAGCGGCCACCTTTAACGTTAAAGGAAAAGCGCCCGGCCTTGTAACCGCGAACCTTTGCCTCTTGGGTCTCCGCAAAAAGATTGCGAATCTTATCAAAGACGCCGGTATAGGTAGCCGGGTTGGAACGCGGTGTGCGGCCAATCGGGCTTTGATCCACCTGCACCAACTTATCTAGGTGCTCGATGCCCTCCACACGCTTGGCACGCCCAGGAACCTGCCGGGCGCGGTTCAAGTTATTAGCCAGCGTCTTGGCCAAGATCTCATTGACCACGGTGGATTTGCCGGACCCGGATACACCGGTAATGCACACCAGCACGCCGAGCGGAATCTCGACATTAATCCCCTTCAGGTTATTTTCCCGTGCGCCGACTACCTTCAGGGTGCGATCTTTATCGATTTCGCGGCGGTGATCCGGAACAGCCAGCACCTTGGAACCAGACAGGTACTGCCCCGTCAAGGACTCCTCTACCTTCTCCACGCCGGCGGGCTCGCCTTGGTAGACCACTTCGCCGCCGTATTCGCCGGCGCGCGGGCCCACATCCACCAGCCAATCGGACGAGCGGATGGTGTCTTCATCGTGTTCGACCACGATAAGCGTATTGCCAATATCGCGCAGGCGCTGCAGAGTTGAGATCAGGCGGTGGTTATCGCGCTGGTGCAAACCAATCGATGGCTCGTCCAAGACGTACAAAACGCCTGCCAGCCCGGATCCAATCTGCGTGGCCAGGCGAATGCGCTGGGCTTCGCCGCCGGACAGGGTCGAAGCACCGCGGTCCAGGGTGAGGTAATTAAGCCCCACGTCCAATAAGAAACGCAAGCGGGCCTGGGTTTCCTTCAGCACCGCGCCCGCGATAATTTCCTCGCGGTGCCCCAAGACGAGCGAATCCAAAAACTCTGAGGCATCCTCAATGGACAGGGCGCTTAGCCCCGCGATGGACTGTTCACCATGCGAGGTCGACGCCAAGCGCACGGCGAGGATTTCCGGCTTCAGGCGCGTTCCCTTGCACGTGCTACACGGCACCCGGCGGGTGTATTGCAGCAGGCGATCCTTTTGGGACTGCGAATCCGTGGTATCCAATTTGCGGTGCAGGAAGCCTACTGCGCCCTCGAAGGGCGCGGTCCAATTGCGCTGGCGGCCATAACGGTTCTTATAGCGCACCCGCACCTCGGTTTCGGTACCGTAAATCAACGCATCGCGCTGCTCCCCCGTCAGCTCGCTGACAGGGATCTGCGGATCAAAGCCCATGGCTTTGCCCAAACCCTCCACGAGTTTCACGAAGTACCGGGAGTTCGGGCTGGAATGCCACGGCTGCACGGCATCGACGGCTGGGGCATCCGGATCCGGAATGAGCAGGTCCACATCCACTTCGAGCTTGGTGCCCAAGCCATCGCAAACCGGGCAGGAGCCAAAGGGTGCGTTAAAGGAAAACGCGCGCGGCTCGTACTCCTCGATGGTCAACGCATGGCCATTGGGGCAGGCCGCCTTTTCGGAATAGGTATGCGTGAGTTCCTCTTTATCAACGAACTCGATGGTGACGAGGCCATCGGCAAGCCGCAAAGCCGTTTCCACGGAATCGGTCAACCGCTGCTTCTGCGACGCCTTGACCTGCAACCGGTCCACCACCACCTCAATGGTGTGCTTAACCTGCTTCTTCAACTTCGGCGGATCGCTTAATTGGTGGGTCTCACCATCCACGCGCACGCGGGAGTAGCCCTGCGCCGAAAGGTCTTGGAAAAGGTCAACAAACTCGCCCTTGCGCTTGCGCGCTACCGGGGCGAGCACCTGGAACTTCAGCTTTTCTTCCTGCTCCAGTACTGCATCGACGATCTGCTGCGGCGTCTGGCGCTCGATGACGGCATCGCACTTGGGGCAGTGCGGAGTGCCAGCGCGTGAGAAGAGCAGGCGGAGGTAATCGTAAATTTCCGTAATCGTGCCCACGGTAGAGCGCGGGTTGTGGTTCGTGGATTTCTGATCGATGGACACTGCCGGCGATAGGCCACCGATGTATTCCACGTTGGGTTTATCCATCTGGCCCAAAAACATCCGGGCATAAGAGCTCAACGATTCCACGTAGCGGCGTTGGCCCTCCGCGAAGATGGTATCGAAGGCCAGCGAGGACTTACCGGAGCCCGAAAGCCCAGTAAAAACCACCATTTTATCGCGCGGAATATCGATATCCACGCCCTTGAGATTGTGTTCCCGTGCGCCTCGCACAATCAATCGTTCTGCCACTGCGCTCCAGCCTCCACATCATAGATTTTAATCTCCCCTTGAATGTACCCGTAAGCTGGAACGTATGACTAACGAGCTACATCTTCACCAAATCTCCGTTTCGGAGATGGATAATAACTGCTACCTGCTCACCGCCGGCGATCAAGGCTTGCTTGTCGATGCCGCCGATGACGCCCCCGCCATCCTCAACATGGCGCGCGAGGCAGGCGTTGACATCACCGCTGTTCTCACCACGCACCGCCACTGGGATCACGTGCGTGCGCTCGGCGAGGTTTTGGAGGCCACCAACGCAAAACACTACGCCTCCTTTATTGATTCGCCCGCCATTCCGGAAGACGTGGACGTTGAGCTGCGCGAGGGCGATTCCATCGAGTTTGCCGGCATGAAATTGCCGATCATCATCCTGCGCGGCCATACCCCCGGCGGCGTCGCGCTAGTGGCCACCGTTGACGGTGTCACCAACCTGTTTGTGGGAGATTCCGTATTCCCCGGTGGATTGGGTCGAACGACCTCTGAAGGCGACTTCGTGCGGCTATATAAGGACGTCACCAAGCGCCTCTTCGAGGAGTTCCCAGATAACGCCATCATCCGCCCGGGGCATGGCAAGCCCACCACCTTGGGGGAAGAACGCCCCAAGTTGGGTGATTGGTGGGAGCGCCGTTGGTGATCTAGGCGGCTATTTCAGCGTATAATGGTCAATCACACGATTGGTCTAAAACAACGAGCTAAGGAGCTTAAAGGACTATGATTCGCAAGTTTGCCCGCCCCATGCTGGCATCGGTATTTGTATGGGAAGGTGTAGACGACCTGCGCAATGCCTCGGAGCACACCAAGGAAACCGAAGGCTTCCTCAAGACCCTGCGCAAGTTCGTCCCCTCCGGTTACAAGAACCTGATTCCCAACGATCCGGAACTAGCTACCCGCGCCCTCGGCGGCGCAAAGATCGGTGCAGGTACCACCTTGGCTCTGGGCAAGGCACCGCGCACCTCCGCAGCCGTGCTGGCCGCCGCTACCCTGCCCAACTTGGTGGGCAAGAATAACTTCTGGGCCGCGGATAATAAGAAGGACAAGGAAGACCGTCGCAACGGCTTCATTACCAACACCGCCCTGCTCGGCGCACTCTTTATCACCACCCAGGACACCGAGGGCAAGCCATCCCTGCGCTGGCGCGCGCAGAAGGCCGGTGAGCGCACGAATAAGAAGATTCAGCAGGCGCTGCCCACCAAGTCTGAGTCCCAGGAAAAGCGCGAGGAGCTTTCCGCTCGCGCCAACGAGCTGTCCAACAAGGCCGGCGACTGGTTCAATGAAACCTCTCAGAAGGCGCAGGCCTATGTGGATGACAACAAGGATGACTGGCAGTCCACCGGTCGCGGCCTTCTCGATACCGCCAAGTCCTATGTCGATGACGCCAAGGACTACGTCGATGACAACAAGGACGACTGGCAGGATTCCGGCCGCGACTTCTTGGACAACGCGAAGTCCTTCATCGAGGACTCCGTAGATAGCGCCAAGTCCTACGTTGATGACAACAAGAAGGACTGGCTGAAGTCCGCTGAGTCCAACGCTAAGACCGCCCGCAAGGGTGCCGTCAAGGCCGCGAACAAGGCACAGAAGCGCGCCGATGATGCTGCATCGAAGCTCGACAAGGCAGACTCCAAGCGCGCTGCTAAGAAGGCTTCCAAGCAGGCAGATAAGCTGCAAAAGAAGGCTAATAAGAAGATCGAAGCCGCTATCAAGAAGATTGAAAAGCGCGTTAAGTAATTCGCCTTATCCCTCGCACACGGCCCAGCCCTTACGCTGGGCCGTTGTTCTTTGTCACGGCAAGGTCTAAACTCGAACCTCCCCTACGCGGCACGCGGATGCGTGTCCACCCCATATTTTCGTGTTTCATTCTGAGGAGTCTTGTGAACTCTGCACCGAAGAATTCTCCAGCCACTCATTCTCCCGCTAACGCATCTTCATCCCGCCGCGCGGATAACGCTGGAATTTCCGGCATCGAAGCCGAGCAGAACTACGTCGATGGCCTTTTTGACCGCCTCGATGATGAGGTGGCCGCGGCTAATGCACGCTTGAACGAAGTCCAGGCCGAGGTCGACCCTGCAACCCCCGATGCCGATGCCCTAGTGCGCCGCGAAACGGAATACCACGGCCTCCAAGCCAAGTTAGACCGCCTCAACGTCGCACAGATGGGGCTCGTCTTTGGCCGTATCGATATCGATGCTCCCGGCGATAACCCAACTGATGAGGGACTGGACCGCCGCTATATCGGCCGCATGGGTTTGGATGCGCGCGAAGAAAACTATCGCACCCTCCTTCTGGACTGGCGCGCCCCCATGGCCCGCCCCTTTTATCTCGCCACTACCGCACAGCCTGAAGGTGTACACACGCGCCGCCAGATCCGTATGTCCGGCCGCACGGTCACTGATGTCAATGACGAGGCATTAAACGGCCCAGGCGTGCGCGAGGAGGAAGCGGGCGTGGCGAGCGAGTCTGCCCTGTACTTTGCCATGCAACGCGCCCGCACGGGACACATGACGTCCATCGTGGAAACCATTCAGCGCGAGCAGGACGAAATCATCCGGGATAATGCCCGCGGCGTGATGGTGGTAGAAGGCGGTCCCGGCACCGGCAAGACTGCCGTCGCGCTGCACCGCGTTGCCTACCTGCTCTATACCCACCGCGAACTGCTATCTTCCACCGGTGTACTCATCGTTGGACCCAATACTAATTTTTTGGACTATATTTCCCGCGTCCTGCCAGAACTCGGTGAAACCGGCGTCGTGCTCTCCACCATCGGTGGGCTATTCCCCGGCATTACACCCACCCATACCGAGGGTCTTGTGGGCCGCGAAATTAAAGGCAGCGAGGCCATGGCGGAAATCCTGAGCGCTGCAGTCAAGGATTATCAGCAGGTGCCGAATGAGGCTCGGGACATCACCGTGGATGGCCTGACCCTGACCATCACTCCATCCATGGTGAAGAAGGCGCGCACCCGCGCCCGCCGCTCACGCAAGCCGCATAACCAGGCGCGCGAGGCATTCATCGAGCACTTCGTGGAGGACCTGGCACAGGAGATGGCCACCAAGGTTGGCACCGATCCGCTGGGCGGGGAAAACCTCTTAAGCCGCGCGGATGTGGACCAATTCCACGACGATCTTGCCATTGATGAGTCCGTGGTCAGCTGCATCGATGATTTTTGGCCCCAGCTTGATCCCTCTGAGGTCCTCGCCGCATTATTGTCGTCCCGCGAACGCATTACCTCGGCTGCCCGTGGATACGATGAGGAGACCCAAGCCGCCTTGTACCGCGCAGATGGCTACGGTTGGACCGATTCCGATGCTGCCCTATTGGATGAGTTGGCCGTCCTCATCGGGCTGCCCAGTCCTGAGGAGAAGAAGGCGGCCAAAGACGCCGAGTGGCGCGAGCAGATCGCGGATGCAGAAGATGCGTTGGATATCCTGTCATCTTCTGAATCCACCGATAACGACGATGACATGTTTGAGGCGGAAATCCTCTCGGCGCACGACGTGATCGACGCGGAAACCCTGGCGCAGCGCCAGGAGGTGCGGGATACGCGCACCACCGCGCAGCGTGCCCGGGAGGATCACACGTGGGCCTTTGGCCACATCATCGTGGACGAAGCGCAGGAACTTACCCCGATGGAATGGCGGATGCTCTTCCGCCGCTGCCCGTCGCGCTGGATGACGCTGGTGGGCGATACCTCGCAGACCGGTTCCCCGGCCGGCGTGGATGACTGGGGCGAGGCCTTGGAGCCGTTCATCGCCCAGCGCTTCCGCCACCACCTCCTTACCGTCAACTACCGCACACCTGAGCCCATTACCGAGCTTGCTAATGGCCTATTGGCCTCCATCGATCCGGATGCCACCCCGGCCATTGCCATTCGCGATGGCGAGCCGGTGCGCTGGCTTGCCGATGCCGACTTCACCCCCGGCATTACCACCGAGGACGATGGCCGCCTGACCGCGGTCATTGATTCCACGAACGCCGAAGCAGTCAAGGGCCTCGAGTTCGACCACGTTATCGTGCTTCACCCGCGCGAGATTGTCGATGCCTCCCCGCAGGGGCTGCAGAATCTGTACGTCTGCATCACCCGGGCCACGCAAACGCTGACCCTTGTAGGAGATACTGCCGGCGTGCTTTAGCCCGCTGGGATCACAAACCCACCGCGCGAATCCAGAGGTGGACTCGCCGCGGTGGGTAAGGCGAAAGCCGGTCAGGCGAAAGCCTAGATTAATTGACGGTGTGAACAATCATGACGTCACAATCGGACTGACGCGCCACATCCGCTGGCACCGAGCCGAGCAGACGACCGGTCAGGGAATTAATGCCGCGGTTACCAACGATGAGCAGATCTGCATCATTGTCATTGACAATGGACATCAGGGCTTGCACCGGCGTGCCAGGGCGGACGGCGGTTTCTACCTTGGAAACCCCGTGCTTTTCCGCTTCTTCCTTGCCTGCCTGCAGGTTGGCTTCGGCTTTCTCATCACCAAGAATAGTGACGGAATCCTGACGCAAGGTCTTCGAAGCCTGCTCTTGATTCTCGTAGTAAGCACAACCGATGATCAGCGTGGCATCGAATGCAGCGGCAATCTTGGCTGCTCGCTCCACGGCGAGGAGGGAGGACTTGGAACCGTCAGTACCGACAACAATCGTGCTGTAGTCGCTCATGATGACCTTTCTTTGTGGGTGTGTACCCTAACTATTCTAGTGTGCCAACTTGGCGTTACTGCAAGTCTAACAATGAAAAGTGATTAACGTTTTTCACTCGTGTTAACCACCACGACATCCACCTTGGATTTATGGGTAAGTTCAGTTGGCACCGAGCCAAAAACGCGCCCGCGCACGGAATTAACGCCGCGATTGCCCACGACCAAGAGCTCAACGTCGGATTTCTCCGTGACCTCGATTAAGGCGTTGACGGGGTCACCGGGGGTGGTGACCACCTCAATGTTTTCTGCCCCTTCGGACTCAGCAATCCGCTGCGCGTTCGTGAGGTAGGTATCGGCCATTTCTTCGCTGACCACCGGTAGCCTGGAGCCCTCACCGCTGGGGGCGCCGAGCATGGAGCCAGAATGGTTATAGGCTGCGGAGACGATGATGAGCTTGGCATCGTATGCCCGCGCCATGGATGCCGCCGAGCGCACGGCGCGCAGGGAAGTTTCGGAGCCATCAGTACCGACGGCGATGGTGTGATACGTAAGCATGATTCTCCTTGCTGGTGAAGTACTAGGTCGGCACAATGAACCGGCTTTTAGTCGCCCCCAGTATAGTCAGGGCGCCGGACCAATAAGCCGATCGTTGCAGTAGTGCGCACTTTTAGGGGGAGAGCGTTACCAGGACGGCGCGCACGCCGCTAGATTCCGGCTTCCTTCAGCCCGCGCAGTTCTTTCTTCAAATCCGCAATCTCATCGCGCAGCCGGCCGGCCAACTCGAATTTCAGTTCGCGCGCGGCAGTGCCCATCTGTGCCTGCAGGTCATTGATGAGCGCCTCAACCTCATCGGTGGCCATGCTGGACACGTCGCGCTTTTCCACCACCGCTGAAGGATCCGACTCGGCGGCCTCCTCCCCATTGTTCTCATAGACCTGGTCCAAGATATCCGCGATCTTCTTGCGCAGCGGCTGCGGATCCACACCGTGTTCCTTGTTATAGGCAATCTGCTTCTCGCGGCGGCGCTCCGTTTCATCGATGGCTTCTTGCATCGAGTCGGTGATTTTATCCGCGTACATGATGACCTCGCCCGATACGTTACGCGCGGCGCGGCCGATGGTCTGGATGAGCGACGTCGTCGAGCGCAAGAAGCCTTCCTTATCCGCATCGAGGATGGCTACGAGCGAGACCTCGGGCAAGTCCAAGCCCTCGCGCAAGAGGTTGATGCCCACGAGCACGTCGAATTCGCCCTGCCGCAATTGGCGCAGCAGCTCCACGCGCTGCAGCGTATCGATATCCGAGTGCAGGTAGCGGACCTTAATCCCCTGCTCCAAGAGGTAATCCGTTAGGTCTTCTGCCATGCGCTTGGTCAAGGTGGTCACCAATACGCGCTCCTGAGAGGCGATGCGGCCGCGGACTTCATCAATGAGGTCATCAATCTGGCCCTTGGTCGGTTTCACCGTGACCTTGGGATCGACCAGGCCGGTCGGGCGAATGACCTGCTCGACAAACTCGCCGCCGGAGGAGGTCATTTCGAAATCGCCAGGGGTGGCGGACATATAGACGGTTTGACCAACGCGCTCTTCAAACTCATCGAAGGTCAGTGGCCGGTTGTCCACCGCGGAGGGCAGGCGGAAGCCAAATTCCACCAGGTTTCGCTTGCGCGACATATCTCCTTCGTACATGCCGCCGATCTGTGGCACGGTCACGTGGGACTCATCGATGATGGTAAGAAAGTCCTCTGGGAAATAGTCCAAGAGCGTGGCTGGCGCGGACCCCGCCGGGCGGCCATCCACGTGGCGGGAGTAGTTCTCAATGCCGGAGCAGAACCCCACCTGCTCGATCATCTCTAGGTCATATTCCGTGCGCATGCGCAGCCGCTGCGCTTCTAGGAGCTTGCCGCGGTTTTCTAGATCCTCGAGGCGCTCAGCCAATTCTTCCTTGATATCGGCCACGGCCTTTTCCATGCGCTCTGGGCCGGCCACGTAGTGCGTGGCGGGGAAAATGCGCACTTCATCGACCTGTTCGATAACGTCACCGGTTACCGGGTGGATATAGTACAGCGAGTCGATATCATCGCCGAAAAACTCAATGCGCACCGCGCGCTCCTCGTACGCCGGAATGATATCGACCGTATCGCCCTTGACGCGGAAGGTACCGCGGGTAAAACCCACATCGTTGCGCTCATATTGGATATCTACTAACAGCCTTAAGAAACGGTCCCTATCGAGCTCCTCGTCGACGGCGATAATCACCGAGCGATCCAAATAGGATTGCGGGGTACCCAAGCCGTAGATACACGAGACCGAGGAGACCACCACAACATCGCGCCGCGAGAGCAGCCCAGAGGTGGCCGAGTGGCGCAGGCGCTCGACGTCCTCATTAATGGAGGAGTCTTTTTCGATATAGGTATCGGTCTGCGCGATATAGGCTTCTGGCTGATAGTAATCGTAATAGGAGACGAAGTATTCCACCGCGTTATTGGGCAATAATTGGCGCAGCTCATTGGCCAGCTGTGCGGCCAAGGTTTTATTGGGCGCCATGACGAGCGTGGGTCGCTGCTGCTTTTCAATCAGCCACGCGGCCGTCGCGGATTTACCAGTACCGGTTGCGCCCATGAGCACAACGTCGCGCTCGTCGCGGTTGAGGCGCTCATCAAGTTCCTTGATGGCCGCAGGCTGGTCACCTGCGGGTTCATATTCAGAAACGACTTGAAACTTGCCGGGGGTGCGTTCTACCTCGCCGACGACGCGGTGTTCAGAATTTGGAATAAGGGGGTGTTCAGCAGCAAAAGCCATGCCCGCTATTCTACTGCTTGGACGCTCCTGCTAGCCATTTCACGGCAGCGCAGCCTGGGCGGTGTGCAACCACTGGTCGAGCTCCCCTGTCGGTTCCCATAGCGCGTAGACCGACGAGGAATCAGAGCGCATCGCTTGGTTGATGCGTCGGCGCAGCCACGCCTTAGATTGCGGGGTATATAGGTACGCCAAATCCCGAGGGGCTACGCCGTCTGGCAGGCCATCGGCAGGCAGCTTCGTCAGCGCACCTAATGCGATAACCGCTTCGGCTTCATCGGAATCGAGGACTCCAGTGCCGCACGAGCGCTGAAAGTGCCGGAGATCAAAAGAACCATCCCGCAGGCTATCGAGTACGTCTCGCGCCGCGTGATTATCGAATGGTCCAGTGCCCCAAGTTCCCACGCTCAAATAGTGTAGGGGCCAAAAGTAAACGTTAATAGGAAAATGCGTTAACGCTACTTACCAAAAAGGTTAAGGTTAAGAAGACGCCGCTTCGATCTCATCGCAGACCTCAGCCGCGCGCTCTGCCAATTGTTCCTGCGTGCCGTTATTGTCAATGACATGGCTTGCTGCTGCAAGGCGCTTGTCATCAGAAATCTGGGCGTTAATCCTTTTGCGCGCGTCTGCCTCATCGAGTCCGCGGAACTCCACGAGGCGACGCACCCTCTCTTCTGGATCCACGTCAACGACGATGACAAAATCCATATCCCCGTCAAGCCCATTATCAACCAGCAACGGCATGTCATAGACCGTAAAATCAACGCCTTCTTCGCGCGCGGCGGCGAATCGCCGCTGGGTCTCTTCTTGGATGCGCGGGTGGGTAATCGAATTGAGAAGCTCGGTGTGCTCCTTGTCCACGAACGCGCGGCGGGCAAGTTCCTTGCGGTCGAGGCTGCCGTCTTCCTGCAGGATGTCCTCGCCGAATTTCTCCGCTAGCTCGGCCAAGGCCGGTTGGCCAGGCTTGACGATGTCCCGGGCAATACAATCTGCATCCACCACCCGCCAGCCGCGCTGGGCGCACAGCTTCGCTACCGTAGATTTCCCGCTGCCGATTCCCCCGGTTAATCCGATTAGCTTCATAAGACACCAGGGTACGCGAAAAGGAGCCCGGCACGACTGCCTGGGCTCCTTGCTGCGGAATTTAAGAGTGCCTTTAGGACTCGAGTTCTTCTTCCGGCTTTGGATGAACCTGCAAGAGTTCATCGCTTGGGGTGACAGCGCCGGTAGCGCCGCTCACGGAACCAAATTTCTTGGCGTTAGTAACAACGACCGGGGTAATCAGGTTGTAGTCCTTGGACTTGATGAAGTCTGCGTCAAAGCTGATGAGCTTATCGCCAGCGGAAACGCGCTGCTTCTTTTCCACGTGGACATCAAATCCCTCGCCGCCCAGTTCCACGGTGTCTAGGCCAACATGGATGAGCAGCTGTACGCCGTTATCCAGGTTCAGACCGATCGCGTGGCCGGACTTTTGGACGGTGAGCACGGTACCATCGGCAGGCGCGTAGACGGTATTGCCGGTTGGCTTCACGGCAGCGCCCGGCCCAAGCTTGGCGCCGGCAAAGATGGGATCCGGTACCTCAGACAGGTCCACGGCCTCGCCCTCCAGAGGAGAGTCCAGCTTGATGATTGCCTGTTCTGCTTCCTTGGTGGCGATTCCGGTGGCAGCAGCAACCCCTGCAGCCTGTGCATTCTCGGAACCGTCGGACTCATCATCGGATCCGCCGATGATGCGGGACTCGGAGCGGCTAGCAACCTCTTCCACAGTCTCGTTATTTTCGCGGGCGATGCGCTCAAGATCGGCTTGCTTTTCCTCTGCGGTGCGGTAGCCAAACAGCAGCGTGAGGGAGAAGGAGGTGAAGAATGCCACGGCGATGCCGATGATGTAGCCCACCGGCGGGGTCATGGCTGAGGTGGTCAAGATGGAGGTAAAGACGAAGGCGTTAGCGCGGACATCGAAAAGCCCCATGACCGCACCACCAATGGCACAACCCGGCAGCAGGCGGTAGTAGGTGCGGCGGAAGCGGAGCAAGATGCCGTAGAGGGACGGCTCCGAAATACCGCCGAGCATGCCGGCCGCGAATGCACCGACGGAAACCTGGCGCATGGAGTTGTTCTTCTCCTTCATGGAGATGACCATCACGGCGCCGGTGACGCCGAAGCAGGCAAAGTTCCACGCACCCATGGGGCCTTGGATGAAGTCGTAGCCGTAGGTGGTGATGTTTTGAATCATGATCACGTTGAGCGGCCAGTGCAGGCCCATGGGCACCAGGAATGGGTACAGCAGCGGAATGACAATGGCCAAGATGAACGGCGAGAAGTCATTGATCTGGAACAGTACCCAAGAGATGCCATTGCCCACGCCGATGCCGAATGGGCCGAGCAGGAAGGCCGTAGCCGGAATCATGATGAGCAGCGAGAAGAACGGCACGAAGACCATGTGTACGGCGCTCGGGATGATCTTCTTCAAGCCCTTTTCCACCCAGAACAGGCCGATGGCCGCCAAGATCGGTGGGAATACCTGGGAGCCGTAAGAGTTAATCACCAGCGGCAGGCCGAAGACGTTGACGGTATCGCCCTGTTCACCCAGGGACATGAATTCCGGCGTGAGCAAAGCGGCCGGGATGGCGGCCGAGACCCACATATTCGCACCCAGCTTCTGCGCGGCGGTAGCACCCACCATCACCGGCAAGAAGTAGAAGACCGACTGGAACATCGCGTGGGCCAAGCGGTAGCCCTCAGGCTGTTCTTCCAACGGCGCGCGGAAGTCTTGGATGCCAATGGTATCCGCCAGCACCAGCAGCGTGATGATGAGGGAGGCACCAAGCAGCGCCCACAGAATCGGGCGGAAGGTATCAGAGAGGAACTCGAAGCAGTAGTCGATCCAGTCGTACTTACCGCGCACGCCGTCGTAGTTCTTCTTGGATGAGGAGCCCTCCTCATCCGGCGGGTTTACCCCAGGGTCCTTGATGATTTCGCCGTAGTAGTTGGCCACGCCGCCACCCATGACTACTTGGTAGCCATGCGTACCCTGCGTGACGGAACCGAGAACGGCCGTATCGCTTTCCAGCTTTTCCTGATCTACTTTCCCCACATCAGCGAGTTGAAAACGCAGGCGCGTCGCACAGTGCGTCAGCGACGTGATGTTATCGGCGCCGCCCAAGCTATCGATGATGTGTGTGGAAGTGTCCTTCACAGATGCCACTTCAAACTCCTTGCATAAAGACAAAACAATAGTCAGTACTCAACTGGCTATTACGTCACACTTGGATTATAAGTGAGAGGCAACACAAACAAAAGCCCAATTTAGTGGTCTTAAGTGGGGATAGTTGTCTTTTTTGCAGGCGCCTTTGCTTTGCCGCAGGTCAAGAACCCGCAAACGAAAAATACCGGGCAATCGTTTGCATATACTGTCATAAAACTCACAAAGCCGCGTCCTGTCTCCCTAAAGGAGAAGGACGCGGCTAGTGCAGCTGCGTGGAGTTAGGGACTATCTCACCCTAAGCTCCAAAGGCGTCTTAGTTGCCGGCGAGCTTGTCTCGCAGTGCGGCGAGCTGCTCGTCAGAAGCCAAGGATCCGCCGGACTCTGCCTGAGTCTCCGATGCCGGAGCTGCATCGGAGGAGTCAGAAGAGTAGTTGGAGGATGCTTCAGCGGACTCTGCAGCCTCTGCGGCTGCAGCGCGGTTGCGCTCGATCTGAGCGGTGTGCAGGTTGAAGCGGCGCTCGGATTCTGCGTAGCGTGCCTCCCAAGCCTGACGCTGCTCGTCGAAGCCTTCCTTCCACTCGTTGGTGTCCGGGTCGAAGCCTTCTGGGAACACGTAGTTGCCCTGCTCGTCGTAGGAGTCAGCCATGCCGTACTTGGACGGATCGAACTCTTCGGAGTAGTCCTCGTCAGCCTGCTTGACGGACAAGGAGATACGACGACGCTCGAGGTCGATGTCGATAACCTTGACCATAACTTCCTGGCCAACGGTGACAACCTGGTCCGGAACCTCGACGTGGCGCTGAGCCAGCTCGGAGATGTGAACCAGGCCCTCGATGCCTTCCTCGACGCGAACGAACGCACCGAACGGAACGAGCTTGGTGACCTTGCCCGGAACGATCTGGCCCACAGCGTGGGTGCGGGCGAAGACGCGCCATGGGTCTTCCTGGGTTGCCTTCAGGGACAGGGAAACGCGCTCGCGGTCCAGATCAACGTCCAGAACCTCAACGGTTACCTCGTCACCAACGGTGACAACCTCAGATGGGTGGTCGATGTGCTTCCAGGACAGCTCAGACACGTGAACCAGGCCGTCGACGCCGCCAAGATCGACGAAGGCGCCGAAGTTGACGATGGAAGAGACAACGCCCTTGCGGACCTGACCCTTCTGCAGCTGGTGCAGGAACTCGGAACGGACCTCAGACTGGGTCTGCTCCAGGTATGCACGGCGGGACAGGACAACGTTGTTGCGCTGCTTGTCCAGCTCGATGATCTTAGCTTCCAGCTCCTGGCCAATGTAGGGCTCCAGGTCGCGGACGCGACGCATCTCAACGAGGGAAGCAGGCAGGAAGCCGCGCAGGCCGATGTCCAGGATGAGACCACCCTTGACAACCTCGATGACGGTACCGGTAACCGGCTCTTCCTTGGCCTGCAGCTCCTCGATGGCGCCCCAAGCACGCTCGTACTGTGCGCGCTTCTTGGACAGGATCAGGCGGCCTTCCTTGTCCTCCTTGGTCAGGACAAGCGCGTCAACCTCATCGCCGACCTCGACAACTTCGTCGGGGTTGACGTCGTGCTTGATGGACAGCTCGCGGGAAGGGATAACGCCTTCGGTCTTGTATCCGATGTCCAGCAGTACCTCGTCGTGGTCAACCTTGACGACGGTACCCCCGACAATGTCACCATCGTTGAAGTACTTGATGGTGGCGTCTACAGCTGCGAGGAAGTCCTCTGCGGTTCCGATATCGTTGATCGCAACCTGAGGGGTAGTAGAAGATGGCATATTGTAAAAATGCTCCGAATAAATGTAGGAAATCGTTCGTGGACAACTGCGTGTCTCTCGAATTAAAAGCCCATCTGCGCTGCACAAATACAGGAGATAGAGGCCACATTCGATCCCGCCGCGTGATTGCCCCAAGCTTTCCTACAATAGCCTGCAACAACCCGTGGCATAGACATGCTTGTAAGAGCCTACATCTGTCCAGCTTATACGGCAAATATTGCACGCCAACCAGAAAGGTAACCCACCCCAGTGACTTCGCCTTCTCACGCCAATCAATCCCACTGGGACGGTGATGCGGCCAACTACCATGCCGAGCACCCCGAGTACCTTTCCTCTTTTTATTGGTGCCCAGAGATGCTGCACGAGGCCGATGCGCAGCTGCTTGGCGATGTCTCCTCTGCCGCCGTCCTCGAAATCGGCTGCGGTTCTGCCGCCTGCACCCAGTGGCTCAGCACCCGCGCCCGCTTTGCCACCGGCTGCAATATTTCCCGCGGAATGCTCGCCCACGCAGATCCCGGGTTGGCGCTCATCCAAGCCGATGCGCTGGCACTGCCCTACGCCACCGACTCCTTTGACGTGGCATTCTCTGCATTCGGCGCATTCCCCTTCCTCGCTGATCTCGATGCCGCGCTCGCGGAAGTTGCCCGCGTTGTGCGCCCAGGTGGGCGCTTCGTATTTTCCGTGACCCACCCAATGCGCTGGATCTTCCCCGATGATCCCACTAGCCTCACCGCTGAGATAAGTTACTTCGACCGCGCTTATCTGGAACACGATTCCGCTGGGACGCTCACCTACGCCGAATTTCACCGCACCATCAGCGATTGGTTCCGCGCGCTCCAAGGTCGCGGACCATTCCTCATCGAGGACATCATCGAACCGGAATGGCCCGAAGGCTTAGATACCACCTGGGGTCAGTGGTCTAGGCAGCGCGGGGAAATTTTCCCTGGCAGCATGATTTTCATCTGCCGCGCCTACAGCTAACGTGGAGAACATGATTGCCGAAAGACTGGGAATTTTCCTGCGCCGCGCCGTGGCTTGGTGGATCGACGCCTTTCTCGTGGCCGCCATCGTCACCGTGGTGCGGTGGGTGATTAATGCTATTGCCGGTACCCCCTTATCCGGCCGCTCCGAAGAAATATACGAGGCGGTCGCCCTCGCCGTGATCTTTTATATCTACCGCGTGTGGGTGGAAACGAAAAAGTATACGTCCCTGGGCAAATGGTCGATGCAGCTCGAAATCATCCCGGCCCGCTCGCCGTTTGCCACCGCATGCCTGCGCAATTCATGGCTGCTGCTCACGCCCCTGACGCTTACCGGCTGGAACATCGACGGCATTATCCTTGCGATTCTAGGCCTTTCTGTTTTAGCCATCGGCCAAACACCCTTTGACCTCTTGGTCGGCTGCCTAGTGGAAAAGCGACCTCAGGAGGATTCCACAGCGATGCGCGGCCAGAGGTAGTACACCACGGCAGCAATAGTAATGAGCGCAAATACCCACGAATACGGGAAGGCCACGGCAATGACAGTAACCGCGATCATTACACCGGCCGCCTGAATTCGGTAGCGCCACGGGTTCTCGCCTTCTCTGGCGGCGTTGCCAGCAGAAAGGAAAAACCCAAAAGTTATAACCGCATAGAAAATGAAGTAAGATTTATCGCTGCTTACTGCTTCTTTTAAGCCGCTCTCAGCAATTTGTCCCGCCGGGTATGCGACCATGACTGCCCACGTAGTCTCAAAAAAGCGCAAGACGAAGGGGCGAGACTTCCACCTAATACGTTTTCCGAGAAACTCCATGAAATTACTTTAAAATCCTATTCTGCTTCACGCACTTCTCAGCACTCTTTCCACTGGCGATCCACGCGGCGTGCCGCGTAAGCGGGAATACCCCAGTCCTCAATCCCCTGCTTATTCCACATGCCGCGCACTTGGCCGTCGATAACGATGGCGCGGCGGAAAATTCCTTGGTTTCCGGGAACGAGCGCGTGGTGCATATCCGCTGACATGGCAAAAAGCCGATCCTGGTAGCCCAAGATATATTCATCAAAGGCTCCTAAAAGCAGCACCGATTTCTTTCTTCTTACCTCTGGTAGCTCTAGGACCTCTGCAGAGACCAGCTCCTCGCCTTCCCTACCTATCCGGATGAGGTCATCCGGCAAATTCTCGGCTGCGGGACGAATGAGCTTTCGGGGCAGCTTGGACCACCATGCAAAGTCCTGCACAGTCGCCGGCCCATGGGTGCGAAAATAGCGCGTCATCAATTCCGTCGTGGCGGCCACCGAGTCGCCATTAAAAAGGGCCTCCATGCCGTCTAGCTCGACCGGAGTAATGAGCTGTTCTTCGCCCGCATAACACGCATGCCCGCTTTCCATGCCGATACGTACTACGTGCCAGAAAGGCAACTCGGGCAAGGCTTCAGCGGCGCGGACTCTTAATTCTGCGCGCGTTATTGGGGCATCGATAAGCTGCAGCACGGCTTCTCGCACCGTGTCATCGCCCTTCCGGGGTTTCGCACACAGCTCGGTTATCCAGCCCATATCCTTGACTGAGGCGGCGAACAACGTATTGCGCATGGCATAGCTGCGCACGATCTCGGACTTATCCGATTCATCCGGTGCCCGCAGCGCCAAGGACCGGTGCACCGAGTGCAGGTCCTGGCCCTGCATGACGCCAAAGGCCTGGACAGCTTCCGCGGCGGTGTGCCAGCGCTGGGCCGTTAGCCCCTGGGCAGCCAAGCGCATGCGGGCGCGCTCACGCCGGTTAAGCATCATCATCGAACTAGTGGGCCGCGGCGTCCCAATCCGTGCCGGCGCCGGCTGAGACTTCGAGTGGTACGTTCAACTCGATGGCGGAATCCATCTCGCGCTCGAGAATCTCGCGCACCTGATCCGCCTCGCCGGGGGCGACCTCCACCACCAATTCATCGTGCACCTGGAGCAGTACACGGGATTTCATATCGCGCAACGCACGGTCCACGCGAATCATCGCGACCTTAATGATATCCGCGGCCGTTCCCTGGATTGGGGCATTGAGCGCAGCGCGTTCCGCGTTTTCGCGGGCCAGCCGGTTATCGGAGTTGAGCTCTGGCAGGTAGCGGCGGCGACCAAAGAGCGTGGCCGTATAACCATCCTTGCGGGCTTGCTCCACGACATCATCCAGGTATTTCTTCACGCCGCCAAAGCGCTCGAAGTAGCTTTCCATAATGGACTTGGCTTCACCAGCAGGGATTCCCAGCTGCTGCGATAGTCCAAATGCGGATAGGCCATAGACCAAGCCATAAGACATGGCCTTTACGCGGCGGCGCAGCTCAGGAGTCACCTGATCGACCGGCACATCGAAGACCCTAGAACCGACGAAATTGTGCAGGTCTTCGCCAGCCTTGTAGGCCTCAATCAGCCCGGGATCTGCAGAAAGGTGCGCCATAACGCGCATTTCAATCTGCGAATAGTCCGCGGTCATTAGCTGTTCAAATCCCTCGCCTACGATAAACGCCGAGCGAATTTGTCGGCCGGCCTCCGTGCGCACCGGGATGTTTTGCAGGTTGGGCTCCGTCGAGGACAAACGTCCCGTCGAGGTCACCGTCTGGTTAAAAGTTGTGTGAATGCGCCCATCCGGTTGGACGGTCTTAATAAGGCCCTCCAACGTGGTCTTCATCTTTTGGTACTCGCGGTGGGCCAGGAGGTGATCCAAAAACGGGTGCGGGTGCTTGATTGCCAGCTGCTCGATTTCCTTCGCGGCCGTGGAATAGCCCGTCTTTGTCTTTTTCGTCTTGGGCATATCGAAGGTCTCAAAAAGTACCTTTTGCAGCTGCTTGGGCGAATTCAAATTGAGCTTGTCATCGCCAGCAAGCTCGCGCGCGGAGCGTTCTTGTTCAGCCACCTGCTCCACGAAGGCATCCTTTTGGGTTTCCAAAATATCGACATCGACCGCGATGCCCGTAGCCTCCATGCGTGCCAGGATGGTCACCAGCGGCAATTCCAGGTCGGTATAGAGCTCGAAAGAGTCGATGTCCTGCAGTTCCGCGGTGAGTTTTTCCGCCAGCTCCATGATTGCCGCCGCCTGATCTACCAGGGAGGAGCTATCGAGCAGCGACATCTGCTCCGAGGCGGCGCCGAGGGATTTTTGAAGGTGGCGCTGGTAGACATCGGAAAGCTCGTAGGTGCGCTGGCCTGGGCGCAGGATATACGCCGCCAAGGCCGTATCGTGCGCAAGCCCGTTGAGCTCAATCCCGCGCCCTGCCAGCATGTGGAACGCGGCCTTCGCGGCGTGGAAATACTTAGGGGCCGGCGATTCTAGCCACTGGACCAAGGCCTTTTCCTCATCGGCGGAAAGCTCCCCGAGTTCTACCTGCAAGCCGTGGTGGTTGCGGTCCACAAATGCGATGGCAGAGGCATCGCCTTGGCCCGGGGTGCCCTCGCCTTGCACATACACGGCTACGTGCTCGCGGCCAGGTAGCCACTCGCTCAAGGAGGCGTCATCGATAGTGAGCTCTACGTCTGGGGTGTCCGCAGCTTGCTCAGCAGCCTCTGCACCATCGTTGGGGATGGCGGATAAGACACGGTCGCGCAGGTTGGTACCAAACTCCAGCTCATCGAACTTCGCGGCGACATCGGCAACCTTGGCTTCACTAAAGGCCAGATCATCAGGACCAACATCTAAGTCCATGTCTGTAATCATCTGGGTGAGCTTCCGGTTCATCTGCACCTGCTCGATGCGTTCGCGGAAGTTATTTCCCACCACGCCGTTGATTTCTTCGGCGTGCTCTACCAAGGAAGCCAAGTCTCCGTACTTGACTATCCACTTGGTGGCGGTCTTTTCTCCCACCTTGGGAATGCCGGGGAGGTTATCGGAAGGGTCGCCGCGCAGAGCAGCAAAGTCGGGATACTGCGCGGGGGTAAGCCCGTATTTATCCTCGACGGCTTCTGGGGTAAACCGGTGCAGCGTGGATACGCCCTTCATGGGATAGAGCACCGTGGTCGAATCCGTAACCAGCTGCAGATAATCCCGGTCACCGGTGACAATCAGCGTCTCGTAGTCTTGCGCCTGGGTTGCTAGGGTGGCCAAAATATCGTCGGCCTCGTAATTTTCACGCGAGAGCGTCGTAATTCCCAAGGTCTCTAAGGTATCGCGAATGATATCTACTTGGCCCTTAAATTCCTCCGGTGCGGCCTCGCGCTGCGCCTTATAATCCGGGAACATCTCCGTGCGGAAAGTCTTTCGGCCAACGTCAAAAGCAACCGCGATAGCATCCGGCCTTTCCTCAGAGACGATATTGGACAGCATGGATAAAAAGCCATACACGGCGTTGGTGTGCTGGCCGCCGGAGGTAGAAAAGTTTTCCACCGGCAGGGCATAAAAGGCACGAAATGCCATGGAATGGCCGTCAATGAGCAAAAGGCGGGTCTTATTTGAAGTCACCTGCCCCATACTAGGCAACACAATGGACACGGCGATACCCCGCCCAAGCCCACCGTCTTGAGCAGGACTTTTCACCGGAAAGGGACCCCAATTAGGAATTGCGCCAACCCCTGCGCTAGTATTTC
This sequence comes from Corynebacterium sp. KPL2734, assembly GCF_040225595.1. Classification (NCBI taxonomy): domain Bacteria; kingdom Bacillati; phylum Actinomycetota; class Actinomycetes; order Mycobacteriales; family Corynebacteriaceae; genus Corynebacterium; species Corynebacterium sp. KPL2734. The sequence goes on along the minus strand of NZ_JBEHFO010000004.1, from coordinate 149,912 downwards.
CAACAGTCAAGGCACTCGCTTTTGATTGCCCCTGTAGCCCAATTGGCAGAGGCAACGGATTCAAAACCCGTCCAGTGTGAGTTCGAGTCTCACCAGGGGCACATTGCAACCCCGCTTCCTTCCGGATAAATATCCACGGAGGAAGCGGGGTTTTGCCCGCATATCCGAATTTGTTGAGTTGTGGGGTTCGCGAACTAGACAACATTTAATGTTGGCGCGGTGAGGTTTCCAAGGTTTTCTCTTCTACTTAAACGGAACAGATCCTGGGACACTTCATTTGGCAACACGTCGTCGATGCGTCTACTTGGTACATCAGCTTGCTCTAGCTTAGCCTCGGCGTGAGCATGGTCGCGGTATTCGGTCCAGTTTAATGGTTACTCTGGCAATGGCTCTGGAACGAATGGAAAGCGATAGAGAGTCCTTAGCAGTTCCAAAATACGCAGAAACTTAAGTGGAAATAGGTTCTTCTGCGGTTACAGTGGTTCCATATCTATAGGCTATGCGAAGTTTCCATAGCCAGAAATGGTGCTCACCCATAAGAACGCTGATACGACGAAAGCCGCAGCGAATGTGAAGGCAAAAGCACGCCATGATCGGTCGCTAAGCCGACCCTTTTTCAACATGTAGACAGACATGGCTAATACACCCAACACCACCAATGAAGGAAGAGGTAGCCCATAGAAGACGAAAGGTATTGGAAGCCATGTGGACAGGACCACTCCGCCGTAAAGGGTTGCGACGCCTACGACAATTCCAAAAAGTATTCCCGGAATGATCGTTCTTTCTTTCACAACAAATTCCTTACCAATCAGTTTATCTTGATCAGACCACCGTTTTTAGCCTGCGCATGACATTCATTGATGGCGCCCGCTTCATCTCCTTCGTGTCGCAATCCAATGTCTCGACCAATGGCATTGTTTGTTTGATCCATGTGCCCAGCTTCAGGAGAACCAGGATGGTCTGTTTCGTGGGCATCGCCAATTTTTCGTGCAAAATCTGCGTTAGCCCGGATCGTTGTCAGCGCCTGCCATACACAATGCCTATCAGCGTCCTGAATGTTATCGTTCGTTACTTTGTTTGGAAACGTTTGCGAGGAAATACGTTCCGCGTCCCTGATTGCTGATTTCGCGCGCTTACAATCATAAGGATTGGTCGCGCAGGCTGCCGCTTCATACCTACCGATGTTGGTTCCATAATTGTCCCCGGAGTCTCGAAGGCCTGTTTTATCCCCTGCAGAGCCGGATTCATTTAAAACTTGCTGTACGATATGGTCTGGAGTCTCAGCCTTCGGATCAATGTGCTCTTTCTCACGCAGTTCAATCGTCGTCTGAGCGATGCGCTCGTAAGAGTCAGTTTCTGCTGGTGTGGCATGTGCTGGCGATGCTGCCAAACCATTCGCCGTGACGCCAATCGATAGTAGTGCTACTACACCCAAAGCCTTCATAGCCTTCATATTTAAGCCTTTCTCGAATCTTGATGGACTCGGCTAGTGCACCACACCCAAAGCTCTAATACAACCGATAATCATTATTGTTACGGTACCTTTATGTGATCTTATATATCTGTTCACCTTCCACCATCCCGAACTACCTTGGCGAACATGTCAAGCAAACGCAGACCACGAAAGCTCTAGTTTCAATTCAAAAAACGAAACAACCCCGCTGCAGTGATACAGCGGGGCTAAATACGTAAGGATTCTTACTTCAAGTCTTGATTGAACCCATTAGGAAGCTTTCGCATGATATTGCTGAACTCATCAGCGTCCTTGGAATCATCCTTGATAGGCGAAAGATCGAGCTTGTAGAGTCCCTCGTCACCTTCAACACTGAAGTAGAGGTTGTTTGGATTGTTTGGATCGACCGCCACAGCAGTGACATCAGCTTCGTTATTAGGTAGGCCATTAATGCTGATCATATGAGTGATGTCATTACGCTCTCCGGGGGCCTGCCCCCGGAAAGTAGACACGTCGGAGGGTAGCTATGCTACTTGGCTCAATGTAGCTGAATTAAGTGCTTCGAAGTCATCGGGGGCTTGAAAGTTGCACCAGGAGTGTCGTCTGCGCGTGTTGTAGCGTATGCACCACTGGAAGACTTCCTGGCGGCAGCTGATTGGACTTTCGAAGACTTTCCGATCACGCAGGACTTCACGCTTGAAAGCGGCGTTAAACGATTCTGCTAGGGCGTTATCGGCACTTGTACCCACCGCTCCCATGGATTGGCACACACCAAGCTGGGCGCAGTGGTCCCTAAATGCCTGCGATGTGTAAACACTGCCGTAATCGGAATGGAAAATTGCCCCTGTAAGGCTTCCGCGGACCTTTCTAGCATGAGACAAAGCTTCGATAACCAGCGATACCCGCATGCGATCCGCGAGTGCATGGCCAACGAGCTTGCGCAAGTAGGCGTCGATGACTGTGGCCAGGTACATATTCTTGCCGCCCTTACACGGCAGGTACGTAATGTCGCCTACGTACACGTGGTTGGGCCTGTCCGCAGTGAATTTGCGGCCTACTAAATCTGGCATGGCTCGGTCGCCAGGCTTACGCCGAGTGGTGATGCATCGACGCTGTTTTGAAAAGCCTTTAAGCCCCATGGATTTCATGATGCGTGCGACCTTCTTGTGATTGATTGGGCGAATGCCCGAATCGTTGTTGAGGCTTGCAGCGATGCGTTTAGCACCATAAAGCCCATGCTCATCATCGAAGATGGTCTTGATTCTTGCGCCAATAAGAGCATCAGCACACATCTTTAACCTGCGCTTTTCGCGGGTATTGAGCCATTTATAGAACGAGGAGCGATTGAGCTTTAACACGTGACACATCCGCTTGACCGAGTACTCGGTTCGGTGGCCATAGACAAACTGGATGAAGTGTCCCAGGTTTTGTTCCGGTTGAGTAGATGGGAAAATCTGGAACATGCCAAGAAAATTTGACCAGGATGCAAAGGACCGCGTGGTCCGTCTCGTGGAAGACCGCATCTTGGCGGAAAACATGTCGATGCAGGCCGCGTGCCAGGCAGTAGCTCCAAAGTTGAGGGTTTCATGGCACACAGCTCGTCAATGGACTTAAGCCTGCTCGCCGTGCAGGAAGCACCCCAGAACCAGTGCCTGAAGATTTGGCTGCCGAAAATGCCAGGCTACGCCGCGAAAATCACCAGCTTCGAGATACCAACGAGTTACTGAAGGCCGCGTCAGCTTTTTCGCGTCGGAACCAGGCCCAAAACGTTAAGAAATGATCCGGTTCATCGATAAATACAGGAATCATTTCTCTGCCGAGTTCATCTGCACTGGCGTTAAAAGAATAACCGGGCTGGTGGGTTCATCACCTCGCGTGGTTATCGCCAGTCCAAAGCCCGTGGGCTAAGTGCTCGTCGCCTTCGTGACGGCTGTTCTAGTTGAACGCATTGGTGCTGTTCATCGGGATAATTACGGTGTCTTAAGCGTGCGGAAAATGTGGCATGCACTTCACCGTGACGGAATCGACATCGGTCGTGAGCAAACCGCCCGGCTGATGCGCCTGGCCGGTGTTTCTGGCAAAGGCAAAGGCGGATCACCTATCACAACCCGCAACCCTAACGTGCCAGATCTGCGCCCGGATTTGGTCGAGCGTGAGTTCAAAGCCCAAGGCCTTAAACAGGCTGTGGGTGGCCGACATTACGTATGTGCGTACGAAGAAAGGCTTTGTGTACACCGCGTTTGTCACCGACGTTTACTCCCGGCGGATCGTTGGGTGGGCGTTATCAGATTCCATGCGCACCGAGGCATTGCCACTGCAAGCACTCAACCAAGCGATTGTAAGTGCGAGGGAAACAACAGGCCTTATTCACCATTCGGATCACGGCTTATAGTACGTCAGCGTTGTCTACAACGAGCGTCTCGCCCAGCACGGGATTGTCGCTTCCACTGGGACTGTCGGTGACTGAAATGACAATGCTCTAGCTGAAAACGTTAACGGCTCCTACAAGAACGAGCTGATCCATACCCGCAGGTGGAATGACGTTGTCGAAGTGGAAATCGCGACGTTTGAGTGGGTGTCATGGTGGAACGAGGTAAGGCTCCACCAAAGCCTGGGATATCGAACCCCGGCCGAGGTGGAAACCGAATTTTGGAAGAAGAACCCGCAACAGGGAATAATAGAAATCAAGGCAAATGCCTAGGAACAAAAGGGGCACTTCAATCCTAGAAAGCTTCGAGGCTAACAAGCATCGCTACGGCTACCGGCGAGTGTTGCTGGACCTGCGCAACAAGGGCTGGGTGGTCAACCACAAACTCGTCTACAAACTCATGCGCCAGATGGGTCTTCGAGCCAAGATTCGCCAACGCAGGCCGTATATTTCCTACGCAGGAACTATAAGCCACATCGCTGACAACAAACTCGACCGCAAATTCACCCCAGACACGCCAAACACCGTCTTTGTCAGCGACGTCACCGAGTTCAGGGTCGCAGGCCGAAAAGTGTATTTGTCACCGGTGATGGACTTGTTCGACCGCTCAATCGTCGCTTACACCGTGGCCACATCGCCGACGGCAGCGTTTACCGCCGATTCTTTGTCCAAGACGATCGCAGCCTGTGCACCGAAGCCTGGGTGGATGATGCACACCGATCAAGGATTCCAGTACCAGCATTCCTCCTAGCGTAACCTGATCGGTGACAACGGTAGTGTTCAGTCGATGTCGCGTAAAGCCAACTGCTACGACAATGCAGTAATGGAGAACTTCTTCGGGCACGTAAAGACCGAGATGTACCACGGGGAAGTCTTCGACACAGTCGAGGACTTTAACCAAGCCATCGAAGACTACATCCAGTGGTACAACACCGAACGCATCCAACAACGACTCAAGGGCCTGACCCCGATGCAATATCGGAATCAGACCCTTGAACCCCTCACCGCCTAGAATTAAACCAGTCCAACTTTCGGGGGCCAGTTCACCACGCGCCGCGGGGCCTCCTCGACGGTAAAGTCACCGAACTTGGTGGCCACTGTGACCGGATAGGCCGCGGCGTCGCCGTCAGCCGATGCCGACTGCGCCAACGATGCCGACGATGCCGCCACCGAGTTGTCGGCCGCACCGGAATCGGGGTCCGACGAGCATGCGGCCACACCCCAGCCGACATGGGCGAGCGACAGGAATACCGCGGCCGAGCGACGAGTGCGGGAAGTCCGCAGAGACACAAAAGACTGTCGAATTGAGAAAAGTTAGCCTAACCAACATTAGGTGAACCTATCTCAAGCCGACGAACCTCCAGCAAGGAAAGACAATTCACGTATATCGGAGCAATTAGGGTAACCTTACCTACATGACATCGACGACTCTGCCGACACCGGCCGCGGGCACCCCGCGCGCCGCGGGCCACAGCAGACGACTCCTCGGCCTAGCCCTCCTCGTGGCCGCACTCGCCGCCCTTGTCTTCGCCAGCCTGGCACTGGGCGCCAAGGCGACTTCCATCTCAGAGCTCACCCAGGCCTGGCCCACCGCCTGGGAGATCCTGCGCGGGCACACCGACACTGCCCAGGCCGCCGGCACCGTGGGCAGCAGCGTCGCCGAGATCGCCGGAATCCTTGCCACAATGCGCATCCCGCGCACCGTGCTCGCCATCGTCGTCGGAGCTGCGCTCGGACTAGCCGGCACACTCGTTCAAGGCCTGACCCGCAACCCGCTCGCGGACCCTGGACTACTCGGCGTCAATGCGGGCGCCGCACTCTTCGTCGCGGCGGGCATCTTCCTCTTCGGGCTGACGTCCATGCAGTCGCACCTTTTCCTCGCCTTCCTCGGCGCGGGCCTGGCGGCGCTGCTCGTCTTCGGGCTCTCCGCCGGCGGCATCGGTCGCGGCGACACCCTGGGCCTCGTCCTCGCGGGTTCCGCCCTGTCCGCCGTCCTCGCGGCGGCCACGTCGGCCATCGTCTACATCGATCCCAACGCGCTCGACACCCTCCGCTTCTGGCAAGCGGGGTCCGTCACCGGACGCGGCTTCGACATCATCACCCCTGCGCTCGTGCCGCTCGCCATCGGCGCGGTACTAGCGCTGGCGCTGGGCCCGACGCTCAACATCCTCAATCTGGGCGCGGAGGCCGCGCAGGCGCTGGGCACCAACGTTGCCCGCGCCAATATCCTGGGCCTCGTGGCCATCACCCTGCTGGCCGGCGCGGCCACGACAGCCGCGGGCCCCATCAGCTTCATCGGTCTCGTGGTGCCCCACGTCGCCCGCGGCATCACCGGCCCGGACTACAAGTGGGTCACCCCCTACTCCGCGCTGGCGGGCGCCTGCCTGTTGCTCGGCGCCGACATCGTGGGCCGCCTCATCATGCGCCCCGGCGAGCTCCAGGCGGGCATCGTCATCGCGTTGCTCGGCGGGCCGGCGTTTATCTGGCTCGTCCGGCACCGAACGGTGGTGAGCCTGTAATGAAGTACCTCAGCCTCGGAAAGTTCAGCTTCCTCTACCACCCGCGCACGCAAGCCTGGACCGCGGCCATCGTGGTCGCGAGCGCGCTCGTGTGGGTCATCAGCCTCGGCATCGGCGAGTTCCCCCTTAACCCCGTCGAGGTCATCGGCGTTCTGGCGGGCGGCGGAAACAAGCTCGAGCGCACCGTCGTCATCGACTGGCGCCTGGCCCGCTCGCTCGTGGGTCTAGCCGTCGGCGCCGCGCTGGGGCTCTCCGGCGCCATCACGCAGCGCATCGCCCGCAACGGCCTGGCCAGCCCGGACATCCTGGGCATCAACCAGGGCGCCACCGTGGCGGCCGTGGCCATCATGGTCTTCGGAGGATCTGCCGGGGCCGGCGGCGCGTTCGGTGCCTACGTCGGCATCCCGCTCGCCGCCATGGCCGGCGGTCTCGCCACCGGCGCGGCCATCTGGATGCTGTCCCGGCGCGGCGGGGTGGATATGTTCCGCCTCGTCCTCGTGGGCATCGGCGGCAACGCCTTCCTTCACGCCTTGGTCACGTACATGTTAGCCGCCACAGATCTCAACACCGCGGCCGCGGCCAAGGTGTGGATGGTCGGCTCGCTCAACGGCCGCACCTTCGAGCACCTATGGCCCACCCTGGGCATGCTCGTGGTGTGTGGCCTAGTGCTAGCCCGCATCGCCATCGATCTGCCCGCGCTGGAGCTCGGCGAGGATTCCGCCCAAGCCCTCGGCGCCCCCTTGAAGAAGATCAACGCGGCACTGCTCATCGTCTCAGTTCTACTGGCCGCGGTGACCGTCTCCGCCGTGGGCCCGGTGGGCTTCGTGGCCTTCGTCTCCCCGCAGATCGCCGCGCGCCTGGCGCGGGTCGGGGCGCCGCCCCTGGGGGCATCGGCGGCCATGGGCGCGCTCATCGTGTGCGTGTCCGACCTCATCGCCCGCTGTGCCTTCGGCTGGGAGATCCCGGTGGGCATCATTACCTCGGTCATCGGCGGACCTTTCCTCATCCGGCTGCTCTGGCAGCAAACTCGAACACGAAAGTAGACAACCATGCAACGACGTAACTTCCTCAAGATCACCGCCGGCCTCGGCGTCGCCGCCTTCGCTGCGGCCTGCTCCAAACAGGAGACTGCGCCGAGCGAGCAGGCGGCCACCTCCGCGGCATCATCCAGCGCCGCCGAGCAGCACCAGCGCGTGATCGCGCTCAACACCGGCCAGCTGGACAACCTCCTCATGCTGCGCATTCTCCCGGTGGGCGCGGCTAAGGCCAAGAACCTGGGCGTCGTCCCGGACTACATCCGCAACCGCTTCGGCTCCGACTTCGATCTGGACTCCATCGCGGACTGCGGCCTACGTGCTAACCCGGATCTGGAGACCATCGCCTCCCTGAAGCCCACCCTCATCTGCGCTAACTTGCGTACGGACGAGGCCATCCTGGAGCAGCTCAAGGCCATCGCGCCCGTCGTCACCGGTGAGGGCGGCGGCGAGAACTGGAAGCAGGACCTCCTCACCATCGCCGAGGCCGTGGGCAAGAAGGACTCCGCCGAGACCCTCCTGGCCGAGTACGAGTCCAACGCCAAAGCCTGGGGCGAGGGCTTATCCTCCAAGCCCACCGTCTCCTTCCTGCGTTCCAAGGACGACCAGTTCCAGCTCTACGGGGTCAACTCCATGGCGGGCTCCGTGGCCGCCGATGCCGGCCTGCCCCGCCCCGCCAACCAAAAGCAGATTAAGAAGGCTGGCCAGGACATCTCCGCCGAGCAGCTCTCCGAGGCCGACGCCGACTGGATCTTCTACGGCGTCAACGCCGGCGCTGCCGACCCCTCGCAGGCCGCCACGTGGCAATCTCTCAAGGCAGTGCAGGCCAACCAGGCCGTGTCCGTGGACTACGAGTCCTGGTACATGAACGCGTCCCTGCTCTCGGCCACCATCATCCTCCAGGGTCTGAAGGACAACATCAAGTAATGAACGCTCGACTTTCCGCGCACTCCGTCTCCGTCGGTTATGGCGATACCGTCATCAGCCGCGACGTCACGCTCGACATCCCCGACGGCCAGGTCACCACGCTCATCGGCGCCAACGGCTGCGGCAAGTCGACCCTCCTGCGCGGCCTGTCCCGCTTGCTCCCACTGTCGGAGGGCTCCGTCACCCTCGACGGGAAGAAGCTGGGTGACTACTCCTCCCGGGAGCTAGCCACGCGCTTGTCGCTGCTCCCCCAGTCCCCCATCACCCCTGCCGGCGTCACCGTCGCAGACCTCGTGGCCCGCGGCAGGCACCCGCACCAGTCCTGGCTGCAGCAGTGGTCCGCCTCCCACTCCGCCGCCGTGGACGAGGCCATGGCGCTCACCAACGTCTTTCAGCTGCGCGACCGCCCCGTGGACTCCCTGTCCGGCGGCCAGCGCCAGCGCGTATGGATAGCCATGGTCCTGGCTCAGGACACCGACATCGTCTTCCTCGACGAGCCCACCACCTATCTGGACCTGGCGCACTCCACAGACGTCCTCGAGCTCGTCTCCACGCTCAATAAGGAACAGGGCAAGACCATCGTCATGGTGCTCCACGATCTCAACTTGGCCGCCCGCTACTCGGACAACCTCGTCCTTATGAAAGACGGCTCCGTCACGGCCCTGGGCTCGCCCGAGTCCACCATCACGCCGCAGGCCCTGCGCGACGTTTTCGGCCTGGACTCCCGCGTCATCGAGGACCCCGTCACCGGCGGGCCGCTCATCGTGCCGGAGCGCCCATAAGCCCCGTCGTTCCCTGCGTTTTTCGATCATGGGAAAGGCGGCGGGAGTTCATCATGTTCACGCTTTCAGTCACAGGACGGCTACTGCACACTGTGTGACACATTCTGCGAATCGTTGCTCATTGCTAGCAAAGACTTAACAGACTCGTGACCAGTAATCTCTAGTCCCCGTCGTGCTGTGAAACTATCCTGTGGGCATGAAGAATCTGCGCGTACTCCTGTCCCTCAGCCTGCTGCTACCACTCGCCGCGTGTTCCGCCGGCGAGGAGGACACTGCGGCACCGTCGGCAGTCACGACCACCGTCGTTCACTCGGCCGACGCCCCTGCGGGTGACGATGCCGCCGACGGCACTGTCGGTGCTGGCGGTGCGGACGCCGCCGATACCGCCACGGCCGACAACGTTGCTTCCGGGGCCGCTCCCGGCGCGTCCGGCACCGCACCAGCCCCAGCATCCTCCACTATCCCGCCCTTGCCCGAGGGCGCCTGCGCCACCTCCCAGCTCTCCGCCGAGATCACCAACGAGCAGGGAGCCGCTGGCTCCCGACTCGTCGACATCGTGCTGACCAATACCTCTGGCGAGGAGTGCACCCTCACGGGCTTCCCCGGCGTCTCCGCCGTCACCGGCAACGACGGCACTCAACTAGGCCCCGCCGCGCTGCGTGAGACCGGCACCGAAGCTGCCACCGTGACGCTGGCGCCAGGGGCCCAGGCCCGCGCGGGGCTCAAGATCACCAATGTGGGATTGCTCGACGCGGCGGCCTGCCAACCTCAGGACGCCGATGGCCTGCGGATCTATCCGCCCGAAAACACCGACAGCCTCTATGTCGCAGTACCGGGCCTGCAGGGCTGCGCGGGCGAGGTCGACATCTTGTCTGTCCAGCCCATTACTGAGCTCTCCCCGTAAATCATTTCGATCTCCTAACAATTTCCAGCTGGTGATAGAACTCGGCTTCGCGCTTCGTTAGTCTCGGCCACGAGTTCGCCCCCTCGGACGAAGGACATACACCATGACCACTCTCCCTGTCCTCCTGCCCCAACGCACCGCGCGTGCCGCAGTAGCGGTGGCATCAGCAGCCGCGCTCGTTGCGTCCTGCTCCCTCCCCGACACCCGGCGCGAGGCAGCCCCGTCGGAATCCGCAGTGGCACCTGACTCGACCACGGCGACCGAGTCTGCCTCCAACCCAACAGCGACCTCGAGCACTTCCTCACGCGCGACTCGCAGCAGCACCAGCCCAGCTACGTCGAGCAGGGCGGCATCGACACGCAACTGGCCCGTATCCTTGGCCGAAGAAAGCTGCGACCCGAACGCCAGAGTCGCCGACACCGAAGTCGGCGAATTCGTTGACAAAGGCGAAGCACCAACGGCCATCGTTCATTTCCTGTCGACGGGAGGAGCCTGAACGCGGAGCGCCTCTCAAAGACTTCAAGGTCACCCAAGATTCTTTCGATGCGTGCGAGTGAAGCGTCCTCGGTTTAGTTCCTACCTCAGCTAAGGAAGGATTGAACTATGCCTAGAAAGTATTCCGTCGAGTTCAAGGAGAAGGCGATCCATCAGATCATCGAAATGGTCCGCCTGGAGTCCTGCGCACTGCAACGTGCCTACACAGAGGTCGGTGAGCTGCTAGGGGTATCTCACCCTACGTTGCGGGCTTGGTACCGTGACAGCGCTTCAGTACGTGATGACTCTGACGCTTCATGCGGCGAAACGATGGAAGAAGAGCTTGGGGCGTCTGCGCCGAGAAAACCGCGAACTGAAACGAGCAAACGGGATTCTTAAGACTGCTTCGGCTTTTCTCGCAGCGGAACTCAACCGACCCTAAGACCAAATGATCTCCTACATCGACGCGTATAAGGATCAGTTTGGGGCCCGGGGACATCTGCCGAGTCCTTAAACAAGCAGATCGTGGATTCATCACCTCACGCGGTTACCGCAAAGCCACCACACGCGTTCCCAGTGCAAGAACCTTAAGCGATAGCCTTCTCATCCCAGAAATACAGCGTGTGCATGCGCAGAATTTCTCGGTCTACGGCATCCGCAAAATGTGGCACACTATGAACCGTGAAGGTTATCATATCGGCCGCGACAAGACCGCACGTCTGATGAAACTCGCAGGTGTTTCCGGCCGCCGACGTGGACGAACCCCTGTGACAACGATTAGCCCGAAGGCACCGGATCATCGCCCAGACCTTGTACAGCGAGACTTCCGTGCGCAGGCGCCAGGCAGGTTGTGGGTTGCCGACATTACCTACGTTCGCACCCTGTCAGGATTCGCCTACACCGCATTTGTCGTGGATGTATTCAGCCGAAAAATTGTTGGTGTCGTTACACGATCGACAATGCGCACCGACGCGCTGCCGATGGAGGCTTTGGAGCATGCGTTAACGACTGCAGGGCGAATTCATGGAAACCAGTTAATTCACCATAGCGATCGGGGCAGCCAGTACGTGTCACTGAAGTATTTCAGGTTAAGGGTCAGAAAGTGTGTCTGGGATCGGGGATTTTTACGCCCTGACCTTTAGGTTAGCGTCAGATATACGCTTTGGGAGCGTATATCTGGCCTTGGGGACGTAAATCCACGTTGTGGCTGACTGCCTGTGGTAGTCGGCGGTGGTGTGGTGCCCCAATGCCAAAGAGTCGACCACGCTGCCACTGCGGCGCCGATACCAAACGCAATGGAACAACCGGCCAGCATTCCTCTGGATGGCTGCGTAAGGCCTACGCTACACCCCAAAATAGGCCGTCCGGAATCCCCAGCGCCGCAGTATTTATCCAGCTCCTCGTGCGTATTGCACCTCTCGGACAGCTCAGGCGTAGCCAGCTCAATGAAATGAGGCTAGTGCCACACCACGTCGGGGCGGTGGTTAAACCGGTCTTGATTGGTGGCGTTGCCTAGGTACCACGACCGAGACTGCTCCAACACCATCTACGCCCCGTCAAGGGAGCGTGTCAAGTTGTTTGTGTGTGGGGCTAGGTTTATAGGTAATTGTCGAAGCGGTCGGGGTAGGCCACGGCCATTTGGTTGATGGCTTGTTTCCAGCCGGAAACTCGGGCTCCTTCCATGAGTCTGCCGGCTGTCGCTGAGACTCGTTTTCCCTGCTTCGCCCTCTTGGCAGCTCGTTTGTCTTCGATATTGCAGATCATCAGCCATAGCGTTTTGAGCGCTGAATCATCGTTGGTGAACTGCACCCTGTTGCGGGTAGCTTTACGCAGTTCATTGTTGAATGATTCAATCGAATTCGTCGTATAGATAACCTTTCTGGCCGCTGGTGGGAACTGGAGAAACGGTACGAAACGCTGCCAAGCATCTCGCCAGACCTTGACTGAGCGTGGATACTTTTCTCCCAATTCAGAGGCTTCAAAATCGTCTAAGGCAGCCTGAGCTGTTGTTTCATCCGCGGCGGTGTAAATCTTTTTCAACGCGGCCGATACGCCCCAGCGATCCCCATAGGCTACCCACCGGTTAGCGGCGCGAATCAGGTGCACGATACAGGTTTGCACCATAGAGTTCGGCCAAGTTGCCTCAACTGCTTCAGGCAGGCCTTTAAGCCCGTCACAGCAGACGATAAAGACATCTTTGACCCCACGGTTAGAAAGATTGGCGCATACCTGCGCCCAAAATGAAGCGCCTTCTTCTTTGGCAATCCACAACCCCAAAATATGCTTGATACCGTCGAGATCCACGCCGATAGCCATGTACGCGGACTTATTGACCACCCGGCCACCATCCCGGACTTTAATGCGCAACGCATCCAGAAAAACCACGGGGTAGAACTCATCTAACTGGCGGTTTTGCCACACCATGACCTCATCCAAGACTGCGTCTGTAACCGCAGAAATCGTCTCATGGGAAATATCAACCCGCATCGCAGTAGCCATATGGTGCTGGATATCCCTAATTGTCATCCCACCGGCATACAAGCTGACGATCATGTCATCGACATCAGTCAAACGCCTAGAACCTTTAGGAACCATAGTCGGCAAGAATGTACCAGCCCGATCCCTCGGGACATCAACGGTTAATGGCCCATAGTTAGAATCCACGGTCTTTGGATACGACCCGTTGCGGTAATTGTCTGTCCCAGCAGCAGCTTTAGCGCTCCTGTCGCCAAACTCGTAGCCCAAATGGGCATCCATTTCCGCGTTGAGTCCCCTGGTAATCGAGGCCTACAACATGCCGCGAACCAAGTCATTGGCATCCATTGTCGACCTGCCTAGGTCATCAATCAGCTTCGCGATCTCAGGGTTAGCAAGCAGCTTCTTTTCAATCGCATCAATCTTGGCCTTATCAGCCGGATCTCGTCTCGCCATAGTAGTCATTCTGGTTCATCTCCTCATGCGGGTTAGGTACCCACACACAAACCATCAGACACTCTCATCATAGTTGTCAATTCGTTGTCACAAACCGGGTCATCGTAAATTATCCCCTGGTCAGACCATTAAATTACGGCAGGCCGCGTGAGTTCGAGTCTCACCAGGGGCACGGTACAACCCCGCTTCCTTCCGGAAAAATATCCACGAAGGAAGCGGGGTTTCGTCATGCCACTTTCTTTCTCTTACCACGGCCTCGATTCAGCGTATATCCTTCCGCGAATTGCATATTTACACAACGGCTAAGAAGCGTTATCTCTGCAAATTAATACCTTCTTACCTCGAGACTTTAAGCACAAGCCCATCTCATATAAGGTAGATAACCGTTAAAGTAATGAAAGATATGCAGGCTTAAGCCACCACGGGCGGTGCTACACCTCGCCGTACGGTCTTGAGCAACGAGCTTTTTGGCATCCCGAGTGGCCCGTCAACCGCAGTCATGTCTTATACCCAGGTAGATTTCTAATTTATGCACTATATTTTGAACGCCGTTCGTGGCGCCCTCATCGGTATGGCCGAGCTGGTTCCCGGCATCTCCGGCGGAACTGTCGCCCTCATCGTGGGGATTTATGAGCGCGCCGTCCGCAATGCCAATGACCTCATCTCCGGCAACTTTAAAAAGGTCGAGTGGTCCTTTCTGGGCTCCGTCGCCGTCGGCATGCTCATCGCCGTTTTCGGCTTTTCCACGCTCCTGTCCAACTTCGTCGACAACAACGTCTCTGCCTCCAGCGCGCTCTTTTTAGGCATGGTGGTCATCTCCATCATCGTTCCGCTTTCCATGTTGTCTAAGGCGGAGCGCACCGCCCCCTCCTCCATCATCGCGTTTATCGCTGCTGCCGTCGTGATTTTTATCGTCACGGGCTTTACCTCCGAGCCGCAGGATGACCCGAGCCTTATCGTGGTCTTCTTTGCCGCAGCGATTGCTGTATGCGCGCTAATTCTGCCGGGTATTTCCGGCTCGCTCATCTTGCTGACCATGGGGCTGTACCAGCCGATCATCGGCGCGGTATCGGACCGCGAGTTGGGCACCATGGGCGTCTTTGCACTTGGTGCCCTGTGCGGGCTCGCCGCCTTCATCAAATTGCTCAACTATTTGCTGAGTACCCACCGCGCTCCCACCCTGGCCGCCATGGCGGGCTTCATGCTGGGATCCCTGCGCGCCCTGTGGCCCTGGGGTGCGGACCAGGACGCCTCTTCGGGCGCCATCATCGGATACTTCATCCTCGGTGCCATCATCGTGTCCATCTTCATCTACGTAGACCGCAGGAACGCACAAGCCATCGATGAAAGGACGGCGGAATATTAATGCCCTGGGCGATTAATCATCGACCACTAACGGCCGCCATCATGGCGTGTGTACTGCCCTTGAGCGCGTGCGTTGTCAACGAGGAAGATTCCACGCCGGAAGGCTGGGAAGAGCCAGATACTGATGTTGTTCCCGAAATCGCAGCGATGTACCACGACGATGATGGCGTGCTCACGGCGGGAACGAACCCGCCCTATGCCCCATTTCAGCTCAAGGACTCACACGGCGATCTGCAGGGCGTAGAGCTCGACCTCGCCCGTGCCGTAGCCGGGGTATTGGGCCTGAAGTTCCAAGCCTTGGAGCAAGATTTCTCCATGATCCTGCCAGCGGTCCAATCCGGCCAGATAGACATGGGCGCCTCCGGGTTTACGGATACGGCCGATCGCCGCGATGAGTTCGACTTCGTGGATCACCTCTATGCGGGCATTCAATGGGCTGAGCTTGTCGATGGACCGAATAAGGTCGATCCCTCTAACCCATGCGGGCTGACCGTAGCGGTTCAGCGCACCACCGTGTCCGAAACCGACGATGTGCGCCCCAAACAAGATGCCTGCGACGGCGACCTCACCGTCTTGTCCTATGACACTGGGGATAACGCCGCGCTCGCCGTCCTTATGGGCCGCGCCGATGCCCTATCCGCGGACTCGCCGGTGACCGCCTGGGCGGTCAATCGCTCCGAGGGAAAGATGCGTGCGGTGGGAGATATGTTCCAAGCCTCCCCTTACGGGTTCGCAGTACCGAAGGACTCGGACTTGGCAAAAGCCTCAGCTGCTGCCCTCCAACACCTCATTGATACCGGTGAGTACGCGGAGATCTTGGCCCGCTGGGGAATTGAAGATGGATTAGTAGACCAGGCGATGATTAATGAAAGGCCCATCAATGGTTAACGAGCACAAAGAGGAAGCCAGCGCGACTGCGCACCAGGAAGCACCCGCCAAGATTGAAGCCCGGCCACTGCGCCACCCTTGGCGGTGGCTCTG
Organism: Corynebacterium sp. KPL2734; assembly: GCF_040225595.1. NCBI lineage: Bacteria > Bacillati > Actinomycetota > Actinomycetes > Mycobacteriales > Corynebacteriaceae > Corynebacterium > Corynebacterium sp. KPL2734. Next base: position 134,114 of record NZ_JBEHFO010000004.1, on the reverse strand, counting down.
CGCGGTCGTGCTGCTCATTCTTGGTCTGTGGTTTGTCATTGCCTCCGCGCGCAATGAGGCCTTTGGGTGGGATACGTACTTCCAGTATCTCTTTGACCAGCGCATCGCCATCGCCTCCCTGCACACGATTGCAATCACCATCTTGTCCATGATCATTGGCGTGGTAGGCGGCGCCATCCTCGCCGTGATGCGCATGTCGCCCAACCCCATCCTGCGCGCCATTTCCTGGATCTTCCTGTGGATCTTTCGCGGCACGCCGATTTATGTCCAGCTGGTTTTCTGGGGCTTGCTATCTGCGATTTATCAATCCATCAACTTGGGCTTTGCAGAGGTCTCCCTGCAAAGTGTGTTGACCAATGCCTTCTTCTTGGCGGTCATGGGCTTGGGCCTCAATGAGGCCGCCTATATGGCCGAAATCGTGCGCTCGGGCATTTCCTCGGTGCCAGAAGGCCAAAAGGAAGCCTCCAAAGCCCTCGGCATGTCTTGGTGGATGACCATGCGGCGCACCGTATTGCCGCAGGCGATGCGCATTATCATCCCGCCGACAGGCAATGAGTTCATTTCCCTGCTCAAGACCTCGTCACTGGTGGTGGCCATCCCCTATACCCACGAGATCTTCGGCCGCGCCACCGATATTTCTGCAGCCCTCTTCCAGCCCATTCCGCTCTTGATGGTCGCCGCCTCGTGGTACTTGGTCATTACTTCCCTGCTCATGGTGGGCCAGTACTTCCTCGAGCGCCACTTTGAGCGCGGCGCCACCCGCGAGCTCACTGGGCGCCAACTTGCCGCGCTTGCCGATGCCGAAGGTACTATCCCCCGCAACGTCTCTGTAATCCAGGAGGGTAAAAAATAATGACTACTCCCATGATCTCCGCACAGAATGTGCACAAATCCTTCGGGCAATTCGAGGTGCTCAAGGGCATCGACTTAGAGGTCCAACCCGGCGAGGTAGCCTGCCTTTTAGGCCCTTCCGGTTCAGGTAAGTCGACCTTCCTGCGCTGCGTTAACCACCTGGATAAAGCCACGGCGGGCCGGCTTTATGTCGACGGTGAGCTCATTGGTTACCGCGAAAAGAATGGAATCCTCTACGAAATCAGTGAAAAGCAGGCTGCGCAGCAGCGCTCCGATATTGGCATGGTATTCCAGTCTTTTAACCTCTTCCCCCACCGCACGGTGGTAGAAAACATCATTGAAGCACCGATGCAGGTCAAGAAGGTGCCAGAGGATAAGGCCCGGAAGCGTGCCATGGAGCTGTTAGATGAGGTGGGACTGGCGGCGAAGGCCGATAACTACCCAGTCCAGCTTTCTGGTGGCCAGCAGCAGCGCGTTGCCATCGCTCGCGCCGTGGCGATGGATCCAAAGCTCATGCTTTTCGATGAACCTACTTCCGCCCTGGATCCCGAGCTCGTCGGCGAGGTCCTCCGCGTGATGAAGGATCTCGCGGCCCAGGGCATGACCATGCTCGTGGTGACCCACGAGATGGGCTTTGCGCGCGAGGTGGCGGATAAAATTTTCTTCATGGACGGCGGCGTAGTCCTCGAATCCGGTACCCCGGTTGAAGTGCTCGACAATCCACAGCAACCGCGCACCAAGGAGTTCTTGTCCTCGCTTCTTTAGGTAGGCCTCGCGCGGTGCCAGCCGCGCCCTAGGCTCCGTAGGTGACGACGCCGCGAATCAGCGCACTGAGAGCGCCGAGGCTAGCTACCGATAGCGACAGTGCGCGCGCGATATCCCTGGACACGATATGCGCGATGCGCGAGCCCAGCCAGATGCCGATGAACATGCCGGCAATGCCTGCGGGCCAAATAACCCAGGGCAGGCCATCGAATGTCGCGGCGCCGAGCGCGGTCTTGGTGATAACGGAAAAGAGCCCGCCCACCACAAAGATCGGTTGCAGGGTCGCCGTATACATGGCTTGGGGCCATTTGGCCGCCTGGGCGTAGACGGTAATGACCGGGCCGGCCACTCCGGCCAAGGTATTGGTAAATCCGCCAAGGATGCCCGCGGAGATGGCCGGGCCCTTGCCCTCCATCGGCGGGACGAACCTAGCGCCGTAGGTCACCACCGCCAAGGCGATGAGCAGTGCTGCACCCACCACTATCAATAGCCCTGCGGTATCGATCTTGCTAATCAACGCCGCGGCCGCCAGAGAACCGATAATCATCACTGGCGCAATGAGCCCAAACATTCTCCAGCTGACATTGCGGCGGACAGTGACCGTAGTAAGCAGAGCATTGACCGCCGCCAAGACGTTGATCACGAGGATGCCTTCTACCGGGCCCATCACCAGCATGAGAATGGGCCCGCCGATAAGGCCAAGCCCCATGCCAGAGACGCGTTGCAGGGTGGATCCCGCGACAACGACGGCAAAAATAATCAGCGCCAATATCATCGGCGGTATTTTTCCTTCACCGCTTGTACTACCGGATCAGGAAGCATGCCGGTGACCTCGCCGCCGAATTGCGCGACCTGCTTGCATAGCGAAGAGCTGATGTAGCCGTACTTTTCATCGGTAAGCAAAAAGACCGTATCGATGCCGGACAAGCGCCGGTTCATCTGGGCCATCGGCAGTTCGTATTCATAGTCCAGGGAAGAACGCAGTCCCTTGACCAAAACGTCGACGCCGTGCTGCGAGGTATAGTCCACGAGCAGGCCGGACCAGTAGTCCACGTTAATACGCGCATCCACGCTTTGCCGGATGAGATCCATGCGTTCGTGCACGCTAAATAACCCGGAAGGCTTTTCTGGGTTGCCAGTAACGAGCACCGTAACCTCATCAAACATCTGGCTGGCGCGCTCAAAAATATTAACGTGGCCAAGAGTGATGGGGTCAAAAGACCCGGGACACACGGCTGTGGTCATAAAATATCGCTTTCTCTAGTTATCTAAGGTGTCATCGGTTTCGTCGGCATCGTCGGTACCGGGACGGGTATAGACTGCCATATCCATGCGCGCGATGCCGAAGGTACGCTTCTTTAATTTCTGCCCCGTCGGCTCAAAACCTTCGGGCCAGTCGGTCTCGGGCGATTCGACGTGGCGTTCAATGACCACCATTGCGCTATCTGTAAGCACTCGCTCTATTGCGGCGATGAGCCCGGCGACATCGTCAAACGCATAAGGCGGATCCGCTAGAACCAGATCAAAGTAGCCGCGCGGGGCGCTGGCCAGGTACGTAGATACCTTCCTTTCCTCCACGCGGGCACCGGGATGTTTCACCACGCCTATGTTGTGCTTGATGATGGACACCGCCGCAGGGTTGGACTCCACCAGCACCGCCTCGTCTGCCCCACGGCTTAATGCTTCCAGCCCCAAGGCGCCGGATCCAGCGAATAGATCAAGCACCGTGGAGCCTGCGAACCCCCAGCGGGCATTCAACGAGGAAAAGAGGCCTTCCCTCGCGCGATCAGCGGTCGGGCGGGTTCCCTCTGCCGGAACTTTAATAGTCCGCCCCCGCGCTTCGCCTGCAATAATCCGCGTCATTTACGCTTCTCCAATCTCCATAATTAAGTCTCCGCCAATAACATCGCTAAAATCCGCCACCGCTATGCGAGTAATCATCCCCGGGCCTGGGGACACGACGGGCGATTCCAGCTTCGTCGCCTCAACGGTAGCTAGCTCCTGACCAGTACTAATTTTCTCACCTACATCGACATGGCAGCGAACGATGCCCGCGAAGGGGGCGTAGATTTTCATACCTATAGCCTATCCCCTCTTAGTTTTTCTCCAAGTATTCCTGCTCGCTTTGGCTCAAATTCCGCGTCAGCTCTTCGGCCAACTGGGGGTTGCGCTGGACCATGGCATACGCATCCGCGTGAGTGCGCTCGACAATATCTTGGTCATCGGCAAGGTTGAGCAACCGCAGCGTCCGGTGCGTACCAGATTGCACCGCACCCAGGATATCGCCCTCGTGTCGTTGCCGAAGGTCTAATTCCGCAAGGTCAAACCCGGACGAGGTCTGGGCAATCTGGGTTATGCGCCTATACGAGGGCGAATTATCCTCCGCTTTCGTATGCAACAGGCAAATGGACGCATTGCCGCCGCGGCCTACGCGCCCGCGCAATTGGTGCAACTGGGAGACGCCGAAATTCTCCGCCTCGCGGATGAGCATGACCGTGGCGTTGGGAACATCGACGCCCACCTCGATGACCGTGGTAGATACCAAGATATCGATCTCACCCCGGGCAAATGAGGTCATGACCTCATCCTTATTCGGCATCTTGCCGTGCAAGATATCTACCCGCAGCCCCTTAAACGGGCCGGCGGCAAGCTGTTCCGCCAGCTCAAGCACTCCGCCCTCGCCTTCGATGCGCGGGCAGACGATATAGGCCTGGTGGCCATGCGCTACTTCCTCGCGAATGCGCTCGAGCGCACGCGCCACCCAAATGGGCCGCCACTCCGCCACCACTGCGGACTGGATCGGCTTTCTCCCGCCGGGCAGCTCGGCGAGCGTCGATACCGCGAGATCACCGAAAATCGTCATGGCGATGGTGCGCGGGATGGGGGTTGCCGTCATGACCAAAACGTGGGGGCTTATCCCCTCGCGCGTCTTAGAGCGCAGGCTATCGCGTTGCTCTACGCCAAAGCGGTGCTGCTCATCCACGATCACCAACCCCAAATCGAAGAACTCGACCGATTCTTGAATGATGGCATGCGTGCCGATGACGATATTCGCCTCACCCGAGACGATATCCAGGAGGGCTTGGCGCTTCTCGGCGGTCCGCATGGAGCCGGTTAAGAGCACAACCTTGACGCCTTCTGGCACCGACGTACCAATAGAGGCCGCGTGCTGGGAAGCCAAAACCTCGGTGGGAGCAAGCAGCGCCGCCTGGCTCCCAGCATCGACGGCCTGCAGCATGGCGCAGGTGGCGACCATCGTTTTCCCCGAGCCCACCTCGCCCTGCAACAAGCGCATCATGGGTAAGGAACCAGACAGGTCATCATCGATCTCAGTGATGACCCGTCGCTGGCCCCGTGTGAGCTCAAAGGGTAGGTGGGTCAATAACTCTTCGCGGAAGCCGCCCAAAATGGCGGGCATCGTCGGCGCCGTGTGCGCGTGCGCATCGCGCTGGCGCAGCGCCATGACCAGGCCAATGGAGAGCGCCTCGTTGTACTTGAGGCGCTGGATCGCGCGCTGCGGGCCAGCCGCGCCGGGCTCATGGATTTCGCGCACCGCTTGGTCCAGGCTGATAATCATCTGCTGGTCTAATGGTTCCCGGATGGTTGGGGTATGCGCGAGCACGTAGTGGATGGCCCCCATGAGGTACCACGAGGTGATCTTTGCCGTGGCGGGATATACCGGGATCCATTCCCGCTCGAGCAATAATTTATCGAGTCGGCCGAATTGGGACAGGTTGCGCAGGGACCCAGTTGCCTTTTGGGGCTTCTTCTTTCCCGCCGCTGGCGCTTGGTAGGCGGCTAGTTCCCCGTCTGGGTGCCCGAAGGCATCGATTTCTACGAAATCCGGTTGTTGTAGCTGGCGCTGCTGGCGAAAATATTTCAATTTTCCACTCATCATCACCCGCTGCCCGCGATGGAGCATGCGCAAGACGTACATGGCATTAAAAAACGTGGCGATGATATGGCCATCGAGTTGGACGTTGATGATGGTCGTCTTGCCCGTATCGCGGGTTGTTATTCCCGTTACGGTTCCGGTGACGGTGACGATATCGCCCTCGGCGGCATCGCCAAGCCCCACGTCTTGATTATGGCGAATGTAATCGCGCGGATAGTGCGCTAAGAGTTCCCCGCAGGTCTTATATCCCAGCGCTTTGGTGATCTTCGTGGCGTCTTTTTTATCCAGTACATCGGTCAAAGGGCGGTCATCCTGCCAGCCAAGCATCGCTATTCCACCCCAATCTCGGTAGGAATATCGGGCACCTGCAAGGCCACTACATCGACGCCTAGCTCTGCCGCCAACTCCTCTTGCGAGATGGCAAGCGGGCTAATGACCGTGACCTGTTCCCCGCCGGCCGCAAGCAACTGGCGGCACGTCTTAGCGATGGCTGCCGCAGTTTCTTCTGCTGAGTGTGCCACCCGCATCGAGTGAGCCGCATCGCGCATGGATTCTACGACCGCAGCGGTATCCGCATTATCCGGCTCATAGACGGAGATGGCGGCTAGCCCCGCCGCAAGGGAAGAAATCTCCACCGTATGCGCCGCAGTTGCGTGTTCTTCTAGCCCGCTGGATAAAACGATGTCCTCGCCTGCCGCCTGGATTTTTTCTCCTGGTTCGACCACCCTAACCCCAGCGGACTGCACCAGCACAGCCATGGGGCCGGCGGGCACCGCAGCGTAGACGGTGCGCGTATGACCTTCGTCAGTGTTTTCTCGCTGAGCAGGGGCTTCCGGAAGGGCCTCTAGGCGCAGGTTGCTGACCGATCCAGCGGCAAAGGCGGTTTCGATGACCGCACCGGCCTGGGTGGAATGGATGTGGATGGAGGCGCTATCTTCGCCTGCCTGCGCGATGACCAAGCTCGTGCCCAAGGGAGCAATCTTCTCCTTCAGCGCCGCGCTATCGCCTTTGAAAAAGAAGACCACCTCAAGTTCGGTGACTGTCTCCGGCATGGATTCGGGCGAGTGGCTGGTCGTGCCCTCGATTTCTGCAAGGAGGGTTTCTAAAAGGATGACCAGGCCGGCACCGCCAGCATCTACCACCCCAGCCGCGCGCAACTCTGGCAGCTGCGAGGGTGTTTCCGCTAGCGCCGTGCGGGCAGCCAAAATCGTCTCCGATACGACGCCGTGAAAACTGGAATCGGGTTGCCGCGCGGTGCTTTCCGCTGTTTCTGCGGCGCATCGCAGTACGGTAATAACCGTTCCTTCCACCGGTTCCGCAATCGCGCGGTCCACGAGCTCTACCGCATGCATAAGCGAAGCTGCAAAGATGGCGCCATCGATGGTGGAATCCACGGTGGCCTCCGCTACTCCGCGCAGGACCTGCGAGAGCACCATCCCGGAATTTCCCCGCGCCCCGCGGACGGCCCCCATGGCTAGCGCAGCCGCAATGTCGCCGTCGGCCTTTTCCACCTCGGCCACGGCGGCTTCCATGGTGTGCGCCATATTCGAGCCGGTATCTGAATCCGGCACTGGGAAGACGTTGAGCGCGTTAATTTCGGCGCGCCGATGGGAAAGCTCGCCTACAGCGCGGTGCGCCCAATTGCGCAATCCGTGAGCGTCCAGCGTGCTGGGGTATGACATGCGCAATAGTTTACAAGTCCCACGCTATCTCTCGCGCACCTTGGTCGCGCAAATGGGCGTTTGCCCGGGAAAATGGGCTGGAGCCAAAGAACCCGCGGCTGGCTGAAAGCGGCGAAGGGTGCGGGGAGGTAATGCAGGGCACATCGGGGAGGAAGCGCTCGCAGGTTTGGGCATCGCGGCCCCATAAAATGGCGACCATTGGGGTACGGTTAAGGGCGCGAATGGCGGCCTCGGTCACCTCTTCCCAGCCAATGCGCCGGTGCGACCCCGCCTGTCCTGGCGCCACGGTCAGCACCCTGTTTAGAAGCAGTACCCCCTGGTCGGCCCAGGCGCTCAAATCACCGTCTTCGCGCCCGCGAACGCCCACATCGTCATAAAGCTCGCGGTAAATATTGACCAAGGACCTCGGGGGCTTGACCCCCGGCTTGGTGGAAAAGGCCATCCCCATCGCGTGGCCTGGGGTGGGATATGGGTCTTGGCCAACGATGAGCACGCGGACATCGTCAAGCGGCATCTGCAATGCCCTGCATACGTCTTCTGCCGGCGGCAGGTAATCCTGGCCGTCTAGCGCCTGAGAAATCCGTGGCCACTGGCGCTCCAGCACCGGCGCGAGAACCGGTTCCCACGAGGGATGATAGGTCGGATGCATTTCTAAAATCCTGCCCACCCTTCTACATAACGGGGTTGTTTACCATCCACCGTAACGCCGCTGCCGCGCGAGACGGTGCCGATTTCCCGGAACCCCGAAGGCGCCTGCTTTGCGGTGGTTCCAATCAGGGTATGGTCTTCGCCGCCAGCCAGGACCCACTGCCACGGATCGCAATCGAGGGCGGCGGCCGCGGCGTGCAAGAGCGGATCGGGCTGGATGGCATCGGCATCCAAATCGATGTGCACCCCGGAGCGCTCCGCCATGGTCCCACAGTCGTGGATGAGGCCATCGGAATTATCGGTCATGGCCGTAACCTCGGCGGCGCGGGCGATAACTCCGCGGCCGGGGCTGAGCCACGGGGCGCAGTGGGCATCAATAAGCGGGTACAAATCCGCATGCTCTGCGGGAAGATCGCGGCCAAACCGCTGCAGCAGGGACAGCCCCGCCGCCGCATGGCCAATCTCGCCGTGGGCTACGACCTTCTGGCCCGCGCGCGCCGCATCAAGGGTCAACGCGGCCCGGCTGCCACCCAAAAAGCCGATGGCGGTGATGTTGATAACTAGCAGGTCCGATTTCGTAATATCTCCGCCCACCAGCTCGGCGTTGTAAAAAGAGCAATGCTCGGCGATGCCCTTAGCCACGCCCCTGACAAAACTCACCGGCGTATCACCCGGTGCGGCGATGGCTAGAAGGGCCGCCACTGGGCGCGCTCCCATGGCTTCGATATCGGCGAAGTTGCGCAGGATGGCCTTTTTGCCTATTTCGCGCGGGGTGGACCATTCCCGCAGGAAGTGCCGGCCATCTACCATCAGGTCGGTAGAAGCCACCGTGCGTGAATTGGGCGGTGCCGCGAAAAGCACAGCAGCATCATCGCCATTCAAGCTGCTGGGGGCAGCCGCTGTGATTTCTCGAATCACCGCCTGCTCCCCCACGTCTGCGAGAGTCTGACTTAAGTTCACCGGCATCCTTTCGATAAAATGAGCCCCTATGACATCCCAATTTAACCGCACCGCGATCTTCATTTCACTTGGGTTGTCCATAGTGATGGTTTTAGCGGTCCTTTTCGGCGCGAAATACGTATTCACAAACACAGCCAAGGCCCCCGTGGCGGTCTCCCCGGTCGATTCCCCGGAGGCCGATTCGCAGGCGTGCACGGACTTTGTGCATGCGCTTCCCGATGAAGCCATGGGCCAACCGCGCGCCGATATTGCAGAGCCCGTCCCCGCTGGCGTTGCCGCCTGGGCCGCTAATTCCCAGGAAAAGGTGACGGCGCGCTGCGGTGTTGCCATGCCCTTCCAGTACACCGATTACTCCACGACGCAAGATGTCGACGGTGAACAGTGGTTCAAGGTCAAGGATGCGACCTCTGGTTCTAACCTCTCTACCTGGTATTCGACCCAGCGCTTTCCCATCGTGGCGGTAACGACCTTTAATGATGAAAAACCGCAGGACCTCAACGAGGCGGTTGCCACCCTGAAGAACAAGACGGCCGAGACCCACCCGGCGCCCTTGCGCGATCTTAAGGCGGCAAAAAATGACCGCTGTACCGCGGTAGAAAAGGCATTACCGGATGAGATTGCGGATGGCTACCACCGCCGCGATGTGGACGATAAGGACACCTACGTGTGGAGCTCTGAGGGGCACGAGGACATCGTCGCGCGCTGTGGCATCGCCCAGCCGGAAAATTACGAGGCAGGCGTGCAACTCCAGCAGGTCAACGATATTGCCTGGTTTGAAGATACGACCCTAGCCCAAGGCACGACCGCAGGAACCTGGTTTGCGCTAGGCCGCGAGAATTACCTGGCGCTGCACGCCCCGCAGGATTCCGCGCAGGCAGCATTGGTGGCCCTCAGCGATATCACCGCGGAGCACATTCCAGAAAGGTAAAACCAGCGTGACTGCCGTACCGCGACGTTACGCGGTACGGGCTTACGCGGTACGGGCTTACGCGGTACGGGCTTACGCGGTACGGACTTGGGCGCGGGCAATGAGGACCTCAAGCAGCGTGGGATAATCCACGCCAGAGGCCGCCAACACCTGCGGGTACATGGAAATCGGCGTAAATCCCGGCAGGGTGTTTACCTCATTGATGTACAGGCCATCTTCGGTGACGAAGAAATCCACGCGGGACAGGCCTGCGCAGTTGAGCGCCCTAAAGGCCCGAATCGCCATTTCGCGCAATTGCGCCGTGAGTTCTTCTGGGAAAGGCGCGGGAATCTGGGCCGTGACCACGTTATCTAGGTACTTGGTCTCAAAACCATAGAAGCCCTCATCGGAGTCATCTATGCCCTTGAGCAGGGCCGGCACTGAGGCAATCAGCTCGCCATCCGGGTATTGCAGGACGCCGACTTCCACCTCGCGGCCGACGATCTCTGGCTCGACCAAAATCTTGTCATCGTCTTCCAGGGCAATGCGTACAGCTTCTGGGAAATCTACCCAGTCGCTCACCTTGGATACTCCAATTGAAGAGCCCCCGCGGGCGGGTTTGACGAAGACCGGCAGGCCGAGGCTGTCTTTTTCCTCTGCGGTTAATTCCGTTCGCCCTTGGACAATAACCTCTGGTGCCACTGGCAGGCCCGCTGCGGATAGAATCTTCTTAGTAAATTCCTTGTCCATTCCCACCGAGGACGCCAATACACCAGGGCCCACATAAGGGATGCCGGAGAGCTCAAAAAGCCCCTGCATGGTGCCGTCTTCGCCATAAGGTCCATGGAGAATAGGAAAAATAATGTCAACGTGTGCATACAGCGATCCATCACTAATCGTGCGGATTTCGCCCTTGCGCCAAGGATCCGCAGAAAGCGCCAATTCCGTGCCGCGCTTGACCTCAGGCATGACGCCGTCGACGATTTCTAGCCCCTCGGTATCGCCCGGCGTCCACGTGCCCTCGCGGGTAATGCCAATGGGCACCACCTCGAATTTTTCCGGATCGAGGTGCTTCATAATTGCGCCTGCAGATACGCAGGACACGGAGTGCTCGGTACTGCGGCCACCGTAAAGGACGGCCACGCGGGTCTTTTCAGTCATGGGCGATGATTTTACCTTTCTGCTACTCCGACTTCTTGGAGCGACCCATAAGGGCGATAATCATATCGTCTACCGCCATACCCTGATGGCACACACCGTAGACGGCTTCCGTAATGGGCATCTCTACCCCAGCCTGCTGGGCCAGGCGGAAGATGGAATCCGAAGAAAACACACCCTCTGCTACTTGGCCATTGGTGGCCGCCTTCGCTTCTTCAAGGCTACCACCTTGACCGAGGCGATAACCGAAGGCTCTATTGCGCGAGAGCGTGGAGTTACACGTGGCCACCAAATCGCCCAAACCCGCCAAGCCGGAAAAAGTGAAAGGCTCCGCGCCCAATGCCGTGCCAAGGCGGGTAATTTCCGCTAGGCCGCGGGTGATCATCGTGGCCATGGTGTTATTGCCCAGCCCCTTGCCTGAGGCCATGCCGCAGGCCAAGGCGATGACGTTTTTGCAAGCACCACCGATTTCAGCGCCGATGACATCGGTATTTGTGTAGGGCCGCAAGTAGGGTGCGGCGATGGCCGCCTGTACTGCCTTGGCGCGCTCTTCGTCAGTGCAGGCGATGACCGTAGCCGCAACCTGCCCCTGCGCTACTTCTTTAGCCAGGTTGGGTCCAGATAGCACCGCCACGCGCTGCGGATCCACGCCTGCCGCGTCCACGATAACTTCACTCATGCGCTTTAGCGTGCTGGTCTCTACGCCCTTGGAAATGGAAACCAGCGTGGAATCCTCAGGCAATGCGGGCGCCCACCGTTCCACGTTGGCGCGCAGAGACTGCGATGGCACGCCGAAGACCACGATATCCGCGCCGGAAAGCGCCTCTGCTTCGTCGTGTGTGGCGCGCAGCGCCGCGGGAAGGTGAATATCCGGCAAATAATCCGGGTTGGTGTGCGTTTTATTGATCGCGTCCGCCAGCTCGGTCCGTCGCGCCCACAGGGTGACATCATTTCCTGCGTCCGCGAATACCTTGGCCAGGGTGGTGCCCCAGGAACCGGCACCCATCACCGCTACATTTACCATGGCTTCCTCCAAACGTTTTTCCTATTATTTCCACCTTAAGGCATTTATCACTCTGGGCGTGGCAAGGATGCGGCAGGGATCTCCCGCGTGGAACAATGATCATGAGGTTAATGCCGATTTTTAACTCACCGAAGAAAGGCACGAAAAGCTATGCCGAGCGCGAAGAAGATGCACGAGACCGATAAAGATAAAAAGTCCGAAAAATTCATTTCCGGCCGGCACCAAGAAATTCCGGTGGATCCCGCCAAAGAATTTCCCCGCACTACCCTTGCCGCCGGCGCGGTAGTTTGGCGGGGCGACGCCGCGAACCCTGAAATCGCACTCATCCACCGCCCGCATTATGACGATTGGTCCCTGCCCAAGGGAAAGGTGGACCCGGGCGAATCGCTGCCTACTACCGCGGCGCGGGAGATCGAGGAAGAAACTGGCTTTCACGTGCGCCTGGGCAAGTTGATTGGCAAGGTCACCTACCCCGTGCAGGGGCGCACCAAGGTAGTCTATTATTGGGCGGCGTTTTACCTCAGCGGTACGTACACGCCCAATGATGAGACCGATGAGCTGCGCTGGGTTCCCATTGACCAGGCACAACAACTTTTGTCTTATGACGTTGACGCCGACGTCGTCGCCAAGGCACAAAAGCGTTTGCAGTTGGCCCCCACAACGCGGGTATTGTATGTGCGCCACGCCCACGCCCATGACCGAAAGAAGTGGGAGGGCGATGACAACCTGCGGCCTTTGGATAAGAAGGGCCGCCGCCAAGCAGAAATGCTCGTGCCCATGCTGGCCGCCTTCCATCCCACCGCGATCTATTCCGCTCGCCCACATCGGTGCCAGCAAACCGCCGCGCCGCTTGCCGATGAACTGGGTAAAGACATTGCCATTAATAAAGACTTTGGCGACGAGGCGTGGGAAAAGAACCCGGCGGCCGCCAAGAAGGCTTTCCGCCGCGTTGTAGAAGACGGCGGGGTGCCGGTCATTATCAGCCAAGGACAAACCATCCCCGGCATCATCGAGGATTTAGCGCCGCAATTCCTCAAGAAGCCGCAGGACGAATTGAAGTTTAAAAAGGCCTCGGTGTGGGTCTTGTCCTTCAATAACGGTGAATTAACCGGCGCCGATTATCTTCCCAGCCCCCTGCCGGTGCGCTAGATAGCTTGAGCCGCGCGAGCCCCTAGCCCTTAGCCCTTAGCCGCGCATGCCGAGATTGCGGCGCACGAAAAGGATAGGGGCTAAGGCCATGAGCCCCGGCAGCACGACGAAGCCCACCACGGTTGAGCCTAGCGCCATTTGGAGAATGATGAGCGCGATACCGACCAGCAAGGTGGTACCGATGTTCCTCTTTGCGATCTCCGTGGAAAGCTTAAAGCAGGCCCCTAGGCCTAGGTCAGGGCGTGCTGCCTTGACGGCTGGGACCCACCACCAGAAGAACAGGGCGAAAAGTCCGGGAATTACCAGCAGAACGAAGCCGATACCGATGACCACGCTGGTGACGAGGTAAGCCAGCATGATGCCGCCCATACCTTTGAACGTGAAGAAATCCCCGAATATCAAATCCTGGCCATTGACCTGCTTATTAGCGGCTTGGCACCAGATTGCAGTTGCCCACAGACAGACGATTAACAAAGCTACTACCGCGAGGGCGAGTAATAACAGGCCCAGTACGCCGAGGGAAATGGAGCCGCCACCGGCGGCAAAGCCTACGGCGATGATGAGGTATGCAACAAAAAGGACGACCATCTGCACGAGTGGGGCAAAAAGCCACTGCGCCCAATTGCGGCCGAAATAGCGGAAACTATCGCCAAAAATGCTGACGGCATCGATGCCGCCTGTAGCGGATGGCTCACTAAAATTCCCTGGTTTCCCACCTGAGTAGGGCTGTTGGGAGTAGTGATTGTATCCATCATGGTCGCGTGACCCAGAATAAGGCGAAGTCATACCGCAGAGCATAATGGATAAACCCGGCTTTACGCTTTCGCCGCTGATATTTGTCACTCGTCCATTGCCCCACCGCTACCCCAGTTCACGGGTGCGGTGGTGTGCGCCCCCGCCAAAGTGTGGGGCGCACCTGCTGGATTATTCCGCGTGCACCGCGGGCTTGAAGCTGGCGCGAGAGTGCTCGAAACTCGTGATGGCCTCTTCATTGCGCAGGGTGATGCCGATGTCATCGAGGCCTTCCATCAGGCGCCAGCGCGTGTATTCATCAATGTCGAATGAGTAGGTGTTTTCACCAACCTGAACGGTGCGTGCCTCCAGATCGACCGTGACTTTGGTTTCCCCGGCTTCCAACTGCTTCCAAATAAGCTCGATGTCTTCTTGTTCCATCAGCCCAGTAAGCAGACCAGACTTTCCCGAGTTACCGCGGAAGATATCCGCAAAACGCGAGGAGAAGACAGCCTTGAAGCCGTATTCGCGCAAGGCCCATACTGCGTGCTCTCGGGAGGAACCGGTACCGAAGTCGCGGCCGGCAAAGAGGACGGAGCCGTCTTTGAACTGCTCTTGGTTAAGTACGAAGGTGGAATCAGAGCGCCAGTTGGAAAACAGGCCTTCCGCAAAGCCTGTGCGCTTGACCGATTTGAGGTAGCGCGCGGGAATGATTTGGTCAGTATCCACGTTGGACGCCCGCAGCGGGACTCCCGTGCCGGTATGGGTGATAAATTTCTCCATTATTTCAACCTTTCTCGCGTGCTTATTTCAGGTCAGCCGGGCTGGACAGGTATCCGGTGACGGCGGTAGCGGCGGCAACCTGTGGGGAAACGAGGTGGGTTCGCCCGCCAGGGCCCTGTCGGCCTTCAAAGTTACGGTTGGATGTGGATGCGGACCGCTCCCCTGGCTTCAGTTGGTCAGGGTTCATGCCCAAGCACATGGAACAACCCGCAGTGCGCCACTCTGCACCGAATTCCTGGAAAATCTGGTCAAGGCCCTCCTTTTCCGCATCGGCCTTAACCACCGCGGAGGAAGGAACCACGATCATGCGCGTATTGGCGTCAATGGTGCGACCCTTGACCACCTCAGCGGCAGCGCGCAGATCCTCGATGCGAGCATTGGTGCACGACCCCACGAAGACGGTATCTATCTTGATATCGCGCAGTGGGGTGCCTGGTTGCAAGTCCATGTACTCCAAGGCTTTTTTCACCGTGGCCTTGGAATTATCATCGCCGCAGTCTTCCGGATCCGGTACGGTTTCGCCCAGCGGCAAGCCTTGGCCCGGGTTCGTTCCCCACGTGACAAATGGCGTCAGGGCTGATCCGTCGATTTCTACGAAGCGATCGAATTCGGCGCCATCGTCAGTAGGCAGCGTCTTCCAGTAATCCACCGCTTTATCCCAGTCGGCGCCCTTTGGGGCGAACTCGCGACCCTTGACGTACTCAAACGTCGTTTCATCGGGTGCGACCATACCGGCACGCGCGCCGGCCTCGATGGACATATTGCAGATGGTCATGCGGGCTTCCATGGACATCTTGCGGATAGCTTCACCGCGATATTCGATGATGTAGCCCTGGCCGCCGCCGGTGCCAATCTTGGCGATGATGGCCAGAATAAGGTCCTTTGCGGAGACGCCTTCCTGCAATTCGCCGGTGACTTCGATGGCCATCGTCTTAAATGGCTTCAAAGAAAGCGTCTGGGTGGCCATGACGTGCTCTACTTCTGAGGTACCAATGCCCATGGCAATGGAGCCGAATGCACCGTGGGTCGAGGTATGCGAATCACCGCACACAATAGTCATGCCGGGCTGGGTAATGCCCAGCTGTGGGCCAACGGTGTGCACGATGCCTTGCTGCTCATCACCCATTGAGTGCAACCGCACGCCAAATTCTTCGCAGTTCTTGCGCAGGGTAGAAACCTGGGTGCGCGATACCTCATCTTTAATCTCTAAGAGGTTGCCGGATTTAATACCCTCCGTCGGCACGTTGTGGTCCTCGGTGGCCAGGTGCAATTCTGGGTGTCGCATTGTGCGACCTTGCAAGCGCAGCCCATCGAAGGCCTGCGGGCTCGTAACTTCGTGCAAAAGTTGAAAGTCAATATAGATAAGGTCTGGTGCGCCCGCGTCGCCCTGCTGGACAACGTGGTCACGCCATACTTTTTCTGCCAAGGTCAGCTTCTGGTTCATAAACATCACTCCACACTTGAAATCTCATAATTTGGGACGTAGATTTCATTATATGGGAGAGTATAGCGCAGTTTCCGGCATTAAGGTACTAGATCGTGCAATGGCCATCATGATGGCCGCCGCAAACCATCCATCGACCCTTAATGAGTTATGTGAAACCACGGGACTACCTCGAGCAACGACACACAGGCTAGCCACCGCGTTAGAGGCACACCGCATCCTCGTGCGTACCCCTGAAGGAAAGTGGAAGGCCGGTCCAGCGCTTCCCGGCAATCGCGATCACATCTTAGAAGTCGCAGGCCCCATCATGGACCAACTCCTCAACCGTACCGGTGAGTCCATTCAGCTCTATGAATTCACGGGAACCACTCGCACCTGCATTGCCACCCGCGAACCCAAGTCCGGCCTACACAACGTGGTTCCGGTGGGGCGACAACTGCCACTAACCTCCGGCTCTGCAGCACGCATCATCGCCGGCTTCGTAGACTTCCCCCTCGACGCCGCGCAATTCAGCGCCGCCGATATAGAAGCCGCGCGCCGCCAAGGCTATGCAGAATCCATCGAAGAACGCGAAGCGGGCCTAGCCTCCATTTCCGCCCCCGTCTTCGATTCTTCCGGCGTTTTTCGCGCAGCGCTATCTATCTCCGGTTCTGCTGAGCGCTTTCGCCCCTCGCCCGCCAAGAAATACGCCCACCTGCTCACCTCCGCCGCCCAAGACCTTTCAGAGCTGCTCTAGCTTCCCCAACACCCCACCAATGCCCTGGACCCCCGACCGGCCCAGGGCTTTTATCGCGTCTTACCCCTGCATACCCGACCCCGTCATGGCCTATTGAAAAAATATCGAAAATTTCCGGCGCGCTATTGAAACCGAACTGAAAACATGATTTAATGAAAACAGAGTGAAAACGAGAAGGTCACTCTTTGGCCTAAGGCACAGAAAGGATTCATGATTATGACTCACGCTACCCACACTGAACACGAGCACACCCACGGCGAAGGCTGCGGCCACGTCGCTTTCCCGCACGAGGATCACACCGACTTCGTGCACGATGGCCACATCCACCGCGAGCACGAAGGCCACTGGGACGAGTGCGAGACAAACGAGCACATTGAGGCCGAAACGCACAGCGACCACACCCACGGCGAGGGTTGCGGCCACGTTGCTGTCCCGCACGGCGACCACGTTGACTACATCCACGACGGTCACCGCCACGCCGCTCACGGTGACCACTACGACGAGCACTAAGCCTCGCCAGTAAGCGCCCTGCAGCGCCCTAACGCCGCGATAATCCACCGCTAAGATGCATGGATTATCGCGGCGCTTTTCTATGCAATGGACCGGCGTGAGTTAACCTTTTATTAACCCTAGCCACGTTCCTGTGTGGTGCGCGATGGCCCAGGGGTGACGAAGCTGTCAATTTCGCGGAAACTGCCTGCTTGACTATTAGTTAACACCGTTTCGGTGCTACGGTCTTTCGAGTGATTACTAGTTGGAAGCTTTTTCTCCAAGACTTCGTCCGCCTGTGGCGGACGCCGCAAGTCTGGGTAATTCTTATCGGATTGATGGTTACCCCTGCCTTATATTCTTGGGTCAACGTCTCCGGTTTTTGGGATCCTTACGGCAATACCGAACACCTCAAGGTAGCCGTGGTGAACGAGGACAAGGGTGCCTCGTCAGATCTCACCGGCGATATTGACGTCGGCGGGCAGATGATGGAAAAGCTGCACAACAACGACAAGCTCGGCTGGCAGTTTATGGACCGCGGCGAAGCCGAGCACGCCGTGAAATCCGGCGATGTTTTTGCATCCATCATCGTGCCGGAGGATTTTTCTTCCGACTTTGTCAGCCTGTTCCAAGGCACGTACTCTCAGCCCACCTTGGAGTATCAGGTCAATGAAAAAATCAATGCCATCGCCCCCAAGGTCACTGACACTGGTTCTTCTACCCTCGAAACCACGATTAGCGCGACCTTTAATGAAAACGTCGCGAAATCGGTTTCCACCGAGTTGAGAAACTCTGGCGGCGACCTCAGCGATAGGATCAATAGTGCCGCCGGCAATACCGCGAATTCCTTCTCAGAGACCGCCGGTACCGTGGCTAATTCGCGCAATTCCTTGGCGGATGTCAACGCCACTATCGATGATGCTCGTCCCACCATCGCACAGGCGCGCACGGCGCTAGGCTCCGTGCAGACCACGATTGATGACGCGCAGCAGGCATTAAATCAGGTCACCTCCTTGACCGACGAGGTGCAAAAGGAAGTTACTTCCTTCGCCGACGATGCCACCGCCGCCTATATCCAAGGCACGACTGCGCTTGCCGATGGCACCGCAAACGCCAATGCCAATATCGGCTCTGTCACCGGCCGGTTAAACGGCGCACTCAACCGCGTCGATGCCGCCACCGACGGCGCCCAAGGCATCCTCGGTCAGGCTGATAAAGCCATCGACCAATTAGCCGGTGTCGCTGCCCTGCCAGCCCTTCCCCCAGAGATATCGCAGCAGATCAACCAGTCGGTTTCTGATCTGCGTGACCGCAACAATCAAAACCGCGCGGTATTAGGAGAGCTGGATTCCCTTAATAGCGATACCAACGCCACCCTTGATTCGCTGAATAAGACCTCGGAATTGCTCAATTCCATGGCCTCCCAGGCCCGCGATGATTCCCACGGGCTGCGCGATGACGTGTCCAACGGCCTGCCTAAGCTGAATTCCGCACTTTCTAATGTTTCCGCTACCGCCGGGCGCCTATCTGCCTCGCTCAACAGCCAAAAGGCTCTGGTTGGGCAAACGGACGGGCTTCTCGGGGGCGTCGACGAGCAGTTGACCCACGCCCAAGAAGTGGTAAAGCGCTTCTCGGTTGATCTGGATCGCGTTGAGGAAGGTCTTCGTTCCGCACGCACCGATGTTATTGCCTTGAGCAACACAGCTAATAACAACACCGTGCTGAAGTCCGTCAACGGTCTTGATACAGACCACGTGTCTTCCTTCCTCTCCTCGCCCGCAGAGATGGAAAGCCATGCAGTCTTCCCTGTCACGCACTACGGCTCCGGCATGTCCTCGCTGTTTATCAACCTCACGCTGTGGATCGGTGCCTTTATGCTCCTGATCATTTTCCGCGCCGAGGTTGACCCGCAGGGCCGCCGGGATCTGACCATCAATAAGGCCTATTTCGCGCGCTTCTTGCTCCTCGGCTTTTTCGCCATTGCGCAGGCGCTAATCGTGTCCATCGGTAACTTGGTCATCGGCGTGGAGCATGTCAGCGCCACCGCTTACGTCCTTACCTCCGTATTCATCAGCCTGTGCTACCTCAGCATTACCTATGGCTTGGTCTCGACATTTGGCCACGTGGGCCGTGGTATCGCGGTGGTCCTCGCCTTCATCCAAATTCCCGGCGCATCGGGCCTGTATCCCATCGAGATGACGCCGGACTTCTTCCGCGCCGTCCATCCCTTCTTGCCCTTTACTTACGGCATCGATGCCATGCGCGAGACGGTGGGCGGATTCTACGGCACCCATTACATCCGCGATATCGCCGCGTTGACTGGCATGGCGGTTGTTGCCTACCTCATGGGCACCCTCTTAAGGCGCGGGTTGTCCAACGTCACCATGCTGGTCAATGACGAGCTGGCCAAGGGCGGGCTCGTTATCAACGAACAGGTCCACCTGATTGGCAGCCGCTACCGCTTCACCGATCTTCTGTATGCCTCCGCGGACCGCGAGGGATACCAAAAGAGCTTGGATACCAAGTGGTTGACCGCTCGGAAGAATTATTCTCAGTTGATGAAGCTCACGATCGCCATCGGGGTAGCCTTGGTGCTCGCGCTCGTGATTTGCTCCCGATTCATGCCGGACCAGAAGGCGATCCTTTTCGGCATTGCGTGCCTCGTTGCGCTGATTGCGGTCGCGGTCATTTGTTCGCTGGAATACGTAAAACAAAGTATTGCGCACGATAACCGCCTGGCGGATCTCAGCGATGAAGAAATCCAGCAGCACCTAGAGCATCAACGCCAAAACCCCAATCAGTATCGGCTAGAAGATGTCCAGTCAGATAAGCACGCGGAAATATCTTCTACCCCACAATCGCAGGCCGATACTACTAATAAGCCCGCCGGCGACGGCGAAGAATCCGGAAAGGGAGATAAGTCATGAACAATATCCTGACCATTCTCCGCGATGACCTCAAGGCCATCCGTGGCAACGTAATGACCGCCGTCATCATTTTCGGCCTCGCCATTATCCCGCTGCTATTTACCACCTTTAACGTGCTCGCCAGCTGGGACCCGTTTGCCAATACCAAACAACTCAAAATCGCCGTCGCCAGTGAGGATGAGGGCCACCAAAGCGACCTTGCTTCGCTCAAGCTCAATTTAGGCGATGAAGTTTTATCCCAGCTCAGCCGCAACGACGAAATCAACTGGGTTCTTACCAATAGCGATGATGCCGTAGAGGGCACCAAGTCCGGTGAGTACTACGCTGGCATCGTCTTGCCCAAGGATTTCAGCTCCAACCTCCTCACCTTCTACGTGGAAGGCACCGAGCCAAGCAAACTTAATCTCTATACCAATGAGAAGAAGAACGCGCTGTCGACCACGATTACCCAACGCAGCGCTACCGGTGTGATTGAGAAGATCGACGAGTCCTTTACCCGCGTTGTGTCCAATGTGGGCCTTGGCGTCATTTCCTCGCTGGACCAGTACCTTGATGAGGGCGATACCCAGGCCGCGCTGAATAACGTTCACAACCGAGTCAATACCGTACAGTCGCGCCTCGATGCAGCCTCTGGCACGGTCATGGCGCTGAGTAACCTGGTAGATTCCACCATTCCGCTCACCCAGGCAGCCAATAATATCCTGAATGAAGCGGGAAACCAGGCTTCCAGTACCACCAATGACAACGGCGAGTCGCCCATTGATATCTTAAAGTCCACGCTGGATGAGTCCACTGGTTCCTTGGATGCGTCCCTCGCCGCGACGACGCAGAGCTACGAGGTCCTATCCTCACAAATCGAGGAATTGCTGAACAATGCTAGCGCCACCTCCGCGCAGACCGCCCAAACCTTCCGCACTGCCGCAGACCGCGTGGGACAGCAGACCGCAGCCTTCCAGGGCGTAAAGGACAGTATCCAGAAGGAAGCCGATAAGGTCGATCTTCCAGGCCCTGTAGCGGCAGGTTATGCGGCCGTGATGGGGCAGCTGGATGCCAGCATCGCCCAGAGCAATGCGTTGCACGATTCTTTGACTTCTACGGCCGATAACATCGAAAACGGCGGGAATTCCCAGGAGTCCAAGCAACAAACGCAAGCTGCGATTGCCAGCGCCAAGCAGGCAGTCGAAAACGCCCGCAACTCCTATAACTCCAATCTGAAGCCACAGCTAGCGGCTCTGGGAGATAGCGTGGGCACGGTTGCCAACGATGTTGATGCGGTCAAGCGCGATATCGCAGGCATCCGCAATACCATCTCTAATGACAACGATGCCCTCGTGCGGGCGCGCGATCTAACGGCAAGTCTATCCGGTACCTTGCAGCATCAGGCGGGTCGCTTTGGCGAACTCAGCCAAAAGATCGATGAGATCCGCGACGGCGGGGACCTAAGTCAGCTCGCCGATCTCATTGGCGATGACCCCGAGCTTCTGGCCTCTCGGATCGCTTCGCCGGTCAATGTGGACCGCCAGCCCATCTACGATGTTGCTTCTTTCGGTGTTGGTATGACGCCGTTCTACCTCACGCTTTCGCTGTGGGTAGGCGCCCTGCTCGCCTGCGTGCTGGTGCACACCAACGCCGAGCGCAAGTACTTGAAGAAGAACGAAGACCTCGACAAGAAGGATCACTTCACCAGGAACCAAGTCTTCTTGGGCCGCTTCCTTACCTTTGGTCTCATCGGCATCGCCCAAGCCACCTTCGCCGTCCTCAGCCTGATTTTCTTCGTGGAGATCGAGCCCGAGCACCCATTCATGATGCTCTTTGCCTCGTGGATAATCTCACTGGTGTTTATGTTGATAATATATTCACTGGTTATCACATTCGATAGCGCGGGCAAGGCCCTCGCGGTGCTGCTCTTGGTTATCCAAGTCTCCGGTTCCGGCGGCGCCTATCCTCTGCCGCTGCTTCCGGAGTGGTTCCAAAATGTCAGCCCGTGGCTGCCAGCCACCTACGGCATCGACGCGTTCCGCAGCGCCATCGCCGGCATTTACGAGGCCGATATCCTCCGCGAGCTCGGCATGCTCCTTCTCTTCGCTATCCCGGCGCTTATCCTCGGCCTGTTCTTGCGCCCCGCCATGGATAACTACCACAAGCGCCTCCAGAAGGCGATTAAGAAGACAAAGGTCATGGCATAGCCTTCCCCACCTTCAAACAACGCCCAGTGCAGCCTGAGAGGCTCTCTGGGCGTTCTTTTTGTAGTGACAGGCCCATCCCCCCTTCCCTTGGCGCTCACGGGGAGCACAACCCAGCCCCATTCCCGCTGACCCCGTGAGCGCAAAGGGCGGGCTGCAGCTACAGCAGGCGCTTTCCGATGCCTCCCTCGCTGCGCCGCACTTTTCCCAATGCGGCGCAGCGAGAGCCGTTTAAACGCCGCTTAATCTAATTCTCTAGCCCTGGGAAGCGCAGAAAGAAAATGGCAAAAGAAAAGGCTGCGAGCGTTAAAGCTCGCAGCCATAAATATGTACCCCGTACGGGATTTGAACCCGTGTTACCGGCGTGAGAGGCCGGCGTCCTAGGCCGCTAGACGAACGGGGCTCGTTCGCACGTAGCATGCAATTCAAAAGCTGTGCTGCTTAAAGCTTGCTTGCTGCGGACTCGTTAAACAGTAAACGATGGGTAAACACAATACAAATCAGCAGATAGTACGGGGATTCGTGCCGGTAAATCCCCCAGTTAAGACCCACTTTGGTCCCGATTAAGCCGCAAGCGCACATACGGAAAATTCCTCCAACCGCAGTGGCTGGAGGAATCTTTTTATTTGTACCCCGTACGGGATTCGAACCCGTGTTACCGGCGTGAGAGGCCGGCGTCCTAGGCCTCTAGACGAACGGGGCATAGAACTAGTGAGCCTGCTTTAAAAGCATTTTCACTGCTGGCCTACCAGGACTCGAACCTAGAATGGCGGTACCAGAAACCGCTGTGTTGCCAATTACACCATAGGCCATTTGCTCACTCGCTCGGAATCGCATCCTTATCGGCTGCGTTCCCTTGCTTGCTGCAACGTGTTATAACTATAATGATCGTTGCCCAATGCACCAAATCGCCAGCGCAACTCGCATTTTTAGGCGCTTTTCTTGAGCTAAAATAAAGCGGCGGATGACATCTGTGTAGTTCGATGTTCATCCGCCGCTTTAACGGGCTTTCCCCGTCAGGCTTCTGATGGTTCCGGCATTACTCGGCCGCAGGAGTGTACGGAGTTACCTCACGGGCAGCACGCAGGCGCGCCAAGGTGGACTCTTTGCCCAGAAGTTCCATGGACTCAAAGAGCGGTGGCGAAACCTGTGCGCCGGAAATAGCTACACGCAGCGCGCCGTAGGCCTTGCGTGGCTTTAGCTCTAGGTCCTCAATGAGCGCCTTGGATAGCGCGGTTTCAATAGCGTCAGTCTTCCACTCCTCTACCGCCTCAAGGGTGTCAATGCCCACCTCGAGGGGTTGGACGGCATCGTCCTTCAGGTTCTTCTTGGCCGCTTTTTCATCCAGGGTGAGCTCAGCATCGGGCGTGATGAGGAAGCTGAGTAGCCCATAGGCATCGGCAAGCGTCTTAATGCGCGTTTGCACCAAGTCCGCAGCGAAGGCGAATTTCTCACCGTCATAATCGGCTGGGAAGTCCGTGTACTCCGTCAGGTAATTGCGCAGGCGGAAGGCAAACTCCTCGGGCTCGAGCAGTCGAATATGATCGGCGTTGATGGCCTCGAGCTTCTTCTGGTCAAAGCGGGCGGGGTTACCCAGAACATCATTGACATCGAAGTCCTCAATCAGCTCATCCATGCTGAAGATGTCCTTATCCGCCGACAGGGACCAACCCAACAGCGACAAGTAGTTGAGCATGCCTTCTGGGATGATGCCGTTATCGCGGTGATTGAAGAGGTTAGACTGCGGGTCACGTTTGGACAGCTTCTTCTTCCCCTCGCCCATCACGAAGGGAAGGTGACCAAACTCCGGGGTAAATTCCGCGATGCCAATTTCCTTCAGCACGTCATACATGGCCAGCTGGCGCGGGGTGGATGAGAGAAGATCCTCGCCGCGCAGTACGTGGGTAATGCGCATCAGCGCGTCATCTACCGGGTTAACCAGGGTGTACAGCGGAGCTCCGTTGGAGCGCGCCACCACGTAATCAGGCTGAGTTTCAGATTTGAAGGACATCTCGCCGCGCACAAGGTCGGTCCAGGCCCAGTCCTTGTCTGGCATGCGCAGGCGCCAGACAGGCTTGCGACCTTCAGCCTCAAAGGCATCGATCTGTTCTTGCGTCAGGTCGCGGTCGTAGTTGTCATAGCCCAACTTGGGATCGCGCCCGGCTGCCTTGTGCCGTTCTTCTACCTCTTCCGCGGTGGAGTAGGCAGGGTAGACATGTCCGGCATCGATAAGCTTATTGAGCACATCTTTATAAATGTCCATGCGCTGGGACTGCCGGTACGGTTCATGCGGGCCACCCACATTGACGCCCTCGTCCCAGCCCAATCCGAGCCAGGTCAAGGAATCAATGATGGCCTGATAGGACTCTTCCGAGTCACGGGCAGCATCGGTATCTTCGATGCGGAAAATCAATTTTCCGCCGGTGTGGCGGGCATAGGCCCAGTTAAACAGGGCCGTGCGCACCATGCCAACGTGCGGGGTACCAGTGGGAGAAGGGCAAAATCTAACGCGAACTTCAGTCATGGCCACCATCGTAGTGGAGCCACAGGACACAGTCCGCACCAGCCCAAACCAGCGCCTGACTCTACCACCCAAAAGTGCGTCCCCATTTACTTTATTACACGCAAAAAGGGGTAGATGATAACGAGTTCCATTATAAACACACTGGTAAAAGGGAACGGTTTTCAAAAGATTATCCAGTATTGGGAATCGTTTTCTATAGTTTCGAGGTGAACTACTGACAACTGCAGAAAGGTAACGCGCTGGTGGCTTCTCCTCGTATCCGCTTCATCGCCGCATTCAGCACGATCGCGCTGATTGCCCCGGCTACCGCCTACGCCGGTCCAGACGATGGCAAACACATCGCGACCCAAACCCACGTCGATTCTCCCAAGAGTTTTTGGGAAAACGACAACTTCCTGCTGCGATCCGAATTTCCCGGCCAAACGCCGCCGCTCATCGATGACACCGTTGCCTGGATTGGCAAAGGCTATACCCGCGAAGACGAGAACGGTAAGCGCCACCAGAACTTTATGTATTCCCTGCCGCAAAACGGTACGCAGGATTACATCGGCGCCCCAGGCACCACGTACTACACTGCCCCGTACCAGGCCTCCGCCAACCAAGAACCCATCTGGATCGGTTTCGGCGCAGACACTGGGCTTCCCGTGAAAGATTTCCGCGATAACATCGCCTTCCTCGACCTTTTAAGCGTGGATGGCCCAGGCGACGTGGAGCTTTTTACCAATAAGGACGATAAAGACGGCACTAATCTCAATCGCATGCTGGGTTCGTTCGAGGACTCACCACACTCTGCTTTTCTCGAACGTGGTAGCCACACTCACAACTACACGCTCTTTACCAAGCCCGGCCGTTATCGCTTGACCTTTCGCACCACCGCGCGCACGGCGGATGGCCAACTCGTGGCTAGTGAGCCGCAGACCACCAGCTACCAAGTGGGCGGACAAAAGCCAAAGGATGAAAAGACCCCAAGCCTCAAAGAGCGCTTTGATAGCTCCTCCTCCGGTGATGCCGCCGCTGCTGGCTACAGTCTGAGCCTGGACAAAAAGCAGAACCCGGAAAAAGACGGTGACGATAAGCTCACCACCATTTCCTTCGATGCAAAGAACAAGGCATCCGGCACGCTTACGCTGCTTATCGATGGTTACTTCCTCACCGATCTGCCCGTCACCGACGGCCACGCCGAGTGGGATGAGTACATGGGCCCAGAATCCTCTAATATCCAGGCCGTCTTTACCCCAGAAGGCGATGCGCCACGCTGGATTTCGCAGCAGGTGGAATTTACCCCGGGCTCTCCCTCCCAAACCGATTCTTCCACTACCGAAGACAAGTGGGAAGAAACCGAGAATCCGCGCCAGCTGGCCCCTACCGAAGAGGTAACGCTGCAAGAAACCGGCTATACGGTGCGGATGCGCAAACAAGGTGAAGAAGGAACCAAAATTATCATCGACATGGATGATAAAAACTTCAGCGGCGTGATGACTGGTGGTCTCTACGAAAACAAGAACGACGAGGAATCTTCTACTTCGGTGGAAGCAGCGATTACCAAGGGCCACGGAGAAGCCACTTTTACCTACGGTAGGTACTCCGAAAACTACACTGCCAAAATCAACGTCTTCCCGCACTCCACGGTCCAGGCCGGCCACGGAAGCACGGTGCTGACCGAGTCCTACAAACTCGATGAAAACTACGAAGTAAAAGAGGAGCTTTCTACCAGCGCGGAGGATAACACCGCTACCCCAGGCGGAAAGCCTGGGTCCGGCGGTTCACCCGCGCCCGGCGATACGCCGGCACCATTTCAACCGCCAAAGGACGAGGAGGCTCAGCGGTGCAGCGAAAAGCAGGTACTTGACCGCGGGCACGTCGATATCAAGGCACTTCCTACGGACGATGGTTTCCGCACCGTCCTGCGCGATGACACAGGACAAATTGATAAGAACTCGGTAGACCGCTCGTTGGATGACGTCGTGCTTGGCGTACACAAAAACGCGCTCACTCCCCGCTCCAAGCAGCTGGGTGATAAGAAATTCGATTTCCTTGGCAATATCGGTGACCGTTTCTACCACCTGCCGCAGACGCAGAACCAAGCCATCATCTGGCCGGGGTATAACACCGAAGAATTGGATTACTCCAAGATGAAAGATGGCAAAGTCAATTTGAACGTTAAGCCCACGCACACGCCAGAGGGCGCTGAGTGGGGCGCATATATAGATAAGGCCAGGGGTGTCGGTTACGACGTCCTTGCCAATTCTGCCGAAAACGACCACACGATCGAGACCACCTTCGCATCGCACAGGCATACCCACTGGGCTTTTACCAAGCCGGGCATCTACACGTTCGAGGCAACCTATACGGCAACTACCACCGACGGCAAAGAACTTGCGTCGGAGCCGCAGACGTTGACCTTTGCCATTGGTGATGACGCGGTGAAGTCCTGTTCTACGGCTGCGCCATCCGATTCCTCATCGGAAAAACCTTCCGAGAAGCCGTCCAAGCCCTCGAAACCGTCTAAGCCGTCCGAGCCGTCAGCTCCCGGAGGGTCATCGTTTAATCCTTGGACCCTGGTCTTGCCTGCGGTTCTTGGCATCACCTTCAAGGCCTTCTACAACTTCTTCCGCGACAACCAAGATCTCATTCGTGAGCGCTTTGGCTGGCGCATCTAACTAATAATCCACTGCTCAGGGGACCCCACCCCAGGCGCTTTAAAGGAAATTCAACCATGGATACCAACACCATTTCGCGCACCAGAGCCCACCGGCCTGGCAGCCGCATCATCGCGGCGGTGATTACCGCCCTCATCGCGTTTTTCGTTCCGGTTACACCGGCCTTGGCCTTCGATGAGGTCTTTGATTCTGGCCATATCGACGCGTTCTACGTCACGGCACCGGATGGCCAGCTGCACCTATCTATGCAGGAAGATGTCACCGGCTCGCACGTCCAGGGCCCCGGCGATGACGTACTGCTCCAAGTAGTGGAATCCGCATGGTCCGATGCCACCGAGGGCGTTCCCGAGATTGGCGAATCGACCTACTTCCTGCCCCAAACCCAGGACCCAAATATCATCTGGCCGGGCTGGGATACGCAGCCGGCACGCGATGGTGGCTTTACCAGTGTTGACTTCGAGTTCACCAATATCTCTGGGCCGGGCTCGGTCTATGTCTTTGAAACCTCTGGGTTCGGCAACGTCGGTGCCGTGACCAATTCCGGTTCGATGGAGCTCACCAGCGGCGAGGTTATTAACCAGCCGAGTCCTGCACACCGCCACGTCAACTGGGCTTTCAGTGAGGCTGGTACGTACGAGATGACCGTCCAAGCCTCCTCCAACGGCCAAACCAGTAACGCGGTGACCTATACCTGGCAGGTGGGCGAAGGCGGCGATGCCGTCACCACTCACCGTTCTGCGGGCGGTGCTGGCGATGCAGACAACTCCGGCAATGACGCCGGACACAGCAAATCCGAGGGTGGCCAAGGTGGCAACGCTGCAAGTAGTGGACAGTCCACGGATCCAGAATGCCGGCCGGGTATCATCCCGAAGATCAAAGACGATACGGTCTCGCCACCGCAGTGGCGCGATGCCGATGGCGCGACTTTCTACCTCTCCGATAATTCCGGCGTCGAGCTTCCAGAAGATGTTGGACCCGTATCGGCCGGACAAGCGTGGATGATCGGTTCTACGCAGGTCGATGGCGTGCCATGGCTCGGCGCGAATACCCAGAGCCCCTCCATGCGCGAGCACATTCCAGGTGAAGTTACTTGGGAGCTCGTTGATATGAAGGGCCCTGGCGCCATGATGGTCTACAGCCAGGGTGGCCTGGGCAAGATCGTCGGCGATGAATGGTTCCGCGGCGCAAACGGCGCCGTCGAAGGCAGCTACAATATCGCGCCCAATACCCACGTGCACCCCAACTGGGTCTTCGAAAAGCAGGGCACTTACGACGTCACCATCCGCCAGGTGGCCCAGACCTCTGCTGGCAAGCAAGTAGCTGGACAGGCAACGCTGCACTTTGTCGTGGGCGGCGGCAAGCCAGATGGTGCCTTCGATAATGGTCACTTTGACCTGGGCGCGGAAGTAACCCCAGATGGCGGCGACTGTGGTGTTGGCGCCGCAGCCGGCGCGGGCTCTAATGGCTCCGGCGCTGGCCAGGATGGAGCCAGCGGTTCCGGTGCGAACGCATCCGGTAAGGGTGGCAATGCGGCTCTTGCCAATACTGGCACCCCCACTATGCCGCTTGGCATCGGTGTGCTCGGCCTGGGCATGCTGTTCCTTGGCCTGGGCATCGCAAGGCTCGCTGTCGCGAGGGCAAAGAATTAATGCCAGTGCCCCACTACCGTTTCGTACCGCGCGGGCTGCAGGCCGTCGGGGCGCTCTTTAGCGTCTCCCTCCTTGCGGCAGGCTGCACGACCTCGGCAGCGGTGGATACCTCCGATCGCTTCAGCGTGGTGGCGACGACGCCCATTCTGGCGGATATCGCCCGCCACGTCGCAGGCGAGGATGCATCGGTCACCGGGCTTATCCCCAGTGGAAAGGACCCGCACACCTTCGAGCCCACACTGCGCACGGTACGCAATGTGGCCAATGCGGATCTTGCCTTGAGCAATGGATACCTCTTGGAACCGCAATCGCTGATAGATACGCTGCACGAGTCCACAGATGCGCCCGTGGTAGAGGTCGCAGACTCGGCCTCCACCCGCGGTGCGACCCTCGTGCCGCTGGTAGAAGATGTCTCCCTGGATGCCATCTGGTTGGGCCTGCGCATTAGCGGTGCCGAGCAGCGCAACTCTGGCGTTGATTTCCGCATGGTCTCTGCCGAGGGGCCAGGCGATGTCGCCGCCTACGTGGTCTCGACCTTCGGCACGCCGGAGGTGCTATTTAATAGCGCCGATGGCATCGACGCGGGCGATGATTCGGTCACCCTCCCGGCTAATGCGCACACGCACGTCTCCTGGGGTTTTTCTGAGCCGGGCATCTATAAGCTTGGCTTTCAGGCCGATGGCACAGAGGTAGAGCACCTCACCGTCGCGGTAGGCGTGAACCCGCCGGAGGATATGGATGTCATTGATTCCGGCCACGTGGATATTGCCGCTGATGTGGCAGCGGGATCTATTGATTTACGCGATCAAGACCAGCATTTTGATCCCGCGCATACCGCGGTGGCAGTCCCCTCCTCGGTCCTGCAGCCCATTCCGCCGGATCCCGCTTATCGCTTCTTGGGCACCCCCGGCGCGGATACGTACCTACTCCCCCAGGCAGTCTTGGGTAAGCATATCCACGGCGAGGTGGACCCACACTTGTGGCACAACGTGGACAATGCCATTGCCTATGTCGATGTCATTGCTGAAGAAATGGCGAATGCGGATCCGTCCCACGGCGCCGATTACCGCGCCCGTGCTGAATCCTATATCGCGGAATTGCGCGAGCTGGACGAGTACGTAGACCGCGCGATTTCGTCTATCCCGCAGAGTAATCGGCACTTGGTCACCACCCACCACGGCTATGCCTACTTAGAGCAAGGCTACAGCCTTTCGGTGGCCGGGTTTGTTACCCCTAATCCCGCCATTGAGCCTTCGCCACGCGAGGTCATTGCCCTGCGCCGGACGCTGGAGAACCTGCACCTTCCTGCGGTCTTTGTGGAGCCGGTGGAGCAAGCCAGCGCCAGCACGCTGAAGGAAGCCGCCGCGCAGCAAAACGTGGAGCTGTGCCCCATTTACGGCGACACGCTTGATGATGCCGTGCCTACTTATATCGATCTCATGAAATTCAATGCTGACTCGCTGCAGCGTTGCCTACATCCTTCGAATGGAGATAACCATGCTTAACCTTGCCTCTCGTACCGTTACCCGCGCGGCCACTCGCACGGCAGCCTGCATTGTCACTGCGGGCCTCGCCCTATCCGCAACGCCCGCCTGGGCCGGCGACCTCGCGCAAGTGGTTGGCGCGGATGAAACCGTTGCGCCAGAGGGCGAAGAAAAGGTCATCGATGCCGGCCACGTTGATATCGGCACGCTGTTAGACGGCTCCGATGTCGAGCTTTTGGCCCGCGATGATGCGGGCGACTCCCCGGTGTGGCGCCACCTCGATGACCTCGTATTTTCGGTCAGCGATGCGGCCCAGCAGACGCTGCCGGATACCGAAGATTTCAGTTTCGTCGGTGCCCAATCCGGCGAGGATGTCTGGGTGGTCCCGCAGACTGAGCAGGTCGGCGTCCCGTGGCTGGGGTGGAATACCCAGGCGCCTTCGCTTGTCGATAACGCCGATCGCGGCGTTACTATGGAATTCCTCGGACACTCCGGCCCAGGGGATTTTTCCCTCTTTTTGCAAAACGGTGGCTTTGAGGCACCCCAGCTGCTGTGGTCTACGGCAGAAAAAAGCGAGTCTGAGTTCTGGGTAGATCTCAATACGCACACTCACGCCAACTGGACTTTCACGGAGCCGGGCACCCACCAGGTGGCCATCCGGGTTAAGGGTGAAACCACAGACGGCGAGGAGTTTAGTACCGACGGCGTGCTGACTTTCGCTGTGGGCGACGGCGCAGATATCCAGGCAGCCCAGGATGCGGAGTGGAGCCCAGCAGAGGCCACGACCGAGGATTCTTCCCTCCCGGTATGGGTTTATGTTTTGGTCGGCGGCGGAATCATCGTGCTGATCGCCGGTGTTGCCGTGCTCGTGAAATCCCGCAAGCGGGGCGATGGCCATGCCTAAGCCGTGCATTCAGGTGCGCGGATTGCAGGTAGCACTATCTGGCCGCACCGTTATTGAAGATGCCAATCTCGAGGTAGGCACCGGTGAATTCATTGGGCTCTTAGGCCCCAATGGTGCGGGCAAAACCACGCTGATGCGCGCCATTTTGGGGCTTATTCCTTCCTCTGGCACGTGTACCGTCACTGGCTCCGTGGGCTATGTTCCGCAGCGCCACGAGGTGGAATGGGGCTTTCCCATTAACGTGTACCGCACCGTGCTCAGCGGGCGCACCGGGCTCATCGGGTGGTTTAAGCGCCCTGGGAAAAAGGACCATGCGGCCGCCGCGGAGGCGCTGCGCTTGGTACATATGGAGGAATTTGCCTCCAGACCCATCGAGGAGCTTTCCGGCGGCCAGCGCCAGCGCGTATTGATCGCCCGCGCCCTGGCCATTCAGCCGGAGGTCTTACTACTCGATGAACCTTTTACCGGGCTCGACGCCCCAAATACCGAGGCCCTACTAGAGCTTTTCGCCGAGCTTGCGGCGCAAGGGAAATCCATCGTGATGTCTACCCACAATCTGTCGGAGGCAGCGCACACGTGCAAGCGCCTGGTGCTATTTAATCGCACG
This sequence comes from Corynebacterium sp. KPL2734, assembly GCF_040225595.1. NCBI lineage: Bacteria > Bacillati > Actinomycetota > Actinomycetes > Mycobacteriales > Corynebacteriaceae > Corynebacterium > Corynebacterium sp. KPL2734. The sequence continues at coordinate 101,952 of NZ_JBEHFO010000004.1, read as the reverse complement.
GTTATTGCGGATGGCCCCGCCGATGAGCTTTTGGCAGACAAGGATCCGTGGACCCGTGCATTTGGCGTCAGTGCCTCTTCCCCGTTGCTCGCTGCGATTGGAGTGGCTGCATGATTGATATCTCATTTATCGATTTCTTGCGGGATTTGACCAATCCCCACCTCGATTTCCTCGCCAGGGCGGTGGGCATTTCGCTCATCGCCGCCATCGTGTGCGGGGTCATCGGCTGTTATGTGGTGCTGCGTGGCATGGCCTTTATTGGCGATGCCGTCTCGCACGCCGTGTTCCCAGGCCTGGCCGTCGCCTTTGCTCTGCAGACCTCGGTCTTGCTGGGCGGGGCGGTTGCCGGTGCGGTCGTCGCGGTGCTCATCGCCGCGTTTTCACAACGCAACCACGTGCGCGCGGATTCCATCATCGGCATCTTTTTCGCCGCCGCCTTTGCCTTGGGCATGGTGATTATTTCGCGCACGGATGGCTATAGCGCCTCGCTCAACAGCTTCCTCTTCGGATCGCTCACCGGCGTTTCGCGCACAGATATCAGCGTCGCCGCAAGCGTCTGTCTGGTGGTTCTGGCCGTGGTCGTAGCCTTTGGTCCGCAGCTAAACGCCACCTGCTTGGATCGGGAGACCGCCCGGGCCATGGGCCTGCCGGTCTTTGCCCTGGATATCATCCTCTACCTGTGCGTGACTGCCGCGGTGGTCATTTCCGTAAGCACGATCGGCAATATTTTGGTCCTCGCCCTGCTGATTACCCCGGCTGCTACGGCGCGCCTGCTCACGGCCAACCTCACCACAATGATGTTTCTCTCTGCCATCATCGGCGCCGTCTGCAGCTTCTTCGGCATCTATTTGGCATGGGCCATAGATCTTCCCGCGGGCGCGACCATCGTGCTCACGCTCACCGTCCTCTTCCTCATTGTCTGGGCCCTGCATCCCTTCTTGCGCTCCCGCCGCACACCCGGCCACTCTTCTCCTCGCGTGCCAGCCGACGCTTCCGAAAACTCCCCACGAAAGGAAACCATCGAATCATGAAACCCTTGTGCCGTACCGCTCTTGCCCTAGGCACCGCCGGATTCCTCAGCGTGGGAACCCTCACCGGTGTGGGCCTACCCTCTTCCGTTATGGCCACCGCGCATGCCGCAGAGACCTGCAGCGCCGAGGACTTTATCCGCATCACCGAAGGCCACCAAGACATGGCGCTCAAGGATGAAAACGGGGATATCAGCTTTGTGGTCAAAGACGACCAAAAAGAAAAGGAATACCAATCGGAAGAATTCGTGGTCGAGGTAGCGGAGAAGAACAAGCAGCCAATTTCAGCTCTCAACATCCCTTCCCTGCCCGAGGAAGGATGGGTGCTGCCGCAAACCCAGATTGAGGATGTTCCGTGGCTAGGTTTTAATACTCAGGAACTCTCCGAGGACTACCTCGGGTCCAAGCAGACAGCGACGCTCAGCATGGCCATCGCATCTGGCCCCGAGGATGGCCGCATTGTAGCTTTCCAGAATGAGGGCATCGGCGAGCTCAAGGTGCGGATGGATACCGAGGACGGCACCGCCTGGGATTATCCCGGCAAGTCCCACGCCCACCCTGCCTTCGCTTTTACCAAGCCAGGCACCTACGCCGTGAGCTTTACTTTTGAGCTTCCCGATGGCTCCCGCCACCACTTGCATGCCGGATTCCTCGTCGGCGATGACGCGGATGCAGCGGAGCTGTGCGGTGTCGACTACGAAGAATCCGACGATGCTGAGGCCAGCGTCCCTACGGGCGGAACCTCCCGCCCAAATCAGCTAGCCAAGGATATTAAAGGCGTAGATAAGGCCATCGCGGGCCTGGATAAGGAGCTGGAAAATACCCTGAAGGAAGGCCAAAAATTCCTCGAGGGCGATAAAAAGAAAGACAAAGGCGCCAAGGATAAATCCGGCGATAAGCCAACTAAGCAGGGCCAGTCCGGAGGCTCGAAAGAAGTCAAGAATTCTGGTTCGAAGCAGGGGTCCAACCAAGGCTCCAAGTCTGGGTCGAAGTCCGGCTCCACCAAGGGCTCTGCTCGCGGTTCTGGCCAGAGCAAGACTAACCAAGCCCACGGTTCTGGGGCCGGCTCTGGTGCTGCGTCGCGCAAATCGGGTGGGGGCTCGTCGAAGGGAGCATCGGCAAGCAGCGGCTCTCGCAGCGGTTCTAAGGCTGCACAATCCAAATCCGGCGGTAGTTCTGGCCAGAAATCCGCGGGCAAATCCACCCCGAAGTCCAAGAGCAGCAAGGCTAAGGACAGCAAATCTAAGGGCTCTAAGTCTGAGAACCGAAGCACGGCGCCGGTGCCCAACGCATCTGCGGGTGGCAAGGACCACAACAATGAGGCGCTTGCCGGTGCCGCCTACACCGCCTCACTGACCAAGAGCAGCTTTTGGGCGGGCATCTTGGCGGGGCTCGGCGCATTCGCGCTGGTGCTAGGAATTGGTCTTTTGGTCTATGTCCAATTCTTCCGCAAAAAGAAGCTAGCCGGCGAACAACCTGAGCAGCCAGAACAGCCAGTGCCGCCGCAGGCCGATGATGCCACGACGCAGATCCCGCGCATCGACTAGAAGCCTGAAAAGTACCGTCTAGGACTACACGCGTGTCTTGGTGGAAAGGAAGTCCCACACAACATTCGGGGTATCCGGCTGCCAAAACCACGTGTGTTCAGCAGGCACCTTGATCAATTCCACGTCCTTCTGGCAACCGTTGAAGTTCAGGCGCTCGGCCCCTCCAATATCCGCTTGGGTTTGGAAGGTCATATCGCAGCGATTGCGGTTGAGATACCCTCCCAAGACGGTGCGCACGGGAAGATAACCAGCTTCGTGCCGGTCGCCGCCTTCATAGGTCATCATCTGATCGTGGGTGCCGTGCATGATGAGTGTATGCATTGGCGCATCGCCGCAATTGGTTTCAACGGGGGTATAAAAAGCTCCAGAGACCATGGCAACCGCAGCAAATGTATCTTGAGCGTGACAGCCTAATACCGAGGTAAAACCTCCACCATTGGACATTCCCATGGCGTAGACGCGGTTGCGATCCACGTGATAGTCCGCATCCACCGCATCCAAGATGCGCTTGATGAAGCGGATATCTTCGCCGTCATGGGTTTTGGCATATGGAGCTGCTTCCCAGGCGCGTTCGTAGCCCTCCGGGTAAATGATGATGGCCTCATCGGTGGCTGACGTATTGCCCATCCGTGCGTAACTAGAGAAATTTTCCGGGGAATCTCCCCAACCGCCAAATCCAAAAAGCACCGGGGATGGTTTTTCGGGCGAGTAATTATCGGGGATACGCACGAGGTAGCGGCGCTGTTTTCCTTCGTGTTCCATCTCGAGCGATTCCATAGTTCCCGGTGCAATGGCCGGATCAGGATTAATGCTGGGATCAACAGAAGGCACAGGTGGAGTCGGCTCGGGATTACCCGAAACTGGTGGCTCACCGTCAGTAGACGGGTGCGCCTCAGCATCGCGAGGCGTCGATTCAGTGACACCTTCAGGGAGCAAATGCGAGCCGTCTGGTTCTGGAATCACGGGCTCGCCGGAGTGGTGGTCTTGTTCTGGCACAGGCGCCGGGTGCGTCGGTTCTACCGGTGATCCGGCACCTTCTTGTTCCTGCGCCATTGCCGGCACGCTTAAAGCTGCGCCTATCACTAGCAGTGAGGTCAAGAGATAGGTGAATCGAAGAAAAACTTTAGTCACAATAGCCACTTTTGTAACAATAGTTATATCGGTTGTGCCAGCAGGTGCCCACACGCTTGGCAGAGGGTAATTTCTACCAACTTTTAACGAGGCACTAAGCTAGATCCCCATGCACGAAGACAGACCAAGCACCGCCCCCGATTTCTTGCTCTCCCGAGCAACGGGGTCTGTCCGTACCCAAGGTGCGCGGGACACCTTTACCAGTGCCGAGGCAGCGGTTGACGCCTTGCGCCGAGGCGGGGCCGAGATGGTCGTAGGTGCCATCCCCTTTGATTCCGATACTCCCGCCGCGCTGACCGTTCCAGAATCAATCATCCGAGAAGACGGCCCGCTAGAACCACATGCGTTCTACCGCAATCAGACCCTCAATTCCCGCGTCGTGGGCTTTGACCCAGAGCCAGAAGAACACCTGCGCCGCGTTGAAGCGGCCATCGGCACCATCGAAACCTCGAAGCTAGAAAAGGTGGTTTTAGCCCGCGCGGTCGATATCGAATTTGCTTCCCCCATCGATCCCCGGCTGGTGGCCGCGCGCCTAATCGATCTCTCCGTCAACCGCGATGGCTTCATTGCGGATCTCTCCCCTGCAGGCCGCCCAGGGGCCATGCTGGTCGGTTCTTCGCCAGAGGTGCTGATCAAGCGCCAAGGCTCGACCGTGTCTGCATTCCCGCTCGCCGGCTCCACCCCGCGCCGAGCCAATAAAGCGGCAGACCACATTGCCAGCCAAGACCTCTTGCACTCCGCAAAGGATCTGCTCGAGCACTCCTTTGTGGTAGAGCACCTGCGCAGGGTGCTAGAGCCGCTGTGTAGCAGCCTCAATATCCCCGATACCCCGCAGCTCATACACACCAATGAGATGTGGCACTTGGGCACGCCAGTTACCGGTACCCTGCGGGATAAAGACCTCACCGCCCTGGAATTGGCAGAAGTAGTCCACCCCACCCCCGCAATCTGTGGCACGCCGACGGAAGCTGCGCAGGCGCTTATTGAGACCGCCGAGACCGACCGCGGCTTCTATGCCGGCACCGTCGGCTGGTGTGATAGCTCCGGTGACGGTGAATACATGGTAGCTATCCGTTGCGCAGAGGTTGCTGGCGATGGCCTCTCCGCCCGCGCCTGGGCCGGCGGCGGCGTGGTCGGTGCCTCCAATGCCCAGGCGGAGCTGGAAGAAACCACCGCCAAGCTCCAGACGATCTTACGGGCGCTGAGCCTTTAAACGGTGCGGATTAGTACCGCTTTGCCACGAGAACCACGTCGCTGGTGTGGTGAGCGCCTGCGCCGCTAGTTACATGGCGCGGCGATCGCCGCAAGGTCTGCACCGTCAATTCGGTCAGGTTTTCCGCCAGCCATTCCGGCATGGCGATCTCTTCTGACTCCATATCATGGTGAACATAGAGCAAGGTTCCGTCCGTGGCGACGAGCTTTTCTAACAGTGCTACTTCCCGTGAGTTGGCACGGACACTGCCGTAATGCACGGTGACCAAATCAAATGGGGCGTGGCTGAACTCATCAAAGGTGGCAACCTCCGCGGCTACTCCTCGCGCCCTAGTCCGTGCCACGGCAGTCGGAGCAAAATCGATGCCGAGTACCTGCCAGCCGTGCTCGTGCAGCCACTGGGCATCGGCGCCTTCCCCGCAGCCGATATCGAGCGCGGTACCGCCTGGAAGGTCACTAACATAGTCCACCAGCGTGGCATTCGGACTCCCCGACCACACCTGCACAGCGGAGCGATAGCGCTCCTCCATTTCCTGCGCGCTGGGCGCAGACCCGCGGTGGCCTTGATGCGAATGTTCCGGCACGCCGTTCTCCTTCTAGCAAAACCTCACCAGCGGCAGCTGCTGTGGGATGAATCTACTGCGCCCTAGAGATGATATTGCGCAGAGTACCAACCCCTGGGATCTCAATTTCGATGGTATCGCCCGGCACCATCGGAGCGGTTCCCGCGGGCGAGCCGGTAGTGATGACATCACCAGGCAGCAAAGTATATGCGGCAGAAATCTCTTCCAAGATGCCGCCCATCTTGACGATCATCTGATCCGTATTGGAATCCTGCTTCTGCTCACGGGAACCATCATGGGTCAGGTACGCATTGATCTTCTGATCATCAAGATCCAAGCTATCCAGGTCCGTTTCAATCCACGGGCCCAGCGGGCAGAAGGTATCAATGCCCTTGGCGCGCGCCCACTGACCATCCTTGAACTGGAGGTCACGGGAGGAAACGTCGTTGCAGATGGTATAGCCCAGCACGTGGTCTTTCCAGTTCTCAGCCTTGATATTCTTCGATGGCTTGGAAATAACTACGGCGAGTTCGCCCTCAAATTCCACGTTGGTGGCATAATCGGGAATCTTGATGGCCTCATTCGGGCCGATAACCGCAGTCGAGGGCTTCAGGAAGATGGTGGGCGGCAGCTTATCGGAGGACTTCTTAAATACCTCGGCCACGTGGTCGGCATAGTTGCGCCCGAGCGCCACCACCTTGGTGGGCAAGGTCGGCGCCAAGAGGCGCACCTCGCCCAGCTTCCATTCCCGGCCGGTGGGCTCCGGCGGGGTAAATGGAGTGCCGGAGATTTCTTTAGCTACAAGCTCCTCCATCGGGGCGTCTTGTGGCCCGTCGATGATGGCAAAGCAAATTCCTTCTGGGTGTGCAATTCGTCCTAAACGCATAACGGCCATCCTACTAAAAGGGAGCCTTTACATGTGTGCAAAGTTTGCGGTGTTAATATGCAAAGATTATTTAGTTCCTTGCCAACACCGCATTCGTACAAAGGACTTCTTGCGCTTAAGCTTGCAGGCTCGCTGCGATCCGATCCCCTACCTCGACGGTCTTGATTGGGGCATCGCCCCGCTTGGCGATGTCCTCCGCCACCGCCTTTTCAATCTTCTGCGCATTGTCTTCATCACCCAGCTGCCGCAAAAGCATCGCCGCCGACAAGATAGCCGCGGTGGGATCCGCGATGCCTTGTCCGGCAATATCAGGTGCCGAACCGTGCACTGGCTCAAACATGGAGGGGTTCTCGCCCGAGGCATCGATATTGCCCGAAGCAGCCAACCCAATTCCGCCAGTAATAGCGCCTGCTAAGTCCGTTAAGATGTCTCCAAAGAGGTTATCGGTCACAACGACATCGTAACGGGAAGGATCCGTCACCATGTAGATGGTCGCGGCATCGATGTGGTTATAGTCCACCTCCACCTGCGGATATTCCGCCGCAACTTCTTCCACCGTGCGGTGCCACAAGTCGCCGGCGTTGACGAGGACATTGGTCTTGTGCACCAGGGTCAGGTGGTTGCGGCGCTGCGATGCCCGCTCAAAGGCATCGCGCACCACGCGCTCTACCCCGAAGCGGGTATTTTGCGAAACCTCGCTGGCGACCTCGTGCGGCGTTCCTTCCCGCAGCGTGCCACCATTGCCGCAGTACAGGCCCTCGGTGCCTTCACGCACCACGACGAAGTCGATCTCGCCCGGGTTAGCCAGCGGCGAGTGGGCCGTGGGATACAAGATAGAAGGGCGCAGGTTCACGTGGTGATCGAGTGCAAACCGCATCTTCAATAACAGGCCGCGTTCCAAGACGCCCGGTGGAACCTCACCTGGCGCACCAATGGCACCCAGCAAAATGGCATCGTGCTCGCGCAAGCTGGCCAAGTCTGCATCCGTTAAAAGCTCGCCATTACGCAGGTAGCGCCGCGCGCCCAAGTCATAATCGGTGGTTTCAATATCGCTGCGCACGGTGCGCAGCACCTTCAGGGCTTCCGCCGTTACTTCCGGCCCAATGCCGTCGCCGCCAATAACCGCTAATTTCATTAGATAGGATTCCTTTCTCACATAGTGGATTAGGGATTAGTCTACCAAAGGAAACCCGCCCATCGCAGCATAATTCTGCGCGATGGGCGGGCACGAGTACGCGGTTAGGCCAATCCGTCCTAACCTGCGCTGAGATTATTCATCCATGTCGAATTGCTGGCACGTAGCGCCAAGGGCGGAGTTGATCTCCTCGATGAGAGAATCTGGCACCTCGGACTCCACGCGCAAGATCAGCACGGCATCGGATTCCTGCTTGCCCTGCGTCAAGGCTGCGGCGATGATGTTGATGCCCGCAGCACCCAGCTTGGTACCCACGGTACCCAGCGCGCCTGGGGCATCGGCATAGCGGAAGAACAGGTTGCGGCCCTCGGCCCGCATATCCACGCCACGACCGTTAATACGGACAAACTTTTCGGTCCCGTCAATACCGATAAGCGCACCGGTAAGCGAGGAGGTCACGCCCTCCGCGCTAATGACCTTGACCTGCAAAGAAGAACGGTGCCCCTTGGATTCTGGGTTTGTGGAGACCGAAACTTCGACCCCACGGCTCTCAGCAATCTGCATCGCGTTGACAAAGGTAACCGGCTCCGAAGTCACACCGCTAAACAGACCGCGTACGGCCGAAAGGCCCAGCACGTCCACATCCTCAGTGGACAGCTCGCCGCAGGCCTCGATCTCCACGGCGACGGGAGCCTGGTCCAACAGGCGTCCGGCCGTAAGGCCCAGCTTGCGGGCGAGGTCGAGCCAGCCGGCAACCTCTTCTCCCACCGTGCCGCCGGAGACGTTGACCGCATCGGGAACGAACTCGCCGGCCAGAGCCTTGAGCACAGATGCGGCGACATCGGTACCCGCGCGGTCCTGTGCCTCCACGGTGGACGCGCCCAAGTGCGGCGAGACCGTGACCTGCGGCAGCTTAAACAACGGGGAATCCGTGCACGGCTCCGTGGAGTAGACGTCAAAGCCCGCACCGCGGTGGTGGCCGGAGGTAATGGAATCCGCCAAGGCCTGCTCGTCTACGAGGCCGCCGCGGGCGGCGTTGATAAGAATCTGGCCTTCCTTTGCCTTGGCCAGAAGCTCCGCGTTAAACATTCCGGCGGTCTCTGGAGTCTTAGGCAGGTGAATGGTGACAAAATCTGCCTGCGCCATCAGCTCTTCCAGCTCGACCAATTCCACGCCAAGCGCTGCCGCACGCGCCGGATTGGCATAAGGATCGTGGGCAATAATCTTCGTTTCAAAGGCGCTTAACCGCTGGGCAAAAAGCTGACCGATGTGGCCGAAGCCAACGATGCCAATAGTCTTGCCGTAGACCTCGACGCCCTTGAAGGAAGAGCGCTTCCACTCGCCCTCGCGCAGGGACTGATCCGCCGCAGGAATCTGGCGGGCAGTGGCCAAAAGCAGGGCAATCGCCTGCTCGCACGCAGAGTGGATATTGGAGGTGGGAGCGTTGACCACCATGACACCCTTATTGGTGGCGGTGTCAATATCCACGTTATCCAGTCCCACGCCCGCGCGGCCCACAATCTTGAGCTTGGGCGCTGCTTCTAGAACTTCAGCGTCGACCGTGGTGGCAGAGCGAACGAGCAGCGCATCTGCTTCTGGAACCGCCGCAAGCAATTCCTCGCGGTTCGGGCCATCTACCCAGCGCACCTCGACGGAATCCCCCAACGCCGTCACTGTGGATTGGGCCAATTTATCGGCGATAAGAACTACCGGCTTCGACATATCATCCTTCGTTTCACTTCGTTGTGCATTACGCGACAATAACCGCGTGTGAAGGAAGTGTAGTTCAGTTTGGGGTGCCCTGCCGTATTTTTTCCTTAAATTCTTTCACGTGACCGAATTCCGGGCCCAAAGCGATAAGCGAGCCCTCATCGAGCCCTGCCACCATGGCCATACTCCGCTTATCTTCCAGCGGATCCGCCGTCGGCATCACCAAAACCGAGCCACCATAGGCCGCGGCAGTAATGACATTGGCTACCGGACTATCCGCTGTGGCCACGATATTGGGGGCCATCTGGCCATCGCGCCGCGACTGTGCCGGGACGGCCGGCAGCTTTTTGCCATCATCGTCAGGTTCGCCCTCATAAGGAATCCAGGCAGGACGCAACTCAACGTAGGGTGTTTTATCCAGCCGCGCGATGTCCTTGACCACCTGGTTCGGCGAGGCAACCACCTTGGACTCGTACTGGAAGGCCGTAAAATCCCCCAGCGCTTCATGCGTTCCCGGATCCTTGATGACAGTGAAATCACCGCTGGATTGCGTCCACGGGATATCGCCCACGATGACGAGTCGTTTTACCTCCAAGTCTCCGACCAAGTTGAGGATGTCACCGCGGCGCGAGCGATCATATTCCACGGCCGGCAAGTGCTGGTTAATCGCCAACGTTGCCGCGCGCAACACGGATTTATCATCGGGCGCAAAGAGCACCATGGAATCTGAATCATCGAAGAAAGTCCGCGCGGCCTCGATGCCACTCGGATCGTCGATGATGTCCAGTTTGCCGGCGAATTTGGGATCGATAAGGCGGTTTTGATTCTCTGACTTGGCGCGCTCGAGCTCGACATCGGACTCGGAGAGATCCGACAGACCTCGCTTGACCAGTTTGGGTTCCTGCAAGGCATCACCGCAGCCAACAAGTACGAGGGAGGCTGCGATAACCACTGCAGCCGCCCGATACCTCTTAGCGGCCAAACGCATGTGGCCCCTCTTCACCGCCGGCCAGGTTTGCTTCATCGACATCTCGAATGACGGGAATGCCTAAGGTTTCTTCCACTAGATCCACGAAGCGATGGCGACGATCAGCCAAGAATTCCTGAATCTTTGACTCCCTTAGGTTAGCGACATCGAGGTCGTGCGATGCCAGGACGGCATCAAATTCCTCGTCTTCCATGATGGACTTGGACTGCACGCGAGGCAGGTAGCGGTTCGGCGCGAACCCATCGAGGACGACCTCTGTGCGCTTGCCCATCGGGGTGTAGTTCATGACCGAATGGGCCAAGACCGAATCCACCCCGTGGCGCTGGCACCAATTCAGTGGGAATACCGGGAAAAACCCGGGCTTCAACTCTTCAAAGGTGTGGCGAGTAAATTCACTGCCCGTCCGCCAATCCTTCGCGCCGCGGGCCATAAGCAGGGCATAGATTCCGTGCCATACCCCATCGTTTTCATCGACCGAGAGCAGGCGGGATTCCCGAAATCCTGCATCCGCGACCGTCTTGGGAACATCATCGGTGGCCCCGGCAACCCACTCGGTCACCTCATCCACATCGCGGGCAGCGCGCAGCGGCACCGCGGAAGAACCGTAGAGCTCGCCAAAGACGCCACACCAGAACCACTGGTCAATGCGATCCCATGCCTGCTGGCCGGAAAGGGCCCCAGGCCGCTTGGCCAGCCGAGCGATGATGACCGCCAGCGGCACGATCTGTTCCGTATACGGCACCTGATCCAAGCTTAAAATGCGGCGCTGCGCCAAGAATTCGGCAACCTCGTGGAAGGTGATGCGCAGGTCGTGCGCGGCCGCCTTGTACTCGGACAGGGACAACTTCAAAATGTCTTCGCGCTGGCCGCCGGCATTGCCCTTCTCCCCTGTGACCAAGAGGGATACTGCGGAGAGGAATTCATTACGTCCGATGCCATCGAGCGCAGGAGAATCCCGCAGATCCTTTTCCACCTGCTGCCAATCGTTGGCAAGGTGGAAGGTCGGATCTTCGGAGGCAAAGACGGCGGTTAAGAGATCGAAGACATCCATCTGTAAGCCTGCGGAATTTGCCTGGGCAAAGATGGAACCGATTCCGGAGCGCTCCGTTTCGCGGGATAGCCGGATCATCGGGATGTCATAGCCCGCCAAGGGGCGCACGATGCGGTTATTGAACGCGGCAAGCTCGGCGCTGCATTGCTCGTGTGTGGCGGCGAGCTCGAAAAGCATGCTGGTGCCTTCCTCGCTGAGTAGCGAGGCCACGGGGATGCACATATTGTCCAGCCCATCCTGGCGGCAGGTAATAGCCCCATCAACGTCGGGGCCGAAGTGCGAGCAGATCTCGCCGTTTTGGTCGACGGCGAAAATGGCGTCATCGGCAAGCAAGTCCCCGCTTACCGCGGCGCGGACGTCGATGAAAAAGCGGCGGTGGACCTTCTTTTTCCGGAAGTCAGTGGTCTTGACAAAACCCTCGCCATTAAAGCAGTGGTACAGGGAGGTAAGGCGCTGTTGGCCGTCCAAGAGCAGCAACCCGGGCTCGACACCAACCTCGGGCGCACCCGCCAGCACCCTGGGGCGGAAACGCATCTTTTCATTGCGGGTATCTAGGGCCATCAGCGCGCCGATGGGGTATCCACGCAGGACCGTAACGATAAGTGAGCGGATGCGGTCTTCATCCCAGGCGTAGCTGCGCTGGAAATCCGGAAGCTGGATATCGCCCCGGTCAATCCGCGAAAAAAGATCCCTGAGATCATAGCTTGGCGTCGTAAAACCCATAGGGCCAATACTACCCGCAACACCTCCGCGGCACCTCACAGACTTAGGTGCTGCGACAATGCTCAGCAAAGGCACAAAAGCGGCCCACGGGGAGTTTCCCGCGGGCCGCAGTGACTTCAGCTAGTGACTAGGCAGTAGCGTCCAATGGGTTCTTGACCCAGCTCATGAGATCGCGCAGCTTGGTGCCGGTCTTTTCGATCTCGTGCTGCGCAAATTCTTCGCGCATTTCTTCCAGCTCCTTGTTGCCGCCCTCAACGTTGGCGAGCAGGCGCTTGGTGAAGGTGCCATCCTGGATATCGGACAGAACGTCCTTCATGCGCTGCTTGGTATCAGCGTTGATGATGCGTGGGCCGGAGATGTAGCCACCAAACTCAGCGGTATCAGAGACCGAGTAGTTCATGTTGGCAATGCCGCCCTCGAACAACAGGTCCACGATGAGCTTCATCTCGTGCAGGACCTCGAAATAAGCCATCTCTGGCTCGTAGCCGGCTTCGGTGAGGACCTCGAAGCCGTTGCGGATGAGGAACTCGACACCACCGCACAGGACGGCCTGCTCACCAAAGAGGTCGGTGACCGTCTCTGCCTCGAAGGTGGTGGGGATAACGCCGGCGCGGGCGCCACCGATGGCAGCGGCATAGGACAGGGTCAGGTCATGACCCTCGTTCTTCGGATCCTGCTCGGTCGCGATCAAGCAAGGAACACCCTTGCCGTCTACGAACTGGCGGCGGACCAGGTGGCCAGGGCCCTTAGGCGCAACCATGCCGACGGTGACGGACGCAGCCGGCTCAATCAGCTTGAAGTGGATATTCAGGCCGTGACCGAACAGCAGTGCATTGCCGTCTTCCAGGTTCGGGGCGATGTGCTCTTCGAAGATCTCCTTCTGGGAGGTATCCGGCGCCAGCAGCATAACGACGTCGGCCCACTTGGATGCCTCCGCGACGGACTTGACCTCGAAGCCAGCCTCCTCTGCCTTGGCTGCGGACTTAGAGCCCTCGCGCAGACCGATAACAACCTCAACGCCGGAATCGCGCAGGTTCTGGGAGTGGGCGTGACCCTGGGAGCCGTAGCCGATGACCGCTACCTTGCGGCCCTGGATGATCGACAGGTCAGCATCGTCGTCGTAGTAGGTATCAATAGCCATTTCAAATCCTCAATTCTTTGGTAGGAAAAGCTGTAATGAAGCGTCCTAACGCAGAGTATATACCACTGCGCGGGACAATGTGTTCACATCGTGAGATTTTATTTACTTTTTGGGAGCCGTAGCCTTCGGGCCGCGCCCCAAGGCTACGTGGCCCGATTGCACGAGTTCGCGAATACCGAAGGGCTCGAGGACTTCAAGCAGCGCCGCGAGCTTGCCCGGCGTACCGGTAGCTTCCACGACAACCGATTCCTTTGCCACGTCGACCACGCGGGCGCGGAAGATATTCACCGCATCCACCACCTGTGCGCGGTTGGAATTATCGGCCGCTACCTTCACCAGCATGATGGCGCGAGCAACCGTGGAATCTTCCTTGAGTTCCACGACCTTGATGACCGGAATGAGCTTATTGAGCTGCTTCGTTACCTGCTCAATGATCACTTCAGAGGCATCCACAACGATGGTCAGCCGGTTAATTCCCGGGGTTTCCGTGTGCGCGGAGACCAGGGACACCAAGCTGTAGCCACGGCGACTGAACATTCCCACCACGCGGGCGATGATGCTTTCTACATCCTCAACTAATACCGATAAGGTATGCCGAGTTACCTCGTTTTGCGTCATGGTTTATGCCTCCTGAATGGTTTCGTCGATCTCAGCCGGGGTCTCCGCGGCGGATTCAGCTTCATCAAAAAGCGGGCGCAGGCCGCGGGCGTACTGGATTTCCTCATTGGAGGCACCGCCACCGATCATCGGCCACACCTGCGCATCTTGGCCGACGATGAAGTCAATGACGACTGGCTTATCGTTAATTGCCTGCGCGCGCTTAATGGCCGGAACGACTTCTTCTTCGCTCGTGACCCGGATGGCTTCACAACCGAGCGCTTCGGCCAAACGGACGAAGTCCGGGGTGAAGGCGTTTTCTTCGCGCAGCTTGGTGTGCGAATAGTGCTGATCATAAAACAGCGTCTGCCACTGCCGGACCATTCCAAGGTTGCCGTTATTAATGACGGCAACCTTAAACGGGAAGCCTTCCAAGGCTGCAGTGGTAAGTTCCTGGTTGGTCATTTGGAAGCAGCCATCACCATCGATGGCCCAGACTTCCTTATCTGGACGCGCTGCCTTTGCACCCAAGGCAGCGGGAACGGCATAACCCATGGTTCCAGCGCCACCGGAGTTGATCCAGGAACGCGGGTGTTCAAAGTCCAAGAACTGCGCGGACCACATCTGGTGCTGGCCCACGCCCGCACAGTAGATAGCTTCCGGCCCCACGGTTTCACTGAGCTTTTCCAAGACGAATTGTGGATTCAGCAGGCCATCATCGGTGGGCTCATAACCGCGTGGGAAACGCTCTTGCATGCCGCGCAGGTAATCGTGCCACTGTTTCACCTCGGTGGCTGGCTGCACATCCTTCTTGCGGTACTCCTTGCTAAGCGCGGTCAAGCACTTCTTGGCATCGCCGACGATGGGAACTGTAACTTCCCGGATCTTGCCAATCTCAGCTGGGTCAATATCGGCGTGGATGACCTTCGCATTTGGCGCGAATGTTGAGGTATCGCCGGTCACGCGGTCATCGAAGCGGGCGCCGATGGCAATGATGAGGTCAGCACGCTGCATCGCCGCGACGGCCGGAACTGTGCCGTGCATGCCCGGCATCCCCATGTGCAGCGGGTGAGAGTCCGGAAAGGTGCCCAGCGCCATCAGGGTGGTAACCACCGGGATATTCGTGAGCTCCGCAAACTCCAGCAGCTCTTGGGAGGCATTAGCTTTAACGACTCCGCCGCCGACATAGAGCACGGGCTTTTCCGCATGCGACATCAATTCCACGGCCTGAGCTACCTGCCGGTGGTGTGGCTTGGTGACTGGCTTATATCCTTGCAGGTCAAGCGTTTCCGGAAAGCGATAATCCAAAAAGCCGTTTTGCACGTCCTTAGGGATATCCACGAGCACCGGACCGGGGCGGCCAGTGGAGGCCAAGTGGAAGGCAGCCGAAATAGCAGAAGGGATCTCTGAGGGATCCGTCACAATGTAATTGTGCTTGGTAATCGGCATGGTGACACCGCGGATATCGGCCTCTTGGAAGGCATCGGTACCCAAAAGGTTACTGCCCACCTGGCCGGTGATGGCGACGATGGGAACGGAGTCCAAGTTGGCATCGGCAAGCGCCGTAACCAAGTTGGTCGCACCGGGACCGGAGGTAGCGATGCACACACCCACCTTTCCGGATGCCTGCGCATAGCCCTCGGCGGCGTGGCCGGCGCCTTGTTCATGGCGGGTTAGCACGTGGCGAAGCTTGGTTGAACCATGCAGTGCATCGTAGAGCGGAAGCACGGCACCGCCTGGAATACCGAATACGAGATCGGTGCCCAGATCTTCCAGCGTGCGGACAATTGCATGAGCCCCACTCATTCGCTCCGCTGACGCAGCTGTCTTTGCAGCGGCCGCGGAAGCAGGCGTGGGCGAGGATGTCGTTACCACGGTGTATGTGCTCCTTGGGTTGGTCTGTCATGGAAACTGATCATCGAAAACGCCCTAGTTACAACTAAAGCCCCCGCGGGCCGGTGGTCTGCGGGGGCGAAAGCGTCGACGTTCAGGAAACGTCGCGGTCACCGCCGCGCTCGTACCACCTGAAGTCGAATCATGATCATATTTCCAACTATATACCGATAGAATTATATCTGGAAGCCGTTACCCCCTTTTGGGAAAAGTTTCTCATATGATGAAACGCGGCGAAAAAATGGTTCGCTTCCCCACCACATGGTCAATTAGGCTGGCTGACTATGACCCCACCAGCACAGGACAAACAACCTCGTCAGTCCACCACCCAGGCAGAGGTCTTCACCCCTTCCCGCGACCACATCTTGGGCATCTTAATTTTGTCCACGATCGCCTTATTAAGCATTGGCTGGGCGCCCAAATACCTGGGGTGGCTGCTGATTATCCCCGTAATCGGCCTCTGGTGGGTCATCAAGGCCCGCACGCGGATCTCTGAGAAAGGCATTTCCATTTCTTATGCGTTCCGGAAAAACGTTTCCATCGCATGGGATGATTTCGCCGGGATTGGCTTCCAGCGCGCCCGGGCCTTCGCGCAGACTAAAAATGGTGCGAAACACAACCTGCCTGGCGTAACCTTCAACTCACTGCCCCGCTTGGCACAAGCATCCCGCGGGCGCATTCCCGATGCCCTCACCCAGGGCCGCGAGGCAGCCGACGACAAGGTCGTCATCGTGCACCGCGACGGGCAGCAGATCCTCTTAAGCAAAGAGGAATATGCTGCATACCTAGAAAAGCACCCCGAACTTAAAGATTCGGCAGAAAACTAAATCTACTTTCTCCCCCATTTGACCAATCCATAAGGAATAGTGACTTAATCCATGTTCCCACTGCGCTCTAAAGTAACTACCGTCGGACGCCAAGCCTCCGGTGCGCGTGCCTTGTGGCGCGCTACTGGCACCAAGGAAAACGACTTTGGCAAGCCCATCGTCGCTATCGCCAACTCTTATACGCAGTTCGTCCCCGGCCACGTGCACCTAAAAAACGTTGGGGATATCGTCGCCGATGCCGTCCGCGAAGCCGGTGGCGTACCCAAGGAGTTCAATACCATTGCCGTGGATGACGGCATTGCCATGGGCCACAGCGGCATGCTGTACTCCTTGCCCTCGCGCGAAATCATCTCCGATTCCATCGAGTACATGGCCAATGCGCATACTGCCGATGCCCTCGTCTGCATCTCTAACTGCGATAAGATCACCCCGGGCATGCTCAATGCCGCAATGCGGTTGAATATCCCCACGATCTTTGTCTCGGGCGGACCTATGGAGGCCGGCAAGGCCGTCGTGGTCGATGGCGTTGCCCATGCGCCGACTGACCTGATTACCGCTATCACCGCATCCGCGAATGATAGCGTTTCCGATGCTGGCTTGGCCCAGGTGGAAGAATCCGCCTGCCCCACCTGCGGTTCCTGCTCCGGCATGTTTACCGCTAACTCCATGAACTGCTTGACCGAGGCGCTCGGTTTGGCGCTTCCTGGCAATGGCACCACGTTGGCCACCCACAGTGCTCGCCGCGATCTCTTTGAAAAGGCCGGTTCCACCATCGTCGATATGTGCCGCCGCTACTACGGCGAGGAAGACGAGTCCGTCCTGCCGCGCAATATCGCGACCAAGGAAGCCTTTAGCAATGCCATGGCCCTCGATATGGCCATGGGCGGATCCACTAACACCATCCTGCACACCCTTGCCGCAGCGCAAGAGGGTGAAGTGGACTTCACGCTGGATGATATTAATGACATCTCCTACCGCGTCCCCTGCTTGTCCAAGGTCGCGCCCAACGGCACCTACCACATCGAGGATGTACACCGCGCCGGCGGCATTCCGGCTATCTTGGGCGAGCTGCGCCGCGCGGGCCACCTCAACCTCAAGGTGCACACCGCGCTCTATGACAATGCGGAGCAGTGGCTCGATGATTGGGATATCCGCAATCCTCGCGTAACCGATCAGGCCCGCGAGCTCTACTACGCCGCTCCAGGCGGTGTACGCACCACGGAGCCGTTCTCCCAGTCCAACCGGTGGGATGAACTGGATACGGACGCGGTCAATGGCTGCATTCACGATGCTGACCACGCCTTTTCTTCCGACGGTGGACTGGTGGTCCTGCGCGGCAACTTGGCGCCGGACGGGGCCATCGTCAAGGCGGCCGGCGTGGAAGAAGAGCTGTGGACCTTCTCTGGCCCAGCCCGCGTGGTGGAGTCCCAAGAGCAGGCCGTATCCATCATCTTGAATAAAGAGGTCCAGCCCGGCGATGTCGTCGTCATTCGCTACGAGGGTCCGTCCGGTGGCCCCGGCATGCAGGAAATGCTGCACCCGACGTCCTTCCTCAAGGGTGCCGGCTTGGGCAAGGCCTGCGCCTTGATTACCGATGGCCGCTTCTCCGGCGGCACCTCCGGGCTTTCCATTGGCCACATTTCTCCTGAGGCCGCCCACCAGGGGCTCATCGGGCTCATTGAGAACGGCGATACCATTTCCATCAATATCCACGAGCGCGAGCTCACGCTCGACGTGGACGATGATGTTCTGGAGCGCCGCCGTGCCGCGCAAGAACAACGCGAAAAGCCATGGACCCCGGTGGACCGCAACCGCCCCATTACCAAGGCGCTGCGCGCCTATGCCGCAATGGCGACCTCCGCAGACCGCGGCGCGGTGCGCGTGGTAGACGGCTACGTGAACTAACGCGCCATCTCTTGAATGGCCGCGAGGTGGGCATCGAATGCTGACTTGCCAGTAGCAGTCAGCATGACCCACACGGTGTCCTTATCGCGGGAAGACCCGTACTCGCGAAACCGGCTGATATAGCCTTCCTTTTCTAGGGCGGTTAATTGTTTGGATAAGGTGGCGGCCGATTGGTCTACTTCTTCCCGCAGCGCCGCGAAGCGCATCTCGCGGCGCACCTGTCCCTCCACCGCACCCCGCGCGTTCAAAACTGCGCAGATTTTGAAGCGATTGAGCGGATAGATAACCGGGTCAATGTCACTGAGCACTGCGGCCCTCTCCTTGTCGCGCTGCAACGTCCAAGGCACGAGATTGCAGCACCCAGACCATTGCCGCTGCCCACAAGACCACGAAGATAACCAATGCCCACGTGTGCTCACGCAGCATGTTCGTAACAAACATCGGGACAAGTATTACTGCCATCCCCGCGTAGTATTTCTTATCAACCTTGGGCTGGGTATACGGATCCTGGCGATAGCTGGTCCGCACCTTATTTTGGTAATGAAGCAGCGCCCACACCAAGAGTCCTATAAGAACAAAGTAGAAAATGAGAAACGCGACGGGGTGCATCACCTCCGCGAATACGGTCATTCCCACATAGAACACTGCCAATGCAATCACTAGGAGGATATTTTGCACCAGCCGCTTACGCTCAGCCCCTTGATCCTGCAGGCTGTCATTAAACTCGAGCGACTTCTTTAGCTCATCTTCCATCTTTTCTGCCACCATCTCAAAATCCAGCTTTGCTTACTTTCCTTTATGGCAATCCTTTCACTTTCCATAGTGGAAAGCAAGGGTACAAAGAAAATCCCTACCGCATTGACTGCGGCGGGGATCCACTCACGCGGTAGCGAATAACAGGCTAAGCAATGGGGTTTACGGCCGCGCCGAAGAACCACACGGCGACCAGGATGGCGATGCCAACCACCACAAAGACCCACGACGTGCCCAGCGGGCGCCGCGCCCAAGAGCGGCCAAAGTCCAAGGAAATGAAACCAGGACCGGTAAATTGCAGGCCAATCGCGATAACGAAAAGTACCAGGGACAGCCATACCGAGTCCGGCCAGTCAAAGACTTGGAGACCGGCGCCTGAATCCGCCAGCTCGTGCAAGGCGGCGAAACCGGTAACGACCAAGCCAAGCATTGCTGCCAGCGGGCTAATCAGACCCAACAGGAGAAACGCGCCGGCAATCAGCTGCACGGTCGGCACCGCAAGGGCAAACGAATTGGCCCAAGCGTACTCAGAGTAGTCGCCTTCTAGCCCGGAGACACCCGCGCCATCGCCCAGCGAGAAGAAGGTGGATACTCCGGCAATAATGAGGTAAGCACTCATAGCCAATCGGACGAAGAAGAGACCAAAGTCAATGGTGCCGCGGCGCCCATAGTGCTTATAGCCCTCTTTGTCCTCTTGCTCCTGCTGTAGCTTGCGCTCTTGTTCCGCCTGCTCCTCTGGGGTCAGGGCAGCACCTTCAGCCGCGAAACCTTCGGTCTGCGCCGCCGCCGAGGGATCTAATACCTGGGTATCCTCACCGGTAGATTGATTGCCCCCTTCCTGTCCAGCCTCATTAGCGGCAGGATTGGGCATAACTTCCGTCTCCGCCGCCTCCTGCTTCTGTGGCCGAATCTCTTGCGGTTCGGCGCGCCCTGCGCGCGCGAAGACATCGGGGTTATCCCGCTGCACAGAATCGTAGGCTGGGACGTTGAGATCCTCATCTAAGGGGTTGGCTTTATCCGGTTGCTGCTTATCGCTCATATGACCAATTTAAGACACTTGCCTGCAGTTTTGCGGTACCGTTAACGGCGCGCCGCAATTGTTCCCCCACCTCCCTTCCCCTGGCCCGCAACTTGTTGTAACATCAACAATGTCATGTAGTTGACATATAAACATTAATTGCCGGCGGGACACTTCCCCGCCTTATCAATCCACCAGAATTGGGAGTGAATCGATGACTTCACACGACTCCGATTGGGCAGGAGATGCCCGCAATGCTTCACCAGACGGCGAGTTTATTCGCGATACCACCTATATCGAGGATCGCATTTCACCTGCGGTATCCGAGGTAACCGCACAAGATGATGACACCTTTCATTGGCCGATGGAGGCTGGCCGCTACCGCTTGGTTGCCGCCCGCGCGTGCCCGTGGGCACACCGCGCGGTCATCGCCCGCCGCTTATTAGGTTTAGAAGATTCCATTTCCCTAGCCCTCGCCGGGCCCGTACACGACGCGCGGTCCTGGACATTCGACTTAGATGAGGGCGAGGTAGACCCGGTTTTGGGCTACAAACGCCTGCAGGAAGCCTACTTCGAGCGCTTCCCGGACTATCCCCGCGGTATTACCGTACCCGCCCTGGTAGAAGAATCAACGGGCCGCGTGGTCACCAATGATTACCCCTCTATGGTGCGCGATTTTATTGAGCAGTGGACGGACTTCCAAGCAGAAGGCGCCCCGGATCTCTTCCCAGAGCAGCACCGCGAGGAGATGGAAGAGCTCAATGAGTACATTTTCCACGGCATCAATAATGGCGTGTACCGCTGCGGTTTTGCCGGTTCGCAAGAAGCCTACGAAGAGGCCTATGACCAGCTGTGGGATGCACTCGATTGGGCCGAGAAGCGCCTAGGCACCCAGCGTTATATGGTCGGCGATCACATTACCGAGACCGATATCCGCCTATTTGCCACTCTTATACGCTTCGACCCCGTGTATTACTCGCACTTCAAATGCTCGCGCCACAAGATTCAAGAACTGCCCAACCTGCGCGGCTACCTGCAAGAACTTTTCCAGTTGCCAGGTTTTGGTGATACCACCGATTTCACCGAAATCAAGCAGCACTACTTTGCCACTCATTCCGAGATCAACCCCACCCGCATCGTTCCGGTGGGGCCGGATATGTCCTGGTTAGCAGAGCCGCACGACCGCGACCGTTTTGGCGGCCAGCCCTTCGCTCCTGGCGTGCAACTGCCAGGTCCCATCCCCTCCGGCGAGGAAGTAAAGAACCCAGAAGACTTCCAACTTAAGCTCTTCCCAGCGCCGCAGCCGCGTTAATCACCGACCGCGTCAGATCGCTTAAGACCTCGGATTCTAGGCGCCAGCGCTGCCAGTAGAGGTCGATGTCGAGCTGGTGGTCATCGAGAAGCAACAGCTCTTGCGATTCCACCAGCGGCTGGGCCTGGGCCTGCGGCAATAGCCCCCACCCCAGGCCCACGCGCACGGCCTCCAGGTAGCCTTCCGAAGAGGGAATTTGCGAAACCCGGGCGCGCACAACATGGGAATCAATAAAGCGATCCCGCATAGCATCATCAAGCACCTGGTCATTGGGGCCATAGCCCACCAGCGGCATCGTCTCCCAGGTCAGTTGGCCCGCGTGGAAGCGCTCCGCGATGTGCGGGGCGGCGACGGCGAAATAGCGCATGATCCCCAAAAACGTGGAATCGCACCCGGATACCGGCGAATGTTCCCTCGTCACGGCGCCTAGAACATCGCCGCGCCGCAACATCGCCAGGGTGCGTGCCTCATCCTCAATGCGGATGCGCAGTGCAACGTCACCCCGCTGCGCGGTATCGCTTAATACCTGCGTAAACCACGTGGCCAGCGAATCGGAGTTGATGGCCACCGACAGGGGCACGCGCGCTAGGCGCTGGCCTAACCGCGCATCGGTTTCTGCCTGCACCAACGCCATACGCCGGGCCGCTTGCACCAAGATCTCCCCGGCCTCCGTCGCCCCCACCGGGTTCGCCCGCCGCACCAGCACGCGACCGGTACTCGCCTCCAAGGCCTTGATGCGTTGGCTCACCGCAGACGGAGAAATTCCCAGGACCGAAGCGGCAACCTCAAAGCTTCCTTCTTCCACGATGGCCAGCAAGGTTTCCAAATGTACGGGGTTCATGAAGCTATTCTAAACCATATGAAGATAGATTAACTGGACTTATTTACGGCTTGGATTCACACTAGAGGCATGTCCATCGTGCTAGCTGGTTTTGTGCTTGGTTTATCGCTCATTGTGGCCGTCGGCCCCCAAAATGCGATGCTGTTGAAATACGGTATCCGCCGCGATCACATCGGGCTCATCATCGTGGTGTGCGCGCTTTCCGATGTCATCCTTATTACCTCCGGCACCGCCGGTGTCGGCTACCTGGTGGAGCGCTTTCCCACTGCACTTGAGGCGCTCAAGTACATCGGCGCAGCCTACCTCGCCTTTTTCACCTTCACCTGCTTCCGCGATGCCTTTAAAACCAAAGGCGAGGCCATCGACGTGGAATCCACTTCCCGCAATTCCACCGAGGAAGTCGCGACCTTCGACGGCGACAGCGACTCCTCGGGTGGAGCCGGCACCGAGCATGGCTCTGTAGCCACCGCTACCACCACCCAACGCCAAGAGATCAAGCGCTCGCCCTCCTGGGTCAAGCCGCTGCTTACCGCGCTGGCACTGACCTGGCTCAATCCTGGCGCCTATGTCGACGTTTTGGTCATGCTCGGCGGCATCGCCAACCAGTATGGAGACCCCGGCCGGTGGCTTTTCGCCGGCGGTGCGATTGCCGCCAGCTTTACGTGGTTCCCCGTCATTGGCTTTGGAGCAGCCCGCTTCTCCCACGTCC
Source organism: Corynebacterium sp. KPL2734 (assembly GCF_040225595.1). Lineage (NCBI taxonomy): Bacteria > Bacillati > Actinomycetota > Actinomycetes > Mycobacteriales > Corynebacteriaceae > Corynebacterium > Corynebacterium sp. KPL2734. The sequence continues at coordinate 78,982 of NZ_JBEHFO010000004.1, read as the reverse complement.
TCTCCCGCCCCGAGGTATGGCGGTGGATTAACGTTGGCATCGGCGTCATCATGATTGGCCTGACCCTCAAACTCCTCCTGCTTTAACCCCCAGCCCAGATTGTTCCAGCGGGCATAGGGGGCAGCGGCAAGCACAAGGCATAGAAAATCCCTCCCCGGGAATTCCTGGGGAGGGAAATTTATTGTCTGAAGGAAAGATTACTTCTGGGAACTTTCCACTTCGGAAGACTCGTTGTCTTCCTCTGGGTCACCGATAGCACCGGTTTCTTCGATCCACTGTTCAATCTCTTCCGGCGAGCGGTCGTGCTCTACGCCATCGCGCTCGACGTAGTAGGTGTGATCGTCCTGGTTTTCCTTCTCAAATTCTTCCTTATCAAAGTCCACATCGTCATCACCGTCGAGCTTCTCCGTCACCTCGGTCACGAGCTCTTCATAGAGGGCCTCGCTATCCATGTTGGAATCCTCGAGGTGCTGGCCAATCTCATCGTCATAGCGCTCTGCGTCGTAGTCCTTATTCGGATTCAGCTTGAGGTGCATCAGCGAACGCACGCGCTCGCGGCGCAGCGCCTCATCCTGAATCTTGGACTGGCTGCGGAACCATGCGAAGACCAAGACGGCCACCATTGCAATGCCCATGTAGCCGATGACTGGGTAGACGTACTGCATCAAAGTCTTGAAGCCGAAGAAGGAAACGCCGAAGCCTGCAAGACAGCCTGCGATAAAGATAACGCGGAACTTGGCCTCGTTACCTGCGGAGAGGCGCTTACCCAATGCGTAGAACATACCAATGGCGGTATTGAAAATCATCAGGTAAATAACGATGGCCATAATTGCACCCAAGACAGGGTTGACGCTATCGACCAAGGACAGCATCGGGATATCGGAGCCCTCGATCTCTTCGGCGTTCATCAGCAGCGCGAAGCCTGCCAGTCCCATCATGATGGAGTAAACAATGCCACCTACGATGCCGCCCCAACCGGCCTCACGGGGGCTAATGTTATCGCCGCCGATAACCAAGGACATCGAAACCGCCAGCATCAAAGCCAGACCGTTGTAGTTCAGCGCGGAGACCAACCAGTTACCAATCGGAGTATCGATCTGGCTGGATGCTTCCATTGCCGCGCCAATATCGTCCGGCATATGGAGCATGGTGTAAATGGCCACACCAATGACGGCGATGATGATGGACGGCGTGAGCATACCGATGACCTTGGACACCTTATTGACGTCCATCATGCCGACGGCAATCACAAGCCCCAGCATCAGCGTGGAGCCGATCCAAGCCTGCCAGCCAAATTGCTGCTCCATATTGGAACCGGCGCCGGCCAGCATCACGAAGCCGATGGCAAAAAGCGTGATGATAACGGCGACGTCCAATAGCTTGGACACGATAGGGTGGGTGACTTTGCGGAAAACCGTGTTGTGCTCCGTCGCATGGAAATAGCTGCCTAGTTGCAAGAACACGGTGCCCGCCAGCGTCATAATGGCCGCTGCTACCACAATGCCGGGAATGCCCCAGGTGCCGAAGGCGGTGAAATATTGCACGACCTCTTGGCCCGTAGCAAAGCCTGCACCTACCAGCAGTCCCACGAAGGACATGGCCATGGCGAGAATATTTTTATAAGACACAGTTGCCTAACTTTTTGTAGCGGATAATTTTCACACACCAGTGCGCGCGTCCCAGTCCCCCTCTTTATCCCCCGACGCGTGTGGGGGAGGCGCGGCGCAGGAGTGTGCTCCTGTGCACATGGTACGTAAGCTAATAACGAAATCCTACTTGCACGTGCGTGAAATACAATACATCATCGCTCATCGATGAAGTAGCTTACATACTTAATTCGCGAAAGTTTCCGTATCGATGACGAAACGGAACTTCACATCGCCGGCGACAACCCGCTCATAGGCTGCATCAACGTCCTCAACGCCCACCTTTTCGATGACCGCTCCAATGCCGTGTTCTGCACAAAAGTCCAGCATCTCTTGGGTTTCTGCGATGCCACCGATATTGTTTCCGGTCAACACTTTACCGCCACCAACGAGGTTGCCCATCGTGATTCCCAGCTCCTCCGGCGGCAGGCCGACCACGGACATGATTCCGCGCGGCTTCAACAGCTGCAGATAATCATTGAGGGAATAGGAGGCGGAAATGGTTGACAAAATCAGGTCAAACTCGCCTTTGTGGTTGGCAAAGAAATCGGGGTCCTCGCCCGTTGCCAGTACCCGCTTCGCGCCGAGCTCGTAGGCTTCTTGTTCCTTGCGCAGGGAGCGAGAGATGACGGTAACCTCAGCGCCCTTTGCGGCGGCAATCTGCACACCCATGTGGCCCAAACCGCCGAGGCCAACGACGGCCACCTTATCGCCTTCCTTGACCTGCCACCGAGCCAAGGGCGAGTAGGTGGTAATTCCGGCACACAACAACGGAGCAGCAACGTCAAAGTCGAGGCCTTCTGGAATCGTCAACACGAAATTCTCATTGACTACAACTTTTTGCGCATAGCCGCCCTGGGTAATGGTTCCATCAACATCTTCAGAGTTATAGGTTCCCACCGAGCCGTTTAGGCAGTTTTGCTCTTGCCCATTGCGGCACTGCTCGCACACCCCGCAGGAATTGACCAAGCAGCCCACTCCCACGCGGTCACCCACCTTAAATTTGGTGACCTTGTCCCCCACGGCTTCCACCACGCCGGCAATCTCGTGGCCCACCGTCAGCTGGAAGTGGGCTTCTCCCCACTCATTGCGAATGGTGTGGATATCCGAGTGGCAAATGCCCGCCGCCTTGATGTCAATGACAACGTCATCTTCGCGCGGGTCGCGGCGCTCGATTTCTACGGTGCGAAATGGTGCATCTGGGTTCGTTTTTTGCAGAACTTTAGATTTAATTGGCATGTCACGTAGTCTACGCTTTACCTGCCTGACCTGCCCAAATGAAAATTATGGTCAATTTAAAAACCACGAAAGCCAGCCTCCAACCCCGCCGGATGCAGGGCCGAAGACTGGCTGGACTAGTAGGCGTTTTAGCTCAACTTTTCCGCGATCAGCTTATTAACCTGACCCGGATCCGCCTTGCCCTGCGTCGCCTTCATTACGGCGCCGACAATCGCACCGGTGACCTTCTTATTGCCGGCGCGGTACTTCTCCACGATGTCCGGGTTTGCGGCCAATGCATCATCCACAGCTTTTTCGATGGCGCCGTCATCGCGTACGACCTCGAGGCCGCGCTTGGCGACGACCTCATCAACGTCGCCCTCCCCTGCCAACACGCCATCGACGGCTTGGCGCGCCAGCTTGGTGGTGAGCTTACCCTCCTTGACCAGGGCGATGACACGGGCGATGTGGGCCGGGGTGATATCCAGCTCGGCCAGGGTTTTGTCCTGCTCATTGGCCTTACCTGCCAGGTAAGACACCCACCAGGAACGAGCCTCATCCGGCTTCGCGCCGGCTTCAACCGTTTCCACGATGAGATCCAACGCGCCCGCGTTGACGAGGTCGCGCATCTCCTCGTCCTTAATGCCCCACTCCTCCTGGATGCGCGCGCGGCGGATCCACGGCAGCTCCGGAAGGGTTGCGCGCAGCTCTTCAACCCACTCGCGCGGGGCGATAACCGGCGGCAAATCCGGGTCATTGAAGTAGCGGTAGTCCTCCGCGGTCTCCTTCGGGCGCCCCTTGGAGGTAGAGCCATCGGTTTCTTGGTAGTGGCGGGTCTCCTGCTCGATGCTGCCGCCATCGTCCAAGACCTGCGCCTGGCGCTGCATCTCAAAGCGCACCGCCTGTTCGACCGAGCGCATGGAGTTGATGTTTTTCGTCTCGGTACGGGTACCGAATTCTTCTTGGCCGATAGGGCGCAAGGACAGATTGGAGTCCACGCGCATGGAACCTTGATCCATGCGGGCATCGGACACACCCAAGGCGGCGACGAGCTCGCGCAGCGCCGAGACATAGGCCTTAGCCACTTCGGGGGCGCGCTCGCCAGCACCGATGATGGGCTTGGTGACGATCTCAATGAGCGGAATACCCGCGCGGTTGCAGTCCACCAAGGATGCGGTGGCGCCATGAATGCGACCATCGGCGCCACCCAGGTGGGTCAGCTTGCCGGTGTCTTCTTCCATGTGGGCGCGCTCAATCTCCACACGCCATTCCGTGCCGTCTTCCAGCACAACGTCGAGGTAGCCGTCATAGGCAATCGGCTCATCGTACTGGGAAATCTGGTAGTTCTTTGGCTGGTCCGGGTAGAAGTAATTCTTGCGGGCAAAGCGCGAGGATTCCGCGATGGAGCAATTAAGCGCCAGGCCAATCTTGATTGCACCCTCCACGCCCTTGGAGTTAACCACGGGAAGTGCCCCGGGAAGGCCCAGCGATACCGGATCGGTATTGGAGTTAGGGGCTGCGCTGAAGTTCGTGGCGGAGGTAGAAAACATCTTGGTTTCCGTATCAAGCTCCACGTGGACTTCCATGCCCATTACCGGTTCATACTTGTCGAGGACCTCGTCAAAGTCCATCAGGTCATACATCGCAGCAGTCATGCGTGCCATCTTAATACGTCCGTGCACTCTCGCGCGCTAGCCCCTAGGGTGACTGTCATGACGACTCCACATACCGTAGACAATTCGCTTGTCGATGCCCCACTGATTAACATCGCGGTCTTTTCCACCGCCCCTACTACCGATGAGATCAAAGACGCCGTCAGCGGCATCTTTTCTGCGCGCGTCGGCGAAATCACTCCCGGCAAGAACCCAGGCAGCCTTGTAGTTCCTATCGATGGCGCGTTTCTCTTGCATTACCAGACCATTGATTCTGCACCCACCCCAGATAGTTACGGCCTCCACCCCATTTTGAGCGCCGATGCCGGCGACCTCAACACTGCGGGAGCCCAGGTGCTCGTCTCGGTCCTTCCTGATAACAAGGAACACGACCTCTCCCATCAATTTCGCGAGCCGCGCCGCGAGCACCTCGAGCTGCTGTCCCAGGCGACGTCCGCCGTAGCCCAGCACCCCAATTGCCTCATCATCCACAACCCGCGCGGGAACGTCTCCATCTCCCCGGCGATGTTTAATGACGCCGTGCGCAATAACCTCGCACCCATGCACATTGCACCGGTGTGGATTACCCAATCTGGCGGCGAGCTCCGCGGCTATTCCATGGGTCTGGTCCAAGCAGGCCACCCGGAAATTCAGGCGCGCACCAGCTCGATGGATCCGACGAACCTCTATTACAAGCTGGCAAATATCGCTGACCACATCCTGCAAGGCGCCACCGTCAAAGGCGGCGATACCTTAGCCTTCGAGGAAGGCCAACCCCGGCTCACCATTACGGAAGAGCCCTGGTTCGTAGACCAAGACTTCCCCGCTGTCACCATTAATTTTTAGCTGACTGTGCCCTTGCGGGCATCGCTAAAGCGGCACAGCGCTGCCAAAATCGCGCCGGACAAGTTGTGCCACACGGAAAAGACGGCGCCGGGCAAGGCGGCCAGTGGGCTCATGTAGGAAGAGGCAAGGCTGGTAGCTAGCCCGGAATTTTGCATTCCCACCTCCACGGCCATGGTGCGGCGCACCGGAACCGGCTGGCGGGTAAAAAGGCCCGCGAGATAGCCCAGCCCATAGCCGCACGCATTGTGAATAACCACGGCGGCAAAGACCAGCGCACCGGCGGTGGCGATATTGTCATGCGCGCCGCCGACCACGATGCACACGATCAAGGCAATCGCGGTAACGGAAATCCACGGCAAAGCCGCCTGAATCTTTACCACGAGCCGGGGAAGCAGCATGCCGATGACGATGCCCGCGATGACCGGAACGAGGACCACCTTCACGATGGACCACGCCATCGATGCCGCGGAGACCGGCATGTATTCGCCCGCCAACCACAAGGTCAATAGCGGGGTGAGGATGGGCGCCAAAAGCGTAGAGATAGAGGTCATGGTCACTGAAAGCGCGAGATCGCCGCGCGCTAAGTAGGACACCACGTTAGAGCTCGTGCCACCCGGGGCGCAGCCGACCAAAATCACGCCGGCCGCAACCGCCTCTGGCAGATCCATTACTGCCACCACGGCGAGCGCGATAAGCGGCATAATGACGAACTGCGCCACCACGCCGAGCACCACCGGGAGCGGCCGTCGCGCCACGAGTGCAAAATCTACGGGCTTGAGGGTAAGCCCCATGCCGAACATGACGATGCCCAGCAACGGCGTTACCTGCGGGGCAAAGGATGCCGCGGTGTCAGGGGCGATATAGCCAATAATGCCGCCGATGATTACGAGTATGGGAAAACCCAGCGCCGCGATGAGCGCTTGCCGTTCTTCCTGTTTTTCTGTAGCGCTATCGGTACTCATATACAAAAGAGTACCCTCCCACCATGTGAGAGGGCGATCTTAATATTCGAGACGGCGGGGCTAAAAAGGCTTTAGCCGAAGAGCGCCTGCGCATTGCGGTAGCGGGCATCGGGCACCGTCTTCAACGTGCCCACGGCCTCTTCCAAAGGCACCAGTTCGATATCTTCGCCGTGCAGGGCAACACACATTCCTGAATCCCCGTTGTGCGCCGCGCGGGCAGCGTGCACGCCGTAGCGGGTCGCTAGGACGCGGTCATACGCGGTGGGTGTGCCGCCGCGCTGAATGTGCCCCAAGACGGTGGTGCGCACGTCGTATCCGGTGCGCTTATTGATTTCATCGCCAATGACCTGGCCAATTCCGTTGAAGGTTTGGTGGCCAAATTGGTCGACGCCGCCGGCTTCAAACTCCATGGTGCCCTCCTTCGGCAGGGCGCCTTCGGCCACGCAAATGATGCCGTACTTCTCGCCCATCTGGAAGCGGCGTTCCATCGCCTTGGTAATTTCCGCGATATCGAAGGGCTCTTCTGGGATCACGGTGTAGTGTGCGCCGCCGGCCATGCCGGCATGCAGAGCAATCCAGCCTACGTGGCGGCCCATGACCTCCACGATGAGGATGCGATTGTGGGACTCCGCCGTCGTGTGCAGGCGGTCGATCGCATCCGTTGCCACCGATACCGCGGTATCAAAGCCGAAGGTATAGTCCGTGGCGTTGACGTCATTGTCAATGGTCTTCGGCACGCCCACGACGGGGATGCCATTATCGTTAAGCCACTTAGCGCCCTTGAGCGTGCCTTCGCCGCCGATGGCAACGAGGGCATCGACTTCGGCCTCGCGCATATTCGTCTTGATCTGTTCCAAGCCGGCCTTGAATTTATCGGGGTGCAACCGGCCGGTGCCCAAGATGGTACCGCCGCGCAGAAGAATCCGGTCGATGCTGGCATCGTCGTAGAGATCGCGCCGACGGTCTTCTAAAAGGCCAACCCACCCGTCTTCGTAGCCCACGACGGTATCGCCAAATTCGTTGGATGCGGTTCGCACAACCGCACGGATTACAGCATTCAGGCCGGGGCAATCGCCACCGGAAGTCAGTACAGCTAGACGCATGATCCCCAATTTAGCGCAGGATTTTTATCCATGCAGCGTGTCCACGTAGCGCAACGAGGAGATAAGCCCCACCACCAGCGCGATAACAATCACGAGAATCGAATTGATGATCGCTGTGGTCGGATTACCCGTTTGCATGACGGCGGAGACTAAAGCCACGCCTACCACAGATCCCACCTGGCGGGAGGTATTATACGCCCCCGACGCTGCGCCCATGTGATGAGGTGAAATATCGCGCAGCGTCGTTGCCGCATTGGAGCCCCAGATAAAGGACTGGCCAATTCCTAGGGCGGCGATGGGCAATGCCAGCCACCACGGATTGGCATCGGCATGCATGACCCACCAGGCCAAACACAGCGAGGCGATCATGAGACTAAATCCCACCAGCCCCATCAAGCGCGGATTCACCGCGTCCGTAAGGATGCCCGCGATGGGTGACATCAGCATCGAGACCAGCGCCATGGGAGCCACGATGATGCCGGCCTCACCGGCAGATAGCCCCTTGACCGATTGCAGCCACAACATCACCGGCAACATGACCGAAGCCGCCATAAAGCCCATGGTCAAAATACCTACGGAGCCGGCCGCATAGTTGCGGTTGTGGAAGAGCTCCACCGGAAAGAGCGGCGTGGAGCCGCGATCCTGCGCACTAGCCTGCAGGCGCACGAACGCGATGCTTGCAACTATGCCGATGGCAAGCACCACCAGCACCCGCCAATCCCAGTCCAGCTCTGGGCCTTGTTGGATGCCAAAGACAATCGAGCCAAGCGCGATGAGCGAGACTATGGCCGAAGGTTTATCGATGTCCTGGGCCGTCGTCGGCAGCTTCGGTATCCACAGCAGGGCCAGCACAATGGCGGCGATAACAAATGGAATATGCACCCAAAAGGCCGCCTGCCAGCCAAAAGAAGCCACGAGGAACCCGCCGACTAGCGGCCCGGCCAATGACGCCACCGAGCCGATAATCCCCCACACCCCGAGCGCACGCCCGCGCCGCTCGCGGGCGAATACCCGGTTAATAACGGACATCGTCTGTGGCATCTCCAAGGATGCGCCCAGGCCCTGCACGATGCGTGCCACGATGAGCACTTCTATCGACGGCGCCAGCGCACACGCTGCTGCGCCGATCCCAAATAGCGCCACCCCGATACAAAACAGGGCGCGCTGGCCTAGGACATCACCAAGCCGCCCCGTAAAAAGTAGCGGCACCACCACGGCAAGCAAAAAGGCGGCCGAGACCCACATGATTTCATTGACCGTGGCGCCCAAATCCGTCTGAATATCCGGCAAGGCGATGGCCACCATCGACTGGTCCAACAGGGATACAAAGAAACCGAGGGATAGGGCGAACATGGCGAGCCATGCCTGGCGCTCCGATGGCAGGTTAGTCTCCACAGTCATGGCAGGAATTCTAGCGGGGCACACAAATCAGGCCTAGACTGGCCACCATGTCCATGATTGATATCAAAAAGCCACAAGACGTATCCACCGCCACCACCGTTACCCTCGGCCTGATCGGTGGTTGGGTCACCGCCCGCGAGACCGGTATCCGCCCGCTCGGCGGCGTCATCCTCGGCGCGGCGGGCCTGTGGGCCGGGCGTTCCTGGGCCAAGAAGACCAACCCAGCCACCACCGCCGGCCTGTCCGCCCTGTATGTTGGCGCGTTCGGCGCTTCCCACCCATTGGCAAAGAAGATCGGCTCCTGGCCAGCAGTCCTCGCCGTGACAGCAGCCTCTGCTGGGGCTGCCTACGCGCTTTCCGATGCCAAGTAGTCCACCCCACCACATACACAACAGCACCATGGTCCCCCGCCAAGGAGGATCATGGTGCTGAGTGATCTTGTGAGTATTTACTCTACGACGTTGAAGACAACGGCGTTGTCCTCAGTGCCCAGTGCGGCCTGGCCGTCAGGCAGGGCATAGAAGGCGGGGTCGGATTCAAGGACGTCCCGCAGGGAATCAGAAAGCGCCTGCGTGTGGTCATCGCACGCCGCCTTCGTGGAGGCGAAGTCGCCGACGTGGATGGTGCCATCCTTGTCTACATCGTAGGAGGTGGTGTAGGTATTGCAGCCATCATTGAGAACCAAGGACTGATCCTTGTCGAACTGCACGGTGAACTTGCCGTCTTCCTTGACGGAGTGCAGCTCACCAGTGATGGTCTGGCCCTCGATGTTCGGCACCAGCTTGTCAGCGTCTTCCGGCAGGGATTCCACCAACTCGCTCTTGACGGTGGTGTCTGCTACCTCGGTACCGGGCTCAGCCGGTGCGGGGTTTGCTGCGGGTTCCTCAGCGTTTGCGACGCCCATGGTCATGAGCGCAGCTGCGGAGACGGACATCGTCGCGGTTGCAATCTTTTTCAAAGTCATACCCAATAATTTACCCCTGCTGGATGGACATCCAACAGGGGTGTAAACGAATCGTTATCTAATCCGCAGCCATTTCACAGTGACAACGATTTTAGAAAGCGTGGCTATTTTTGGCGCTTGGCTTCATAGGCTGCGCCAACTTTGTACAGGCGGTCATCCTGGAAAGCCGGTGCCATGATCTGCAAACCGGTAGGCAGGTTGGTATCTGCAGCCATACCGGAAGGCACGGACATGCCACACAGGCCGGCCAGGTTCAGCGGCAAGGTGCACAAGTCGAAGTTGTACATAGCCATGGGGTCTTCGGCCTTCTCCCCCAGCTTGAACGCCGTGGTCGGGGTGGTTGGCGAAACCAGCACGTCAGCCTGCTCAAAGGCGCGGGCAAAGTCTTGGGCAACCAGGGTGCGCACGCGCTGCGCCTGCAGGTAGTAGGCATCGTAATAGCCCACGGACAGCGCATACGTGCCCAGCATGATGCGGCGCTTGACCTCGGGTCCGAATCCCTCTGCGCGGGACTGGGACATGACCTGCTCCGCGGAGTGGGATCCGTCATCGCCAGCGCGCAGACCGTAGCGCATGCCATCAAAGCGGGCCAGGTTGGACGAGACCTCACACGGCATGATCAGGTAGTAGGCGGCCAATGCCTCATCGAAGTGCGGGCAGTCCACCTCGACGATTTCCGCGCCCTGCTCGCGCAGCTGTTCCACGGCGGCGTGGTAGTTCTCCATCACGCCGTCCTGCCAGCCATCGCGCTCGAATTGCTTGATGAGTCCAACCTTGACGCCGCTCAGATCGCCATTCGCGCCTTCGCGGGCTGCCTCCACCACGGGGGCAACCGGTTTATCCACAGACGTGGCGTCGAAGGCATCGTGGCCGGCAATAACCTCGTGCAAAAGTGCGGTATCGAGCACCGTACGACCACACGGACCTGCCTGGTCCAGCGAGGAGGCGGCCGCGATTAGGCCGTAGCGAGACACCGTTCCGTAGGTGGGCTTTACGCCCACGGTATTGGTCAGCGCCGCCGGCTGGCGGATGGAACCGCCGGTATCGGTACCAATACCTAAAGGAGCCTGCCCCGAAGCAAGTGCTGCTGCCGTGCCGCCGCCGGAGCCACCCGGGGTGCGATCGGTGTCATACGGGTTGTGTACTGGGCCAAAGGCAGAATTCTCATTGGACGAACCCATGGCAAACTCGTCCAGGTTCGTCTTACCCAAGATCGGGATACCGGCCTCGCGCAGACGCTTGGTCACCGTGGCGTCGTAGGGAGACATGTAACCTTCGAGCATCTTGGATGCGGCGGTGGTGGGGGCATCGGTAGTAACCAGCAGGTCTTTCAAGGCCAGCGGCACACCGGCCAATGCCGATGCAGGCTTTTCGCCGGCGTCGAGGGCCTTATCCACGGCATCGGCAGCCGCCAGTGCTTCCTCCTGCCCCACGTGCAGGAAAGAGTTAAGTTCGGGATTGGTTTCCGCAATGCGATCCAAAAAGGCCTGGGTAACCTCGCGGGAGGTCACCTCGCGCGAGTGAATCTTTTCCGCCAGCTCGGCGGCGGTCAAAGAGGTCAGTCCCTCCGCAGGTACGACAACGTTGGTCATTTACTCTCCTCCCAAAATCTGCGGCACGACGAATCGCTCATCTTCCACGGCCGGCGCCTGATCCAAGGCCTGCTCAGCGGTAAGGGTGCGCACGATGACGTCTTCGCGCATCGGTGCATCCACGGAGTGCGGGTGGCTCATCGGTTCCACGCCTTCAGTGTCCACGTTCCTTACTGCGGAAACGGAATCAACAATTTCATCAATCTGGCTTGCGAATTGGGCTAGCTCTTCATCGCTTAATGCCAGGCGGGAAAGCTTGGCAAGGTGGGCTACCTCATCACGCGAAATCTCAGACACGCGAACTCCATCCTTTTTCCATCATCGACGCGCAGGTGAAAATTATTTTCCCGCGCGTACTATGTAAATTGCTAAGGCTCCATAATACTGCACCAACCCGCGCAGTTGCCGAGTCACCCCGAATTATTGCCCCTTGAACGCCGCACTGTGACCCAGGTATCGTAAACAGGACTATAAGCTACTGAAAGCGTGCGACTTAATGTCTTACCTAATCCGTGTCCTACTTCCCGATACCCCTGGTAGTTTGGGCCAGCTTTCGGAGGCCTTCGGGCTGGTTGACGGCAATATCCAATCCGTTGACATCGTAGAAGCCTTCCCAGATGGCACCGTCATGGATGACATTGTCATTGAGCTTCCCGCAGACGCGATGGCTGATGCACTCATCACCGCCGCCGCCTCCGTCCATGGCGTGGAAATAGATTCGATTCGGCCCTTCAGTGGCCGCGTGGACCGGCGCGGGCAGATCGAGTTATTAGCGCGCGTTGCCGCCAATGCCTCGAACGTCACAGCAGCAATGGAGGAAGTCGTCGCGGCCATTCCAAAGGCAGCGACCTCCACGTGGGCCATTGTCATTGACAATAATGAGCCCATTCACCGCGTCGCCTCCTCAAACGCGGCCCCTGCCGATGACGATACGATTCCGGTCGACCTCAACATCGACAGCGCACGCACCTTGCACCCCGATAAGGACGAGTGGGTGCCAGAAAGCTGGGCGCTGCTCGATTCCGCCCTGGCGGCCGCTCCCCTGGGAGATACCGGGATGGTCATCGCCATGGGGCGTACCGGCGGGCCAGAATACTTGGCCTCCGAGGTCGAGCACCTCGGCCACATCGGCACGATTCTGGGCGCCTTCCTCAAATAAGCCCAGCCCGGCGCGGCTATACCTCCCCGGTGTTTAAGAGCGTGTGGAATTGCTCTTCGTTCAAGATAGGCACCCCGAGGTCGCGAGCCTTGTCCTCCTTGGAGCCGGCATTGGCCCCGGCGACGAGGTAGGAGGTTTTCTTCGATACGGAACCGGTAGCCTTTCCGCCGCGGCTGATGATGGCTTCCTTGGCGGAATCGCGCGTGAAGTCTTCGAGGCTGCCGGTGACAACGATGGTCAGGTTTTCTAGGGTCTGTTCCTGCCTGTCCTCGGCGGCTACCTCCATGGCTAGCCCGGCCTTCGCCCATTTTTCGACGATAGTGCGGTGCCAGTCCACCTCGAACCAGGCGTGGAAGGACTCAGCGATGACTGCGCCCACGCCGTCTACCTCTGCAAGGTCCTCGGTCTTAGCGGCACGCAGCTTCTCCATGGAGCCGTAGCGCGCTGCCAAGGCGCGGGCGGCAATAGGGCCGACGTGGCGAATAGAAAGTGAGACCAGCACCCGCCAGAAGTCGCGGTCTTTAACCTCTTCTAAGTTCTGGAGCAGGTTCTTGCCCGCGGTATTGACCTTGGCGTTGCCCTCTTTTTTGCTGCGCTTATCCTTCGTATCGCGCTTGGCCGTATAGACATCGGAAGCAAGCAGCTTTTCTTCCGTTAGCTCAAAGAGCTCGGATTCATCGGTGAGGATACCGTTTTCGATGAGGTCCATGGCCCCCTTCTCTCCCAGTGCCTCGATATCGAGGCCCTTGCGGGAGGCGAGGTATTCCAGTCGCGCGGAGAGCTGGGCTGGACAAGATTGAGTATTGGGGCATCGCCAATCAGCATCGCCATCCTTTTGCGGGGCGAGCGTCGTGCCGCAGGCTGGGCACTGCGTGGGGAAGCTCCATTCATATTCGCTGCCATCGCGCTGTTCGCGCGCGGGGCCTAGTACCTCTGGAATGATTTCGCCGGCCTTGCGAATAATAATGGTATCTCCGATGAGCACGCCCTTGCGCTTGACCTCGGACTGGTTGTGCAGGGTGGCCATGGATACCGTGGAGCCGGAGACAAAGACCGGTTCCATGATGGCAAAGGGGGTAACGCGCCCCGTACGCCCGACGCCGACCTCGATGTTTTTCAGCTTCGTCGTGACCTCTTCCGGCGGGTACTTATAGGCAATGGCCCAGCGCGGTGCGCGGGAGGTCGCCCCGAGCTGGCGCTGTGAGCCCAAATCGTCGACCTTGACCACGAGCCCATCCATTTCAAAAATCGCATCGTGGCGGTGTTCGGCCCAGTAAGATACTTCCTCTTGTACTTCGGCGGCGGAGTGCACCTGCTTGGTATAGGGAGATACGGGCAGCCCCCATGCGGCGATCGCCTTATAGGCATCATGCTGGGAGGAGGGGGAAAATCCCTCGCGCGCGCCTAGGCCATGGCAAACCATGCGCAGGCGGCGCTTTTTCACCTCGGCGGGATCCTTCATGCGCAGTCCGCCGGCCGCAGCGTTGCGGGGATTGGCAAACCGAGCCTTGCCGTCCGCCGCGCGCTCCTCATTGATTTCTTCGAAATCTTCGGGGCGCATATAGACTTCACCGCGGATTTCAATGAGTTCCGGAACTGGGTACTCTTCGGTGCCCGTAAGCTCGTGCGGGATATCAGAAATTACCCGCGCATTGGCGGTAATCTCCTCGCCCACGGTGCCATCACCACGGGTGGCAGCGGTATCCAAACGCCCATTGCGGTAAACCAAGTCGATAGAGAGGCCATCGATCTTCAGCTCCGTTAGGTAGGTCTTGGCGGGCGTCCTATCCAACCAGTCCTGCATCTCACCGGCGCTAAAGACATTGTCTAGGCTCATCATGCGCTCGAGGTGCTCAATATCCTCACCGGCGTTCGGCGCGGCGCCTACCTGCTGGGTAGGCGAATCCGGAACCGCCAGCTCCGGGTGCTGCTTTTCTAGGTCCACCAGGCGCTGGAAAAGCGCATCAAAATCGGCATCGGGAATCGCGGGTTCACCGTTGTAATACAGGTTGCGGTGGCGGCGTACTTCCTGCGCCAGGTCGTTCCATTCACGTTGCACATCAGCTGGATTAGTCACGGTATCCAAGTCTAGCGATCCCCCATGTCCGGGCTAGCTACTAAGGTATGGACCATGAACTTCGACGCCTCCCGCATGCTCGCCTTCGACCTTGAGACCACCTCCGCCAACCCCAAAGACGCTCGTATCGTTACCTCAGCCCTAGTCCGAATTGACGGACGCGATGTCCAGAAGGTAGAGCACCTTGCGGATCCCGGCGTCGAGATCCCCCAAGCCGCAACAGACGTGCATGGAATCACAACGGAAAAGGCTCAGGATGAAGGCCGCCCGCACGAGGAGGTCCTCAAAGACACGGTTAATGCCATCAAGTCCGCGTGGGAGGACGGCCTGACGCTCATTGTGTATAACGCGGCCTTCGACCTTACCGTCCTGCGCAGCCTTACCGGCGATTTCACGGTCACCGGCCCGGTCTTTGACCCGTACGTCATTGACCGCGTGAGCGATAAGTGGCGCAAGGGCAAGCGCACCCTTGGCGCGGTGTGCGAGCACTACGGCGTGGAATTGGGCAATGCGCATGAGGCCACTGCCGATGCCCTCGCTGCCGCCCGCGTGGCCTGGAAGCAGGTTCGCCAGCATTACCCCAACCTCGCGCAGATGGACGAAAACGAGCTCATGGAGTTCCAGGCGGTCAAGTGGTACGAGGACCGCGTCGCGTTTAAGAAGTATCTGGAGGGCAAGGGTCGCGATGCCTCCGATGTCTCCACCGCATGGCCCATGATTTCCTAGCCCTCTTCCCCTTGCCACATTTCTAGAATTCTGGAATTCTAGAAATGTGAACATCGTTGAATCACGCCTTCATGATCTCGAGGAACGCGTCGCCAGGCTCGAAGGCAAATCAAGCATCCCACCGCAGGCCCCCTCGGAGGAGTCGACCTACTGGCTTGTCGATGCCCTAACTCCCTCCACTCAGTTACCCGATGGATCGGTAATTTTCGGCGGCAACATTGCTCTCGGCAAGCGTACCTACGCCTATCAGTGGCAGCGTCCCACCACGGCAATAACTGACCAGGACTGGTCAGAAAACATCGAACGCCTCGCCGCACTTGACCATCCCGTACGTGGCGAAATTCTTCGACGCCTCCTGGCGGCCCCTGCCACCGCCGCGGAGCTAGTGGACGAGGATATCGTCTCTTCCACCGGCACGGCCTATCACCACCTCAGCGCTCTAACCAGTGCAGGTTGGACCACGAAGACAAGTGGCGAGTACTCTATTCGCCCCGCCCGCGTTATCCCTTTGCTCGCCATTATCACCGCTAGCGAGGACCACTAATGCGCAGGCTCGCCCTCAGTATCGTTACCGCCATCGCTATCGCTTCCGTGCTCCTACTGGCTGGTCTTCGGCGCCTCACGCTCTCCCCAACAGATACAGGAGATGCAGCCCTTGCCTCCACACTGCGAGAAAACGCGGAGCCGGGTTTTCATCACCTCACCGCTTTTACACTCCGCGACGGTAACGCCACCTTTGCGGGTATAGGCAGCAACGAGCACACAGAAGTCGAGATTGGTTCTGTCACCAAAATGTTCACCGGCGAACTCACCCACCAGCTTGTAGAAGAAGGCACACTGCGACTCGATAGCACCGTGGGCGAGTTTCTAGACGTAGACAACGCGCCCATAGCGGATGTAACGATTAAGGAACTACTCGATCACACCTCTGGCCTACCTCCCACAGCAGACGGGAATTTCTTCGGTTTCCTGTGGTCCGCAGTGGCAGGTACAAACCCATATGAGGGCGAAAGCACTCAAGACATTGTCGATGCCGCCGTCGCAGCAGAGCTCAGCAACCGCGGGGAGGAATCTTATTCCAACCTCGGATACGCCCTGCTCGGGCACGTAATAGAAACCGCGGCGAACACGCCTTATGAGAAATTACTGAAACAGCGAATATTCGAGCCAGCCGGATTAACGGAGACCTACCTTATGACCCCCGGCGCCGTGCCTGCCGATGCCCCGCGCGGCCGCACCGCCACTGGGCGGCAGGCCCAGCCTTGGGAGATGGATGGTTCGGCGCCTGCAGGGGCGATCCGCTCAACCGCGAGCGATATGGCTAAGTTCGCAGAGTGGTTTATGGCACACGGCGATCCCGCATACGGATGGCAGAAGAACGATGACGGCACCGGCTTTTGGCATAACGGCGGAACCTACGGCTATTCCACCATGCTCATCATCGACCCAAAGACAAAGCGAGCTGCATTTGCAAACAACGATTCGCTCGCCGGTACCGAAGAACTTGGCCACACACTCTTCGCTGAGCTTTAAGGAAACACCATGCCTAGCACCATTATCCTCGCCGTTTTCATCGCCTCCGAACTCTGGGCCGCATGGAAAGCTTTAAAGAAACCCGGCTCGACGGCATCCCGCGTCTTTGGGGCGGTCCTGACCGCCGTCATCATCATCTTCTTAGGCCACGCCTTACCCTGGTACACCTCCGTGCATTTTTACTGGTGGTATGCACTGGTCGGCTCCTTCGCCCTCCATGTGGGAGCCATGACGTGGGGTGCCACCAGCCCTGCTGCAAGACGCACCTAACCTTGCAGGCAACAAGCAAGGCGCCCACACAAGAGCGAAAAGTCTCCCAAATCTCCGGTTGCTAAAAAGTCTCCCAAATCTCCGGCTGGACTACGATGGAGACTATGTCCTTTCACGAGAACCCCTTCCGCCCCACATTTGGCGTCCCACCGCTGTTTTGGGTCGGCCGCACCGCGGTCCTCGATACTCTTCGCGCAGCGCTTGATGCCCAACCTGGACACCCCGGTCGCTCACTCGTCATTAGCGGCGCCCGTGGTATTGGCAAGACGGTCCTCCTCAACGAGTTGGAGGACATCGCCGCCGCCCGCGGATGGATTACGCTGCGCGCCTCCGGCCGCAGCGCCATGGTGGAAGAACTCGTCGAGACCACCATCCCCCGCATCATGGACACGCTTGCGCCGGCAGATAAGCACAAAGTCAACCGCATTGGAATCGGCGGCCTTGGTTCCATAGGAATCGAACACAACACGGATGAAGCCTATAAGCCCACCTTAAATACCCGGCTACGCGAATTACTAGCCCAACTCAAGGGTGCAGGTGTGCTCCTTACCATCGATGAAGTCCAAGATGCCGATGCCCAAGAATTGGCCTCCTTGGCCGTTACTTACCAAGACTTAGTGCGCGATGAACTCGATGTCGCCATCGTCGTAGCCGGCCTGCCACAGGGCATTAACCGGCTGCTGGAGCTGCCCGGAGTAACCTTTCTGCGCCGCGCGCAAAAGTTTGTGCTGGGCCCGCTGTCACCCGCCAACGCTACCGTTGCATTTAAGGAAACCGCCGCACACTCGGGCCTCGACTTCAGTGCAGACGCAGTCTCCGCCGCCGTGGAGCTATCTCGAGGCTATCCCTACCTGGTTCAGCTCGTCGGATCACTGGCGTGGGCCCACGCACAGCGCTCTGGCACGACCCACATAGAAGAAAACACTGTCCAAGCCATCTCGGCCGAGGCGATATCCGTCCTAGGCACACAAGTGCACCAGCCCGCCACCCTCACGCTCCCACCCGCACAGCGCCGCTTCCTTGAAGCCATGAGTGCTGTCATGGACAACGACACTGCAGAAATTCAAGCTATCGCCGCACACCACGACCGCACGGTGCGGTCCCTATCGGCCACGCGCCAGCGGCTTATCGATGCCGATCTCATCGAACCCACCGGTCACGGCCAGCTTAGATTCGTCATTCCCTACATGGAGGCCTATTTCACAGCCACCGATAGCTTGGGTCGAGTGGATTAAAGGTCACCGGCGTCCCGGACAAGGATGGACGAGGTCTCCGTCACCGAACGCAGGGTTCGGGCAGAGGCCTGCACGGGATACACATCAAAGCGATCAACCAAAAGTTCGCGTGGCATGCCGATGCGGTCGAGATGCTTGGCCAGCGCGATAGCCTCGGCACGGGCATCCGATCCGGAAATCCCCACACCAATGCGATGGCCTTCGCTCAAGTGCTCTCCCAAGCCATCGAAATGCTCAGGGGTATCGAGGCGATAACGAGGGCTATGGAAATCGACGAGGAAGGTCGTTGCGGCACCAGCAATGGACCACAGCGGCGGGGAATGCAGGTAGTCCGCGTCAAAGCCGAGCAGAGTTTCTAGCGCTACCTCGTCAGCCACAGCGGGGATAGAATCAAAATCCGTGGTGCCTGGGATACGTCCAGCCACGATATCCGCAAGCAAAGGTTCATCAAGCTGCACCACAACCTCGCCGTGGAAGCGGCGTGCCACATCGTCTGCATGCGCGCGCAGCCCATGAAGAAGGGCTTCAGAAAGCTCGGCGAAGGCACCGCGGTCACTAAGAACGCGGTGGCCATCGGCAAGCTCAATGCTGGCCGCCAGCGACCACGGGCCGAGCGCCTGCACCTTGATGCGAGGCACGGTCTCTCCCCAGACCTGCTGTACCTCGTCGAGGTCACGCTCGAGGCGATCCCACGTGCGACGGGTCAACAGCTGCGGCCGCGCCGTCATGCGCCACGAACGCGGGCCGCGGTCAAGGGAAATGGCCTCAAGCATGCTGGCGGTTCGCCCCACCGCATCGGAGCCAAGGCCACGCTGCGGGAGCTGCGGGAGCGCGGGGAGCTCGGTCTCTCCCATGATGATGTCGGCGGCCTCCACCATGGAGGTACCGGGCATGGGCCCAAGTGCAAAGCCGGTCATTTACACGGTCTCGCAAATAGTGCCGGAACCGATGACGATATCGCCCAGATCATCTGGGGAAGGCAAGTACAGCACCGCAGCCTGACCGCGCGCCACCCCAGACAGCGGTTCCTGGAGTTCCAAGCGCATCGAATCTGCGGCGCGGTCCACATGCGCGATACACGGCACGACGGAACCGTGCGCGCGGACCTGCACCTCGCACTCGAAGTCGCCATCCATGCCAGGGTGCAGGTACTTCAGGCGATCGGCGCGAATGGCGGTGACCGCCAGGTCCTCGCGCGCGCCGACGGTCACCGTGCCCGTTGCAGCATCGATATCGGTGACGTAGCGCGGGCGGCCATCAGCGGCCGGGGCCTTGATGTCCAAGCCCTTGCGCTGGCCGATGGTGTAGTTCCACGCGCCATCATGTTCCTTAAGCTCCGTTCCCTCTTGGTCCACGATCATGCCGGGGCGAAGGCCGATCCGTGATCCAAGGAACTGCTGGGTATTTCCGTCTGGAATGAAGCAGATGTCATAAGAATCCGGCTTCTTCGCTGTGGAAAAACCGTGTGCCGCAGCCTCTTCGCGGATTTGCGGCTTGGGGGTATCACCGATGGGGAAAAAGCAGTGCTCCAGCTCCTCAGCGGAAATAACGCCGAGCACATAAGACTGGTCTTTATTCTCATCCTTGGAGCGGCGCATGTAGCCATCATCATCAAGGGTGGCGTAGTGGCCGGTCGCAACGGCATCAAAGCCTAGAGCCATGCCCTTTTGCAGCAGCGCGCGGAACTTAATCTTCTCATTGCAGCGCAGGCAGGGATTCGGGGTTTCACCGCGGGCATAGGAATCCACGAAGTCCGTGATGACCTCTTCCTTGAATTCCTCCGAAAAGTCCCACACATAAAACGGAATGCCCAACTTATCGCAAATGCGGCGGGCATCGGCGGAATCCTCCAACGAACAGCAGCCGCGGGCCTTTTCGCGCGTTTGCTGCGCGTCCTTATGCAGGGCCAGGTGCACGCCGACGACATCGTGGCCAGCCTCCACCGCACGGGCGGCGGCGACAGATGAGTCCACGCCGCCAGACATTGCTACCAATACTCGCATTGCATTCCCCTTTAAATACCTCGACTACAGGCCCGAAAGTGTACTCCCTTGCCCCAACGCAGCTTAAATCGATTCCATTCCCTAAGCTTGAATCCCATGGGTAGAAAGCGAGCTGCGAACAGGTCAGGCATCACCGGGACCTACGAGATATCCACCGGCACCGCCGAGGTCGTACCGGATGAATTCAGCGACGGAGCTTATATCCTTAACGTCAATGGCGTTCCTAGCAGCCATATCGTGCTGGGCGAGCCGCAGGAACTCGACTTTGAATATATGCGCTGGATCGCAGCGGCGGTAGAACAGCTTAATACGGTCTCCCCTAATAAGCTGCGCGTTACCCACCTCGGCGGGGCCGGCTGCTCACTCCCGCGCTACTTCGCCGACCTTTGGCCGGACAGCCGCCATACGGTAGTCGAGCTTGATGCCAAGCTGGGCGAATTAGTCCGCGAGCTTTTCGATGTCCCCCGTTCTCCCACCGTCAAGATCCGTGCCGGCGATGCCCGAAAGGAAACCGAAGGTTTTCTGCCCGCCAGCCGCGATATCATTATCCGCGATGTCTTCTCTGGGGACACCACCCCGAAAAATCTAACGACGGCGGAGTTTTTCCAAGCGGCCAAATTGTCCCTGTCTGCCGGCGGCCTTTATGTGGCCAACTGCGGCGATCACTCGGACCTCCAATTGGCGAAGAAAGAATTGGCCGGGCTTTCTGAGGTCTTCGATCACCTCGCTGTAATCGCTGACCCGCCCATGCTCAAGGGGCGCCGATATGGAAACATCATCTTACTGGCTTCAGATACACAACTGCCAGCTGAGGGCTCGGTACAAGCTGCTCAACTGGCAAAGGCACTCTTAGGCGGGGCCGTTCCCGCACACTTTAAGGATGAAAGCTGGACCCGTAAATTCTTTGCGGGAGCTACTTCAGCACGCGATTGAGCAAGTCAGCTACTTGATCGGCATCGAAGTCCGGCACGTCAGCACCGGCCTTCTTCGCCGCATCCTTAGCTTCTTCGACTTGGTTGCCGGAAACTTCGCCCTTGTCGACGCCATTGACATGGCCCGCGTTGTCAAGCAGTAGTGCCAAGTCGCCGACGGTGAAATCACCGACCGCCATCTTGCCAAGTTGCTTCAGAGGTAGAGCGTCCTCGTCTTCCAAGGCCTTCACAAAGGCCGCCAAGCCCTCAGCAGCCTGGGCATCGAGGCCGGCGTCTTTGGCGGCATCGGCAAGCTGGGGCATTGCAATGAGGCCAGCCGCAAGGGCGAAGATTGCACCAATCACCGGCGTGCTATCGGAGCTAAGGTCCACACCATCGTCGAGGACGAGGCTATCGAGCGCGCCGCCGATATCGACGTAATTGCCGCCGCTAAAAGACTCTAGCTGCTGCTTCGAGCCATTAAAGAGGTTCAAGTCCACATCGGTAGGAATACCAGCGACCTTGCCCGATCCAGAGCGCTGCCAGAAGGACAGGTTCTTCCACCCACCCACTGGATCCGGGGCTTCATCCTGGTATGCCGCCAACCACAGTGGCATATTGGAGAACTTCTGGGAGTTATTCATCTCGCCCATCCAGAAGTACTTGTAGGTATAAATCATTGGGGTGCGGTTGGTCAGGCGCTTGAGCTCGGAGGTAAATTCCTCGATCCAGCTCTCCAACTGGGAGGCCGACTTGCCCTCGGAGACCTCGATATCAAGCACCGGCGGCAACGTCTGATTCGGCGCCAACGCAATCTGCGCCGCAAAGTTAGCCGCCTGCGTCTTCGCATCGCCAGCTGGGCGCGCATAGTGGTATGCGCCAGTCTTCAGGCCGTGCGCATTGGCCGCTTGGATGTCTTTAACGTAGTGCGGGTTAATCCAGTCCCCACCCTCGGTGGCCTTAACAAAGGCGAAGGACTGGCCGTCAGATTTCACCTTATTCCAGTCAATAGGCATGCCACCGGGGTGCTGGTGGGCAGCAATATCGATGCCTTTCGGTGCGCTGTTTCCCAATGCTGCCTGCGCGGCAGCGGTCCCGCTCACCGTGACTGCAACTGCAGCGATAACCGCGATGATGCTCTTGCGGAGTGCCCTCATAGTTGTCATGCGGGAGAGTCTAACAATCATTCACACTAACCACATTTGCAACACGCGTACCATGCATGGGAATTTTTCACTCCCCTATCCAGTTTTTCGGAAATGTACCATTTAGAACACATATTCGCTTTTCGGCTTGCGGGAGTCAAACGGGTAACTTATGGTAAACCTATGAACATTAGAAACTTAGTGCGAAACTCGGGGGATAATCGCCATGGAACCCTACTACCTCATCACTGATCCACACGATGACATAGCAGTTAGTGCCACGTGTAATAGAAAATCCGACTACCTACTCTGGAAGGAAATTCGACCAAGTTTAGAAGATGATCTCAATATTGCGTGTCATACGCTGGCAGGTCGCACCGGCTTAAGCGAACGGCGCACGAGGGATATCACCATGGCGCTATACCGCTTAGAGGAATTGCCACGCACAAAACTGCTGCAGGAAACCTACTACTTCCTCGACTTCTCTCGGCTTATCACCATTGATGCGGTCTTAAGCAAACTTGGCGAAGTAGACAGCGGCGTCCTTCAACGCATAGACGCCGAATTGGAAAAATACCTGACTCCCACAAAGCCGGGTCAAAACTTTCCATCAAATGCTGCCCTTCGCCGAAAACTCAATGGGCTTATCACCATGGAATCCCCAGACACCACAGGTGATAAGGAATCCGAGGAAGAAGACGGGCGAAATGACTCCTATTTCATCTACCCCACCGCGGGCGGACGAGCAGGGTTAAACGTAGAGTTCGATGAAGATACACTCATCCTCATTGACGAGGTTGTTCAGCGTACTTCGGAAGGGCACGGACTCAGTAAGGCCGATGCACTGGCCCAGCTGATCCTCGGAACCATCGAAGATAAATCTCAGGTACACCTTTATATGTACCGCGCCAGCGACGTAAAAGCGGCTCCAGGATTTATCCAGGGCTACGGGTGGGTTCACCCAGATACCGCTGACCGTCTAACACCGACCACTACCCGGGACATGGACCAAGCGGCAACAAGGGTAAGCCCGGCCTACTCCACGCCGCCGCTCATCGGTGCCTATGTGGAAGGCCGCGATGGTGTGTGCCGCTGGCCTGGGTGCAACCGCCCAGCCTACAGGTGCCAAAAAGACCACCGGATCGATTTCTCAGAGGGAGGAAAGACGACGGCTGGAAATTTAGCCTCGCTGTGCCAGCACCACCACAACGTAAAGACGGATAAAAGCGCCTTTTACATCATGGATCCGCACAGCGGGGATATCATCTGGCTCTTCCAAGACGGACGGTGGGAATACGATGAACCGCAGGGTCCGCTAGCGACGAAGAATAGGAACTGGGCACTGACCGTTGCCCAGGCAATCGCCGCCCGGCGGAATGCTGCCAAAGAAAGGGCTGATACTTAAACCGTGCGGGCTCGGGCGACGACCTCTGGTAAATGCGCGAGCACGTAATCCACATCGTCTTCGGAAGTAAGGCGTCCCAGAGTGAACCGGAGGGACCCAATTCCTTCTTCCTCGCTGACACCCATTGCAGAAAGCACATGGGACATGCGGTTGACGCCTGCGCTGCAGGCACTGCCAGTCGATGCCTCAATCTGCAGCGAATCCAGCAACATGATGAGGCTATCGCCATCGGTGCCGGGGAAAGAAACGTGTAGGTGCGACGGCAAGCATGGCTCGGTGGAATTCACTACAACGTTGTCGATGGATGAGAGGATCCCATCCCGCAGCTTATTCCTGAGGACAGCGATGCGCTCGCCCTCGGCAGCGCTTTCCGCGATCGACTCCTCCAACGCAGCGGCGAGCGCGGAGGCGCTAGCTACGTCTACCGTGCCAGGGCGAAGTCCGCGTTCTTGCCCGCCTCCGTAGGAAATCGGCTGCGGCGCAGGGGTGCGCTTGGCCAAAAGCACGCCAATACCGCGCGGGCCACCAAATTTGTGGGCGCTGGCGGCAAGCGTTGTGATGCCCAATTCCGCAAAATTGATGGGCAGCTTGCCCGCTACCTGCACCGCATCCACGTGCATGGGAATACCGGATTGTTGCGCGAGGGATGCGAGATCCTCGATGGGCTGAATCGCACCGGTTTCGTTATTGGCCCACATGCAGGTGGCAAGGTCGGCAGGTTCCGCGAAGGCGCCCCCATCGCTGATATGCCCGTTGCGGTCCACAGGGAGCAGATCCACGGTGGCGCCACCCTGGGCAAGCTTGCTCACGGTATCGCGCACCGCTGGGTGCTCAATATCCGTCGAGATGATGCGGTTGGTATTTCCCGCCGCAAAAAGCCCCTGGATAGCGATATTATCCGCCTCGGTCCCAGAGGAGGTAAAAATGACCTCGATGGGTTCGCACCCAAGGAGGGAGGCGACTTTCTCGCGGGCATCGTCAAGCACGGAGCGGGCCCTACGGCCAGAGGCGTACTGCGCGCTGGAGTTGAGCGATCCGGAGGCGGCAACCCATGCGTCGATGGCGGATTGGCGCATCGGCTGGGTTGCTGCGTAGTCGAAATAGTGCGGCATTACTGGCGCACCTTCAATTCCTCGGTCAAAGCTGGGGCGATTTCGTGCAGGTCTCCGACGACGCCGAGATCGGCGATTTGGAAGAACGGTTCATCTTGGTCCTGGTTAATCACCACGATGGTGCCGGAGGTCTGCATGCCCGAGGTGTGCTGAATGGCACCGGAAATGCCCAAACCAATGTAGAGATCTGGCGACACGGTCACGCCTGTCTGGCCCACCTGGTGGGTAGCGTCGTAGAAGCCTTCATCGACGGCGTCGCGGGTGGCACCGACGGCGCCACCGAGGGCATCGGCAAGCGGCTCTACGATCTCGCCGAACTTATCGCCGACGCCGCGGCCGCCAGAAACCACAACCTTGGCTGCGGTGAGCTCGGGACGGGCGGACTTCTCGGCCGGAGTAAAGGAATTAACCTTGACATCCTTCTCGGTTGCCGCAGGCAGTGGCATTGGGGCCGCCTGAGTTTCCACCTGCTGGGGCTCCGCCGCAACGGAACCCGGCTGCAGGGTATAAATCGGGCAGCTGCCAGTGGCCTGCGAAGTGGTCTCGTAGGTGCCGCCGAAAATGGTCATCGTTGCAGACCCATCCGCCTCAATGGAATCCACATTGACGAGCGCACCGGAAGCAAGGCGGGCGGACAAGCGGCCCGCAATCTCGTTATTCGTCGGGCTGGCGGCCAGAACGATGGGCGCCGGATTGGCTGCGCCCAGGGCGTGCAAAGCATCAACCTCGGGGGTCACCAGGCGCTGGTCATAATCCTCCGCCGTTGCCTGCACCACCTGGGCGGCGCCGAGGGCGGCTAGCTCGGCATCGAAGGAATCTGCCTGCTTTCCGACGACCACCGCAGACACCGTCCCCAATTCGCGTGCGGCGGTAATGAGCTCACCGGTAACGGGGAGAATGCTGTCTGCATCGTGTTCAACAAGTACGTAAACGTGAGACATTTCTACTCCTAAATCAAGTTCTTTGCGGCAAGGAAGTCAGCAATCTTCTTCGCAGCATCCTGCGGCTGTGGCTCCGAGATAACCTCGCCGGCCGTGCGCGGTGGGCGCTTAGAAGAAGAAGTGACCGTCGTGGTTGGTGCAATGGCATCAATGCCTAGGTCGGCCACGCTCAATGTGGTGATTTCTGCCTTCTTAGCGGCCATAAGCCCCTTGAAGTTTGGGAAGCGCGGTTTATCAGCCTTATCGGTGACGGACACAATCGCAGGAAGGGCGGCCTCGAGCTCCCAGGTTCCGCGGGCGTCTTCGCGGCTGCCTTTTACCGCGCTGCCCGAAAGTTCTACCTGGTGCAGCTCGGTCAAGGCGGGCAGTTGGCGGTATTCAGCGAGCAATCCAGCCAGCGTTCCGGTCGAGGCATCGGAAGCCTCATTGCCCAAGGTGATCAGTTGGACATCCTCTAGCGTGTTAATCGCTGCGTTCAGGGTCCACGCGGTAGACAGTGCATCGGCGCCGGCCAGTGCGTCGTCAGATACGAGGACCGCGTCATCTGCACCCATCGCAAGGGCCTTGCGGAGGGCCTCGTCTGCTTGTGCGGGGCCCATCGTTAAAGCGACAACACGGTAGTTTTCATCCGGATTATCATCGCGCAGGCGTAGCGCCTGTTCCACGGAGTATTCATTAATCTCATCAATGATGTTGTCCACGGAGGTGCGATCCAGGGTGTGGTCATCCTCCAGAGATTTGGTGGACCACGTATCCGGTACATGCTTGACCAGAGCCACAATCGTTGGCATTGGGGGCACTCACCTTTCCGATAGATTTATGTTGCGTAATTCTCTTCGGACGATAATACTCGGGGTTGGCAAAGCAACGCGATACCCTGTGAGCCAATTCGCGTAATGATGACCGCGAATGGCCGCGATCCCTTCAACTTCATCTGCTTTCTTAGCTGATCAGGGTCCACGTCTACGCCGCGCACAAGGATTTCTAGGCTGCCTGCATCATAAGATTTTAGTACCGATTTTAGGCGCTTTAGGGGGACCTTTTCTATGAATGGAAATCCCGACATTCCCTGCGGGATGCGATCCCCTGTTAGGTACGCAATCCGCGGATCGATCTGCCACAATCCTTCGCGCGCCGCATAATGCTGCACGAGGCCCGCGCGCACCACTGCCCCATCGGGGTCAATGAGATACGTACCGATCTCGCCCGCCTCTGGCAGGTTGTGCTCTTCATCCGTGAGGACGTCAACTGACTCGCCCTGAATCATCACCGCGTGCCTGCCCGTGCCGAGGCCAGGTGTGTAGAGGCACGCCTCCTTAACTGCTCCATTGACGCTGCTTACGGTGACCAATCCGTCCCAGTCACTGAAATCGAGACCGGGTGCGCACTTGATGGCCAGGTGTGCGTCCCTGTGCGCAGCGATTAGGTCCGGCAGCGGTGGCAGCAAATCCTCCGGGCGGGAAATCCGCCGCCCTGCCTTCCTGCGGGCGGGATCGGCGATAATGACATCAGCCGTAGTGGTCGTAGTGAGCGCATCTGCTTGAAAAAACGAGTCAGAATCCAAATTATGCCGGGCCATGGCAATGCGCGAGGCGTCGATATCGGAGCCGAAATAGTCAAGGCTCGATCCGTAGCCTTCAGTGCCGATGGAACACGTGACATCGTGGACGGTGCGCATCCCTTTCTGCTGCAGGAATTCTGAGCGAAAGCGCGCAACTGGCAGCGGGGTGGCTTGCTGGGCAGAATCGGCATCCATAAGCCAGGTCTCAGGCAGCTTTCCGCCCCGCCGGGCAGTAAGTAGCTCCATGGCGCAGCGCGCATAATCGCCGTAGGCCGCTTTCAGCTTTTCCAGATCCTTCAGCTGCGAAGCCTTGCTCAGCTCCAAGTCCCAGCTGGAAAGTTCGGCGTTATGCTCGCTTAAGAAACGGACTTCATCAATGTTAAAGCTCATATTCGCTCTGTAGGGGTGGTCGCGAAATATTCCGCGTATTGCGGATCGTCGCGGAGGTCGCCGATAACGGGGCGAAGGTCGGACGAAGAGGCATCATCAAGCACCTCTTGGACGGTGGAGTACTTGCATAACCGTTGCATTTGCGCCCACGTGGGAACTACGAGACGGACGAGTCCGGCACGCCAGCCCTCCAAGATAAGCTGCGGCGAAAACCAGCCAGCGTCATCGGCCTCATGCGTGTCCCCGTCAGGCTCCTGCCCGCTCGGTAGCAGACCGACGAAGAAAAAAGTATCGAACCAATGGTTTTTGCTTTGCCCCACCCACCGGGCCCATGGAAGGAGCATGTCGGCATCGACGCGCATCCCGTTATTGCTAAGAAACTCGGTAAAAGAAATGGTGTGGTCTTCTAAGAGCCTACGTTCGCGGTGATAGCGGCGCGCATTAGAAATCGTGCCGTCATCCCGGATCGCAAACAGCGTACCGGATTCCTCAAAGAGCTCGCGGGCCGCGGCAAAGACCAAGGCGTGGGCCTTGTACTTGGTCACGCCCATCCGCCGCGCCATAGACACGACAGATTTTCCGGCCCACAACTCTCCGGAATCCCACGAACGCGGCGGGAAATCGCGCGGGTCTACCCCACCGCCAGGAAATACGGCATGGCCCGGGTAGTTCCGCATGGTGCTTACGCGTTCTTGCACCCAGACCTCGAGCCCTCCGGGGCCATCGCGAAGCAAGAGCACAGTAGCCGCCATGCGCCCACCGTTAAACCCGGTGGTATCGCTGGCGTCGATCGCATCGAGCTGGTCATGAATCTCGTTGGTCATTAAGATGTCCGGCGGGCAAAGTATCGCTGCCCAATGCGATCCACTTGGATGGGTTGGTGGAAGGCCTGGGACAGGTTCTCCGAGGTCAGCACGGAGTTAATGAGACCCTTTGCTACCACTTTGCCTTCATCCAGAAGCATCGCGTGGGTAAAGCCATACGGTATTTCTTCCACGTGGTGGGTAATCATGACGATGGCTGGGGCATCCGGATCCATCGCGAGATCGCCCAAGTACCCCACGAGGTCCTCGCGCCCGCCGAGGTCCATGCCGGCAGAAGGCTCATCCAGGATCAGCAGCTCCGGATTGGACATCAAAGCGCGGGCGAGGATGACGCGCTTCTTCTCGCCTTCCGAAAGCGTGGCCCACGTGCGATCCTTCAAGTGGCTGGCACCGACTTGGGCCAAGATGTCATCGGCGCGGGAAAAGTCCATGTCTTGGTACTCTTCGCGCCACCGACCCAAAACCGCATAACCGGCGGAAATAACGAGGTCGTAGACCCGCTCATCCGCGGGAATGCGCGATTGCACGGCGGCAGAGGACAGACCAATCAGTGCGCGCAGGTCACGCATATCGGTCCTGCCAATTTGCTCGCCCATCAAAAAGGCCGTGCCGTTGGAAGGAAATTCCTCCGCGGCCGCCATGCGTACCAGGGAGGTCTTTCCGGCACCATTCGGCCCGATGATGACCCAGCGTTCATCGAGCTCGACCTGCCAGTCCACGGGCCCTACCAAGTTCTTGCCACCGCGGCGAAGCTCCACGCCGCGGAAGTCGATGAGCCAGTCTTGATCAGTTGGGGTTACGTCGTTCACGCCTTCCATTGTGACTGATCTATTCACCGCCCGCAGTAATTGACACAACTCCGCCGACTTTAATACAGCGCGCTTGCCAGCTTCGTGCGCGCTTCAAGAACGCGCGGATCATTGCCGGCAAAAAGGCCGAAGAGCTCGAGCAGGCGTTCCCTGAGCTGCGCCTTCTCATCGCCGGCAGTGACCTTCATGGTCTCAATGAGGCGGTCAAAGGCCGTTTCTGGGGCACCTGCCACCACTTCTGCGTCAGCGGCGCGCATTTGCTTATCGATGTCCCCCTTATCCCCATCTGCAGCAGCAATCGGGTCCTCGGTTTGGTTTGCTGGATCCAACCGCTTAAGAAGCTTGGTGGTGTCTCGGGCCTGCTTAATCTGCGTATTATCCGGTTCCGCTTCCAAGATGGATTCATAAACCTTAATCGCACCATCGAAATCGCCGGAGTTCAGGAAAGATTCTGCCTCCTGCAGGCGAGGGTCGTCCTCTTCTTCCTCTTCCGCTGCGACCGGTGCAGACTCAAGTCCCTTGAGCTGCGGTCCGACGTTTTCTACCAAGCTATCCAGCCACTGCTTGAGAGCATCCTTTGGCTGGGCTCCCTCGAAATTGGTCAGCGGTTGACCGGCGCCAATGGCAACCACGGTAGGTAGGTTCTTCACGCCGAAAGCCTGCGCCACCTGTGGAGTAGCATCCGCATCCACGTAGCCTACGAGGAAGCTAAGGTTGCCAGCCGTAGCTAGTTCCTGCAGGTCCTGCTTCAGCTGGTCGGACTGCGTAGAGCGCGAGGTGCCGATGAGGACGACGACCGGTACCTCAGTGGAGCGGCGCACCACCTCGGTCTCAAAATTCGCCTCGGTGACGGTAAAAAATGGCTGGACTCCACTAGACTGCCCAGCCGCCGGCTGCTCTTGTGCCTGCTGGCGAGCTTCCGCACGCGCCTTGACCTGGCTGAGATCGAGGGCGCCGCCAACATAAGCATTATTCGCAGAAGTCATTAATCCTCCTTAGCTAAACGCCGATTCACGGCGTCTACTTTATCTGTCAGTTGATTCTTCACGCCTTCGCGGATATCAGCCTTAATAACCAATGAGGTACGCGGCGATACCGCACGCACCGCTTCGGTGGCCTTTTTAATCGTGCCGAAAACCTCGTCCCACTCGCCTTCTAAAAGGGTGAACATGGCGTTGGTTTCATTAGGCAGACCTGATTCCCGCACCACGCGGACCGCCTCCGCCACGGCATCGGCCATCTCGCCGGAATCATTATCCACCACTGCGGGTGCTACTGAAAATGCAACAATCATGCCCGCAAGTCTACCTTCGCTCCCAGCAGTGCCGGTGCCAATGACGGCGGTCATCGCCCTGCCTGCCGGTATCGCGCGGCCAGGCGACGATGTGGGCAACCCCAGGCGGAATATTTTGATTACACCCCGGGCAAATATAGAATTTTTGCGCCCGCGCGGAGCCAATATGCCGCATTATATAAGGCTCCCCGTGGGTCCAGCTCGGCCCCTCGACCGTCTGCGAACCAAAGAAGATGGAGCCGTCCTTGGGCAGTGGCCGGAATTCCTGTGGTTTTCGCCTATTTCGCCGGGGCATTAAAACAACCGCAATTCTTTCGACTCGAGTCCGCGCAGCTCCTGATAGTCCAGAACCACGCACCGGATCCCGCGGTCTTCAGCCAGCGTTCGGGCCTGCGGCTTAATTTCTTGCGCCGCAAAGATACCAGATACCGGGGCGATTAACTCATCGCGGTTGAGCAGTTCCAGATAGCGGGTTAATTGCTCGACCCCGTCAATCCCACCGCGGCGTTTGACCTCCACGGCGACATTCCGGTTATCGGCATCTTTAGCCATGATGTCTACTGGGCCAATGGCCGTGGGATACTCGCGGCGCACGAGGGTGAAATTGGAGCCCAGCGTGTCGATCTTTTCGGCCAATAGCTCCTGCAGGTGCGCCTCCACACCGTCTTTTACTAGGCCTGGATCTTCGCCCATGTCATAGGAGATGTCCTCGTGGATTTCCGCAATCGTAATGCGCAATTGTTCACCCTTAGGGTTTTCCACTAGCCACAAGACCTCACCCGTGTCATTGCCATCCACGTCCTCAATGACGGATTCCTGCACCGTACACGGCGGCGTCATCCAATTCAGGGGCTTGTACGCGCGGTCATCGGCATGCACCGATACCGAGCCGTCTGCCTTGACAATGAGCAGGCGGTCCGCCAAGGGCAGGTGGGCGTCGAGCCGTCCCACGTAATCAACTGAACAACGGGCGATTACTAAGCGCATGGCTACTACCCTAGCCTGTTGCTATTGGCGCTTGGACTGCCGGGTGGCTCGCTCTCGCAACTGCTGGTAATCAAAGCGCTGTTGCCGCTTGGACGGCGCCGCCTCGACCCAAGCTTCGAAAGCCATAATCCCGCGGGAATCGGAAGCCAGCTCGTATTCCGCATCCCCGGTGCTAAAGTGCACCACTTCGGTGGCATCAGACATGAAAGAAGCCTCGTCATCATCCAAAGAACGGGAGTTCAAAATGGTGATGTCGAGGCGGTTAAACCACAGGTTATAGCGCGGAAATACAGAGCGCAGCTTGAAATATTCCACGACTTCGCCGGTATAGCGCAGCACGCCATGGCGCCAAGAAAAGCTATCCTTCGCCGGCATTGAGCGCAGCAACACCGCGGTTCCGCGCGAGCGCAGAGTAAAAAATCGCAGGGCCGCCAGCAGAACTACTAGCAATACCACCAACGCTAAGGCCCACAGGACCACCGAGATAACCGTCGAATTCATGGGCTCCACACGCCATCCTTGGTTAGTGAAAGAACATTTATTTGGATTGTAGCGCCTGATTCCGCTTCTGCGCCAATAGGCAAAGGCAAAGAAAACGTGAAAAAGCGCACCGGATAAATTCCAGTGCGCTTTTCTGAGAGCAGGAAGGGCGGCTATTGCTGCCCTCTCCTACCAATCCAAGGTTTATTCAGCCTTTGCTGCGCGGCGAAGTGCACGCAATGCAGCCTCACCGCGGGACTTGGTGAGCTCATGAGCCGAAGAGGAATCCTCTTCCGCCTTGGCCTCATCCACCTCATCGGACCAGATGGCCCAATCAGCGAGGACGGTAATCTTGTCCTGGGTAACGGAGAGGAAGCCACCCTGGACGGCGGCAACGCGCCGCGCGCCATCAACTGGGTGGATGGTCACTACGCCATTGTCGATCAACTGACCGATCACAGGCTCGTGACCGGGAAGCACGCCGATCTCACCCTCGGTGGTCTCAGCCGTCACTATGGAGGCCTGACCAGACCACAATGAGCGCTCGACGGAAACCAATTCGGCGGTGATGTCAGCCATGTGCCTCTCCCTACTTCTCGTTCAACTTCTTGTATGCAGCTTCGACGTCGTCCAAGCCACCCAAGCCGTTGAAGGCCTGCTCTGGGTAGTGGTCAAACTCACCGTTGCAGATGCGCTCGAAGGCATCGATGGTGTCCTGCAGCGGCACGTAAGAACCCTCCAGGCCAGTGAACTTCTGCGCAACGAAGAAGTTCTGGCCCAAGAAGCGCTCAATACGGCGGGCACGCTGCACGGTCACCTTGTCTTCTTCAGACAGCTCGTCCATACCAAGGATGGCGATGATGTCCTGCAGTTCCTTGTTCTTCTGCAGAATACCGATGACGCGCTGTGCTACCTCATAGTGCTTCTCGCCCACAATGCCTGGCTCGAGGATACGAGAGGTAGAGGTCAGCGGGTTCACTGCTGGGTAAATACCCTTGGAAGCAATGGCACGGTCCAGCTCGGTCGTCGCATCCAAGTGGGCGAAGGTCGTAGCTGGGGCCGGGTCAGTGTAGTCATCGGCAGGCACGTAAACGGCCTGCAGAGAGGTAATGGAACGACCCTTGGTGGAGGTAATGCGCTCCTGCAACACACCCATCTCATCAGCCAAGGTTGGCTGGTAACCCACGGCGGAAGGCATACGACCCAGCAGGGTGGATACCTCGGAGCCGGCCTGGGTGAAACGGAAGATGTTGTCAATGAACAGCAGCACGTCCTGGTTCTGCACATCGCGGAAGTACTCCGCCATGGTCAGGCCGGACAGAGCCACGCGCATACGGACTCCTGGTGGCTCGTCCATCTGGCCGAAGACAAGTGCAGTATCTTGCAGAACGCCCATCTCTTCCATTTCCAGGAAGAGGTCGGTGCCCTCACGGGTGCGCTCGCCGACGCCAGCGAAAACCGACGTACCGGAGAACTCGCGGGCAATACGGGTAATCATTTCCTGGATCAGGACGGTCTTACCCACACCTGCACCACCGAAGAGGCCAATCTTGCCACCCTTTACGTAAGGGGTCAGCAGGTCAATGACCTTAATACCGGTTTCGAGGATCTCGGTCTTGCCCTCGAGCTGGTCGAACGCTGGTGGCTCGCGGTGGATGCCCCACTGCTCGCCATCGCGGCCGAGGCCCGGCTCATCGAGGCAGTCACCGAGGGCGTTGAAGACGTGGCCCTTGACGACGTCGCCGACGGGAACGGAGATAGGCTCTCCGGAGTCGACTACCTCGGCGCCACGGACAAGGCCGTCGGTAGGTGCCATGGACACGGTACGAACGAGGTTGTCACCGAGGTGCTGAGCGACCTCGAGGGTGACGGTCTTTGCCACAGCTTCGAGCTTAATCTCGACGTGGAGTGCGTTGTACAGGGCCGGAAGTGCCTCGCGTGGGAATTCCACGTCCACCACCGGACCGATGACGCGCACGACACGACCGGCGACTGCCGAAGACTGTGCATTCTGCTCTTGCAGAGCTGTAGTCATAATCTAGTCACTTTCTGCGCTGTCAGATAGCGCGCCAGCGCCACCGACGATCTCTGAAATTTCCTGGGTAATCTGCGCCTGACGGGCCTGGTTGGCCACACGAGACAGGTCATTGACCATCTCGGTTGCGTTGTCAGTAGCAGATTTCATAGCTGTACGGCGTGCAGCGGACTCGGAAGCCGAAGCCTCCAAGAACATAGCAAACAGGATACGCGAGACGTACTGCGGAAGCAGCGCGTCCATCAGGGTATCCGCGTCCGGCTCGAACTCGAAGTCCGCGGAAATGTTATCCACTGGCTCCGGATCCTCCAGTGCGGAGTCACCCATCTCGTACTCCTCGCCCTGCACTACCGGCTCAACGGGCAAAAGCTGCTGTGCACGCGCGGTTTGGGTCAGCATGGACTCAAACTCGGTGTAGACCACATGCACCTGGTCAAAGCCGGTAACACCTGCACCTTCACCTTCCGCGTGCAGGCCCTCACGGCCCTTGGTAGTGCCTTTAGAACCAGCAACGAAGCCATCGATCATGTGGCGACGCACATCGTGGGTGCCCTCCCAGGTTGGGTCCTGAGAGAAACCATCCCAGCTGCCCGCTACCTCTTCCTCACGGAAGTTGTAGTGGCCGATGCCCTTGCTGCCGGCGACGTAGCGAACTACCTCGTAGCCCTTGCTTTCGAGGAGGGCCTTGAGCTGGGCTGCCTTCTTGAAGACGTTGTTGTTGTAGCCACCGCACATGCCTCGGTCAGAGGTGATTACGAGAATCGCGGCGACATTGCCGTCTTCACGCTCACGCAGCATAGGGTGCTCTAGCGTCGACGCTGCAGCCAACCTGTTCATGACGTTGGTCAGCTCAATCGCGTACGGCTGAGAGGCTTCCACCCGAGCCTGCGCTTTGGTAATGCGCGAGGTAGCAATGAGCTCCTGGGCTTTAGTGATCTTCTTAGTCGAGTTCACGGACCGGATGCGGTCGCGTAATTCGCGAAGATTAGCCATCGTTTCTCCTCCCTTCTTTCATATAGACGGTTAATTACGAGAGCTGAACTCTACTTAGCCGTCTTCCGGGAGACGTTGAGCTCGGTGCTTTTCACGTCATTTTCGTCCAAAGGATCTACAGGCTCTTCGGTGCCCAAGTTGTTGCCCTCGGAGGTGCGGAACGTAGGAGCGAACTCCTTGGCTGCAGCCTCGAGTGCTTCCTTGGACTCATCGCTAAGCGCCTTGCCGCCGGCGATCTGCTCAAAGACCTCTGGAGTATTGGCGTTGAGGTACTCGTGCACCTCGGCCTCGAAGCGGCGAACGTCTTCGACGGGAACGACGTCGAAGATGCCTGCCTCGGCGAGGTAAATGGATACCATCTGGTATTCCACCGGCTGTGGCGACGACTCGGACTGCTTCAGCAGCTCAACCAAGCGGGAACCGCGCTCCAGCTGCGCCTTGGACGCAGAGTCAAGGTCGGATGCGAAAGCAGCGAATGCCTGCAGGTCACGGTATGCAGCCAGGTCAAGACGGAGGTTACCGGCAACCTTCTTCATACCCTTGGTCTGTGCCGCACCACCAACACGGGAGACGGACACACCGACGTTAATAGCCGGGCGCACACCCTGGTTGAAGAGGTCGGACTCCAAGAAGACCTGACCGTCAGTAATGGAAATGACGTTGGTTGGAATGAAGGCACTGACGTCATTAGCCTTCGTCTCGATGATGGGTAGTGCGGTCATAGAACCGGCACCCATGTCATCGGAAAGCTTGGCAGCGCGCTCCAGCAAGCGGGAGTGCAGGTAGAAGACGTCACCTGGGTAGGCCTCGCGTCCCGGCGGGCGGCGCAGCAACAGCGAAATTGCACGGTATGCCTCAGCCTGCTTAGTCAAGTCATCGTAAATGACCAAGACGTGGTTGCCCTGGTACATCCACTGCTGACCCAACGCAGCACCGGAGAATGGTGCCAGCCACTTGTAGCCGGCGGAATCAGAAGCTGGGGCCGCCACGATGGTGGTGTAATCCAGCGCGCCGTGCTCCTCAAGGGTGCGGCGCACGCTGGCGATGGTCGAGCCCTTCTGGCCGATGGCGACGTAAATACAACGGACCTGCTTGTCCTTGTCGCCGGACTCCCAGTTCGCCTTCTGGTTCAAAATCGTATCGATGGTCACCGCGGTCTTACCGGTCTTACGGTCACCAATGATCAGCTGACGCTGACCACGGCCGATCGGGGTCATCGCATCGATAGCCTTGATGCCGGTCTGCATTGGCTCTTCAACCGGCTGGCGCTGCAGCACGGAAGGTGCCTGCAACTCGAGGACGCGCTCCTCTTCGCTTTCGATTGGGCCCAAGCCGTCGATGGGCTGGCCCAGTGGGTTAATAACGCGGCCGAGGAAGTCCTCGCCCACGGGAATGGAAAGGACCTCGCCGGTCCTCTTAACCTCGTCGCCCTCCTTGAGGGACTCGTAGTTACCCAAGACCACGACACCAATGGAGTTAGTGTCAAGGTTCTGTGCGACGCCAATAACGCCGCCGGGGAACTCGAGCAGCTCATTCGCCATAACGGATGGCAGGCCAGAAACCTGCGCAATACCGTCAGCTGCCGAAATGACCACGCCGACCTCCTCACGGGAGGCCTCCGCGGAGTAGCTCGAGGTGTAGTTCGCAATCGCACTACGGATCTCGTCGGAGGAGATCGTCAGCTCCGCCATGTTCTTCCTGCTCTCGGTAGTATCTTCCAGCACTTACTTAAATCGTTTCTGTCGTTTCGGCTACACCATCTGGGCACGGAAGCGGGCAATCTTGCCTGCCGTCGAGCCGTCAATGATTTCATCGCCGACGCGGATGCGCATGCCACCGAGGAGGCTGGTGTCAACCTCAGAGTGAATGGACATCGCACGACCATAAATTTTGCCCAGCTTCTCAGCGAGTACTGCCTGCTGGCCTTCATTCAATTCACCCGCAGCGACTACGCGCGCGATGGTGCGACCCTGCAGCGCTGCTGCAGTATCGGCCAATCCGGCAACGTCATCAATGGGGTTCTGCTCTGGGCGGCTGATGGCCTGCAGCGCGAGCGCTTCAGTAAACATCGTCACCTTGCCGTAGAGCACATTTGCCAGCAATCCGCGCTTGCGTGCGGATTCAGCAGTTCGATCGGAAAGCAGCTGGGTAAGCTCGCCCTCGCGGTCCAGAATCTGCGCCAAGCGGAAAAGCTCGTCTTCGACCTGGCCCAACTGGCCCTGCGCCTCGGCGGCGCGCAGCAATGCGCGGCGACCCAAGGATACAAGCCCGTTGACGAAGTCCTTTGGCGAAGACCACTGGTTCGCCGCAGCTTCCTGCAGGATGCTCAGGGCACCGGCAGAAACCTTGGAGCCAAAGAGATTCTCGGCCAAGGACTTGCGCGCTTCAGCCGAGGCGGCGACGTCAATGAAGGACACGCGCAATTCGCGGTCACCATCCAAAACGTCGACGACCTCAAAAATGTCTAGGCCCGCTTGGACTGCACTAGCGACGTTCTTATCGCCAGCGAGGATTTCATCCACACGGGACTGTGAGTTCGCGAGTGCTTCGCGGCTAGCTGCCTTCATAGTTGCCTACTTTCCGGCCGGTGCCACAGAGTCGAGCTCGGACAAAAAGCCATCGATGGTAGAGGACTTCTTGGAGGCGTCAGAAAGCTCGCCGCCCAGAATCTTTTCTGCCAAGTTAATGGAGTTCTGTCCCATTTCGGAACGCAGCTCAGTAACAACCTGCGCACGAGAAGCTTCCAACTGCTTTTCGCCATTGGCGACGATGCGGCGGGATTCCTCTTCCGCTTGGCTCTTCGCGTCAGCCTCGATCTGCTTGCCGCGCTCGCGCGCCTGCTCGCGGATCTCGGCTGCCTCTGCGCGGGCATCAGCCAGCTGAGCATTGTACTTTTCTAGAGCAGCTTTAGCCTCGGCCTGTTGAGCCTCAGCGCGCTTCATGCCGCCCTCAATCCGGTCTTCACGCTCTTCGAGCAACTTGGTGTAACGAGGAAGTACGAACTTCCAGAACAACCAGAGAATTACGATGAAGCACAGCAAAGACCAGAAAATGTCATAGTTCTTGGGCAGAAGAACGGAGAAGCTACCCGAACCTGGGTTCTCCTCGCCCTCTGCTGCAAGGAAATAAACGACGTTATTCATAGGTCTCCCGTCTTAAAAGTTTCGGTTTGGAAAACTCGTACTTTTAGAACAGGAAGCCGGCAACGAGGCCGATAAGGGCCAGGGCCTCGGTGAAGGCGATACCCAGGAACATGGTGGTACGCAGCTGGCCGGCCATCTCCGGCTGGCGAGCCATAGCCTCAACGGTCTTGCCGGCGACGATGCCGATACCGATACCAGGGCCGATAGCAGCCAGGCCGTAGCCGATGGTGCCGAAGCCTTCGAACGTCGTAGCAGCATCCTGTGCCAGAATGATTTCGTTCATGGTGAAAGTCGTTCCCTTTCGTAAAAAATCTTCAGTCCGTATCGGACCGAATGTCAGTGTTGTGTAATTAGGTGGATTACTCGGTCGCGCTCGTCGACCTCGTCCTTAGTGCGAATCAGCGTGCAAGGACAACTCAATGTACACCGCCGTCAACAAGGCGAAGATGTACGCCTGCAAGAAGATAACCAGAATCTCGAACAGGCTCATAGCCAAGCCCAAGACCACGGTCAGTCCAGACAGGACGGTCCAACCATTTAGCTGCCAGAAGAAGAAGTTCGTAGCAGAGAAGAGAAGAACCAGGATGATGTGTCCAGCAAGGAAGTTCGCCATGAGACGAATTGCAAGGGTAACCGGTCGCAGAATGAACGTAGAGAAGAACTCAATCGGTACCACCAAAAGGTGCAGTGCCGGTGGCAAGTTCGGAATCACTACGGAGGAGCGAATGAACTTGCCCAAGCCGTAGCGCTTGGCGCCGGCGTAAATCATGACGATGTACGAAACGGCTGCCAACACAATTGGCATACCAATACGACCGTTGGGCGAGACGTTAAGTCCCGGAATAACGGTCGCGACGTTCATAAACAGAACCGCGAAGAAGATGCTAGCGATAATTGGCAGGAATCGCTTTCCCTCCTTCTTACCCAAAATGTCCTCGGCGATATGTACGCGGACGAAGTCGACCGCATTCTCGCCTACATTCTGAATGCCAGAAGGAACCAACTTAGGGTTCTTAAAGGCAGCCCAGAAAAGGATCACCACAATTAGCGTCATCAAAATGCGAATCAGCATCAGGCGATCAAGCGCGAACCATCCATCGGCGAAGTCGCCGAAAAACAGATGGTCGGCATCAATTTGCCCCGGGAAGAATTCTTCACCTAGATCGGGCGTATGGAAGTGCCCTTTCATAGCCAATGTTGTAACGCTCAGCGTTCTCTCCCGTGTTCGGGCCACACAGCCAATAGCTGGCCTCTGTGGTGCGATGGACGTCTCAAACTCTCTGCCTTGAACACGGACTCCGTCGCACATCAGCGTGAACAAGACAGGGATTTACCGTGCAGGATTCAAGCGCAACACTTAACCCCGCGGTAACCCGTTGCAAATCGTATCAGCTGGATCAACAGTTTTCGCACGTGGGGGCCCCATAAGCCACACCCGATAGCGCCATTTCCGCCTTTTGCCATACAAAACCGCGCTATTCCTGCCCAATTCACAAACGTGCATTTGATCACACCCTCAGGTCAACACACCTCCTCGGGGGTGACCAACTTCCATTAATGCCAGCATGCAGGCATAAAAAGGCCGTCGCGCACTACCCCAGTGCGCGACGGCTAAGCCCTAATGTGGGCACGAATTAGGACACGTAGGTGATCCTGGCGGTGACCACGGCCCAAACCTCAGAGCCTAAGGTAACGATGAGTGCTACGACGACGGTGAGAAACAGCGCCCACGTGTCATAGAAATCCATGTCCCGGATAATGGCCAGAACTCCGATGAGGACGATCAACTTGATAAGCCAACCGCCCAATACCACCGCGATGGTGGTGGAGGGCGTCGAGTGGGCGGTAAAGAGCACCGACAGCGCGGTAAACAGGACAAAGCCGCCGCCGAGGGCAGCGCCGACGAGAACGCCCCAAAGCCCGGCGACACCTTGTGCCCCGCCCCAGACGGCGAGAGAAATGATGGTAAAGATGCCGAGGGCCGTAGACCCCTTCTTTACGGCGCGCTGCAGCGGCAGGCGCGGGTCATCGAAATTAGGATTTTCCGTTGTGTCACTCACGGACATTCACCCTACCTCACGCACTCGGCGAGTCACGCAATACGCAATCATCCGACGACCTGAGCCCAATCTTACCCTGCCGCAGTGGAATCAGCGTCGCGCCAAAGGCAATCAACAACGCCATGATGGACAGGCCGATTGCAACTGGCGCTGGCACGATGGAAAACGACACCGCACCAAAGGCTACCGCGGACACCCAGAGGTACAACACGAGCACGGTGCGTCGGTGCGTATGCCCCAGAGACAAAAGGCGGTGGT
This sequence comes from Corynebacterium sp. KPL2734, assembly GCF_040225595.1. Lineage (NCBI taxonomy): Bacteria > Bacillati > Actinomycetota > Actinomycetes > Mycobacteriales > Corynebacteriaceae > Corynebacterium > Corynebacterium sp. KPL2734. The sequence continues at coordinate 38,247 of NZ_JBEHFO010000004.1, read as the reverse complement.
GGATGTGTGCCTTATCCGCAGAAAACGGCGAGCGCCCCTGGGATAGGCGGCGAATTACCGCCCAGACAAGGTCTAAGACTGGAATAAACACCGCAGCGATCACCACGAGGATAGGTGACATAAGCGCCACGATGTCCACGGTGCCGTAGAGGGACATGTTAATCTTGCCGGAGGCGGAGGTGGAGGCCGCGGCGAGCAAGAGGCCGATAAGCATGGAGCCGGAATCGCCCATAAAAATTCGGGAGGGCTCAAAGTTATGGGGCAAAAAGCCTGCACACATCCCCACCAAAGCCGCGCTAATAATTGCGGGTGGATACGCCGATACCGCCCCGCCCTGGTCATGCAGGACGGTCAGCGAGAAGACCAAGATGGCGCCGCCCGCGATGAGCCCGAGGCCCGCAGCTAAGCCATCGAGGCCGTCAACGAAGTTGATGGCGTTGATGAGCAGGACCGTGAAAAAAGCGGTAAGGAGGGTGCTTTGAATCTGGTCGAGTACTACCGTGGTGCCGCCGCCGAAGGGAATGAAAAGCAGCGTCCAGGTTAGGCCCAAGCCACTCATCAGGGCGGCGGCAAAAAGCTGCCCAAAAAGTTTAATGAGGGCCCCGAGTTCCAGGTAGTCATCGGCAATCCCCAAAAGCACGATGGCCAGTGCCGCCCACAACACCGCACTCATCTCTGGGGTCACGGGCATAAACCCGCGAGTCAAGGCTGGGAGCTGGGCTGCGAGGAATATCGCCGCCCCAAAGCCGGTAAACATGGCGAGCCCGCCCATGCGGGGCGTCGGCTGCGAGTGGGAATCGCGCAGGCGAATTTCTGCCACCTGACCCGTGCGGACCAAAAAGGACCGCACCACTCCGGTGGTTAGGTAGGTAAATGTCGCTGCTACGAGGATGACCAAGGCCAACTCGCGCAGCGGTACGCCAGTGCCGCTCACGCGAAATGCTCCTTCTATCCTTGGGGCCGGGTACGCAACGAGTCAGCGGAGACGCCGAGCACCTCACCAATTTCCTCCGCGGATAATGCACCCTCGCGCAGTAGGAATGGATGGCCACCGGAGAGATCGATGATGGTCGAGGGCTTGCCGATGTCCGTTTCTCCCCCGTCCAAATACACAGTGACGGCCTTGCCCAATTGAGCCTTGGCCATTTGCGCGGTCGTCGGCGGTTGGTGGCCAGAAATATTGGCAGAAGAAACCGCCATCGGCCCCACCTCGCGCAAAAGCTCGATGGCAATCGGGTGAAGGGGCATCCGCAGCATGACGGTACCGCGGGTATCACCTAAGTTCCACGGCAGGGACGGGGCCTGAGGCACGACGATGGATAGTCCGCCTGGCCAAAAGGCTTCGACGAGGTCGCGGGTGGAATCGGGGTACGAGGCGACGAGGCCGCGAACGGTGTTCCAAGAGCCGACGAGCACGGGAACCGGCATATCCGGCCCACGCTGCTTGGTGGCAAGCAGATTGGCTACCGCGTCATTATCGAAGGCATCGCAGCCCAAACCGTAAAGCGTATCGGTGGGCATGACCACAAGCCGCCCAGACTTGGCGGCCTTGGTGGCGATGCTCACGCCTTCCTCACGCTCGGTGTCATCGGCGCAATTATAAATTTTTCCTTGCATCAATAATCCCCTTCTTGCCCGACGGTGATGCCTTAGTTTACCGCGCGCTGCGCGGTAATAAAGCGCGGCGTGCCTGTTAAGTCCCTAAGCGGCGCGATATGGGAAAAGCCACCGTGGTCACGCACCGCATCGCGCACGACATCGCCAGTCGTATCGTCGTGTTCAATCGCCATGACCCCACCAGGCCGCAAAAGCCTGGCGATGGTTGGGATCAACCCGCGGATTACTCCCATGCCGTCATCGCCACCGAAGACAGCCACGTGCGGATCGTGATACACCTCCGGTTGCAAGTTCGGATCTTCCGGTACATAAGGCGGGTTGCTCACTACGAGATCGACCGTGCCATTCCAGTCCGCCAGAATCTGGCTGTCGGTCCCGTCCGCCTGCACCACCTCTACCCCGGTGCCGTTGGTATTGGCGCGGGTGAACTCGAGGGCGGCATCGGAAAGCTCGACCGCCCTCACCTCCGCCTGCGGTACGTAATGCTGCAGGTAGAGCGCCAGCGCGCCCGAACCCGAGCACAAATCCACCATGCGCGGGCCGGGTGCGTGGTGGACCGCCCAATCCGCCATCACCTCCGTTTCCGGGCGCGGAATGAACACGCCTGGCCCCACCTTTAGGTCTAGGGGCCCAAACCACGCCGTGCCCAGCACGTATTGCAGCGGCTCGCGCTGTTCCCGTCTACGCAAAAGCGCTTCAAAGGCCACGTCAAAGCCGGGCATGGGTGGCTCATGCAGCGGAATATCCAAATGCCCGCAGTGAATGAGGTGTGAGATGAGGATGCGCGCATCCCATTCGGGGCTTCCTACTCCAGCAACGCGAAGGCGCTGCACCCCTTGGCGCAGCGCCTCACCGTACGAATCCATCGACCGCTATTATCCCTCGGCCTCAAGGCGCTCGGCGCGCTCCTGGTCCTGCAGAGCCTTGATGAGATCCTGCATATCGCCGTTCAATACGGAATCCAGGTTATTGGCCTTGTAGCCAATGCGGTGATCCGTAATGCGGTTTTCCGGCCAGTTATAGGTGCGCACGCGCTCGGAGCGATCCATGGTGCGCACCTGGGAGGCGCGCTGCTCGCCAGCCTCGGCCTCGCGAGCATCGCGTTCCATCTGGTCCAGGCGAGCCTGCAGCACCTGCAGGGCACGTGCCTTGTTCTGGATCTGCGAGCGTTCCTTTTGGCAGGTAACAATCAATCCCGTGGGCAGGTGGGTAATGCGCACCGCCGAGTCGGTGGTGTTCACGCCCTGGCCGCCCTTACCGGAGGAGCGGTACACGTCGACGCGGATATCCTTGTCATCGATATTGACCGATTCGACCTCTTCGGGCTCCGGGTACACCAGCACACCGGCGGCAGAAGTCTGAATGCGCCCCTGCGACTCCGTAACCGGCACGCGCTGCACGCGGTGCACGCCGCCTTCGAATTTGAAGACGGACCATGCGCCATCGCGCGTCGGAGACTTAGCGCGGAAGGAGATAGTCATGTCCTTCACGCCGCCCAAGTCGGATTCGTTAAGGCCCAAGACCTCCCACTTAAAGTCGATCTTATCGGCAAAACGCTCGTACATGCGGGCCAAGTCGCCGGCAAAGAGCGCGGCCTCTTCGCCGCCGGCACCCGCCTTGATCTCCATGATGATGTCTTCCGAGTCCTGCTCATCGCGCGGGGCGAGCAGGTCAGCCAACTTTTCTTCCAGCTCTTCCACAGACTCGGCTAGGCGGTCCGCTTCTTCCTGGAAGTCATGGTCTTCATAAGCCATCTCCTTGGCGTCCGCGAGGTCCTCGCGCGCCTGGGTCAGCTCATCGTTGACCATGATGATGGGGCGCAACTCCGCGTACCGCTTGGACAGCTTGCGAAAAGCCTGCTGATCGCCGGCGATTTCTGGGTCGCCCATCTGCATTTCAATGCCCTGGTATTCCGACACAATGTCATCAACCATGGAAACTTGATTAGACATAGTCTTCCTCGTCCTTATCCGCTGCCATCGGTGCAGAAGAAGCTACCTGCATGAGGAACTCGCCATTCGAGCGGGTCTTCTTAAGCTGCTTGATCAACAGGTCAATTGCCTGGTGGGAATCCAGAGCCGACAGGATGCGGCGCAGTTTGGTCATGATGCGCGCCTCTTCAGGCACTAGCAGGAGCTCGTCCTTACGGGTACCGGAGGGGTTGACGTCCACAGCCGGGAATACGCGGCGCTCCGAGATCCCGCGGTCCAGCTTCAATTCTGCGTTACCCGTCCCCTTGAATTCTTCGAAGATGACGGTATCGCCGGTAGAACCGGTCTCCACCATCGCGGTGGCGATAATGGTGAGCGAACCGCCCTCTTCAATATTGCGGGCAGCGCCCAAGAAGCGCTTTGGTGGGTAGAGCGCATTGGAATCCACACCACCAGACAGGATGCGGCCCGATGCCGGGGAGGAGTTGTTGTACGCGCGGCCCAAGCGGGTGATGGAATCCAGCAGCACCACGACATCCTTGCCCTGCTCCACCAGGCGCTTTGCGCGCTCGATGGCCAGCTCGGAGACGGAGGTGTGCTCTGATGGCGGGCGATCAAAGGTAGAAGAAATGACCTCACCCTTCACGGAGCGCTGCATGTCCGTGACCTCTTCAGGGCGCTCATCCACCAGCACCACCATGAGGTAGCACTCGGGGTTATTGGTAGCAATCGCATTCGCGATGTTTTGCAAGATTGTGGTCTTACCGGCCTTCGGCGGCGAGACGATGAGCGCGCGTTGACCCTTACCAATCGGCATAATCAGGTCGATGACGCGGGTGGTCAGGATCTTCGGGTCCGTTTCCAAGCGCAGGCGCTGATTGGGATACAGCGGCGTGAGCTTATTAAAGTGCGGGCGCTGCTTTGCCTCTTCGGGATCGATCCCATTGACGGTATCGACCTGCACCAACTGGTTGTACTTGCGGCGGTTGCGGCCATTGCCGTGCGTGTGGGTAGGCCCAGCCACCTTGACCTGACCGGTAATGGCATCGCCAGAGCGCAGACCCAAACGGCGCACGATGTTCTTATTAACAAAGACATCCGCATCGCCCGCGCGGTACCCAGTGGTGCGCAGGAATGAGACGTTATTGTCTACGACATCCAAGATGCCGCCGACAGCCTGCAGCTCATCGCCCTCGCGTACCTGCAGGTCATTGCCGCCGCCGTGGTTATCATTATTGCCCCGGCCACCCCGGCGATTCCGGCGGTTGCGACGGCCGCGGCGGTTACCGCGGTCAAAATTATTATCGTCATTGCGATTATTGCGGTGATTATTATCGCCGTTCTTCTCGCCCTGCTTGTCCCCCTGGTTATCGGAGCCATCCTGGGAGTCCTCGCGGCGGTCCTGGTGGCGATTCTGGTTCTGCTCCTGCGCATCACCCCGGTTATTGTCGCCCTGCTCTTGGCGCTCCTGGCGGCGGGCGCGATTGCGGCGCGCGCGGCGGGCCTGCGACCGCGACTCATAGCGCTGGTCGTCGCCGTTGTCCTTGCGGTCTTTGCCGCGGTTGTCCTGCTGCTCGCCGGACTTGCCGTTATCGCTCTCGCCGCGATCATCCTTCTTGGACGGCTTATCTTTCTGCTTGGCAGACGCCGCATCCTTCGCGGGTTTCTCGGCCTTTTCTGCCTTTTCTGCCTGCTCTATTTTTGCCTTCGCCTTTGCGGGAACCTGACCGGTCTTAATGGCGGTAATGAGATCCCCTTTGCGCAGGGCTGAAACGCCGCGAAGACCGCGCTCGGCGGCCATTTTGCGCAATTCCGGCAGCTTCAGGGATGCGAGATCCTGTGCCGCGGTGTTGTCCGTATCGCTCACGGATATCCTTTCGTTGCTTGACCAGGTCCATAGTTGGGATCCGCCCTCCCCCACTTCAGGGAAGCTTGGGCGGGTGCACTGGAAGCCGATGTGTATTTTTCTTATCTTTTCGCCCTCGTGCCAAGGCGCTAACGCGCCTTGCCGGGGCAATAAGCATGAGGCCTCTTCCGGTTACCTTAAGGGAAATCCCCCTTGTAGCTCGTACGCGGGGGCGGAAGAATTCAAGAAACGACTGTGGGCAATGTATAACGATGGGACCTGTCACTGGGCCCGATTGCATAGGATTGGGAAGATTTTCCCGCTTTCCTATCAGTCGAAGGCAATTATAGCGCATTCGCTTCGCGGTGAGTACTTGGACACCGCTACAGTGGAAGCATGCTTTCCACGATGATGGATATTCCCCTGTCTTTAACCCGCATTTTGGAATACGGCGCGTCAGTGCACGGCAATACCACTGTTACCACTTGGCACGGCGAGGGAACCGGGTCCGAGTTTGGCCCCGCAGAAAAGGTTACCTTCCGCGATATCGCTGCACGCGCAGCAGCCTTTGCCCATGTTTTACACGATGACCTTGGCATCACCGGCGATCAGCGCGTGGGTAGCTTCATGTGGAATTGCGCTGAGCACCTCGAGGTCATGTTTGGCTCTGCCTGCAAGGGCGCGGTTTTCACCCCGCTGAATAAGCAGCTAATGAATGACCAGATTCGCCACATCATCAGCCACGCCGAGGTCTCCGTCATCGTGTGCGATCCCCGGCTCGCCCCGCAGTTGGGCACGGTTTTAAACGGCGCGCCATCTGTGCATTCGGTGATTTTTACCGGTTCCCAATCGCCGCAGCGCTTTGCCCACCATTTTCCGCGCGGCATCGAGTTTTATTCCTACGAGGCGCTGCTGGATGGCCGCTCTACCATCTACGATTGGCCCGAGCTCGATGAGCGCACCGCCGCCGCATTGTGTTATTCCACCGGCACCACCGGCGCACCGAAGGGTGTTTTATATTCCCATCGCTCGCTTTACCTCGAGGCCATGCAGCTGCGTTCCTCGGATTCGCTGTGCATTACCCACGGCGAGACCTTCCTGTGCTGCATTCCCATCTACCACGTGCTGAGCTGGGGCGTTCCCTTTACGTGTTTCATGACGGGCACCCCGCTCGTGCTTCCCGATGCCGATGTCTCCGCCCCCACCCTCGCCAAGGTCATTGCAGCCACGTCGCCGCGCGTGGCCCACGGCGTGCCCACCATCTGGATCCAGCTCTTCGTGCACTACATGCACAATCCGCCAGAGCGCATGACGCTGACGGAAATTTTCGCCGGCGGCTCCCCTGTGCCGCCGCAGCTTATCAAGATGTGGGAGGAGCATTACGGCGTCGACGTCGTGCACGTCTGGGGCATGGTGGAAACCTCAACGGTCGGCAGCGTCGCCCGCCCGCCGCAGGGAGCGTCCGGCGATACCCGCTGGGCTTATCGCATCTCCCAGGGAAAGATCGCCGCCTCGCTGCAATACCGCGTGGTCAATGACGGCCAAGTGGTATCGAAGACCGACCGCAATGCCGGTGAGCTCCAGGTGCGTGGCAACCTCGTGACCGGTTCTTATTATCATTCCCCCACCGCTGAGCCGGGTGAAGTGGCTTCCGAGTTCCGCGGCAAGCCGGTCGAGGCCGCGGAATCCAAGTTCACCGCAGACGGCTGGTTGCGCACAGGCGATGTCGGCTCCGTAACGAAGGACGGCTTCCTCACCGTGGAAGACCGCGCCCGCGATGTCATCCGCTCGGGTGGCGAGTGGATCTATTCGGTGCAGTTGGAAAACCTCATCATGGCCAATTCAGATGTGGTGGAAGCCGCGGTAATTGGCTACCCAGATAAGCAGTGGGTGGAACGCCCCCTCGCCGTGACCGTCTTGGATGAACAAGCCTCTCCCACCATCGAAACGGCCGAAAAATTGCGCCAGAGCCTGCGCAAGGAATTGCCTAGCTGGATGCTGCCGGAGTACTGGGCCTTCGTAAAGTCGATCGATAAGACCTCAGTGGGCAAGTTTGATAAGAAGGATCTGCGCACCCACTTGGCGGAAGGCGATTACAATATCATCCGCCTCAAGGGCCCAGGTGAAGCCCAGCGCCTTGACGAAATCAACGAAAGCGATTTTAACCGGGAAAACGAGGAATAATCATCGGCCAGGTTGCGTTGTCGCTTGGTGTACCTTGTTTCCCACTCTTAGACTGGCAGCAATGACTTCACCAACGCCTTCTTCTTCAGCGGTGTCCCTGCCCCTGCCCACCGTGGGCCGGACGCAGCCGCCGGAGGATTTACCTGCCGCGGCAAGCGACGGCACCCGCGCCTTGGTTGATCGCTACGGCCGCAGGGCACGCGACCTGCGTGTGTCCCTCACGGACCGCTGCAACCTGCGCTGCACGTACTGCATGCCAGCCGAAGGCTTAGAGTGGATGCCCACGCAGCAAACGCTGTCCGATGAAGAGACCATCCGGCTTATCCGCCTCGGCGTGGAAAAGCTCGGCATCTGCCAGGTGCGCTTTACCGGCGGCGAGCCGCTGCTGCGCAAATCCTTGGAAAAAATCATCGCCGCTACCAAGGAACTCACCACGGATGAAGGCATTGCGCCGTCGACGGCGCTGACTACTAATGGGTTGGGCTTGGAAAAGCGCGCCGCAAAGCTTGCCGCAGCAGGCCTCGACCGCATTAATATCTCGCTAGATACCATCGATCCACAGCGCTATGCCGCGCTCACCCGGCGCGATCGGCTAGCCCACGTGCTCGAAGCCATCGCCGCCGCAGCCGATGCCGGATTGAATCCCGTCAAGATCAATGCCGTGGTCATGCCCGGCGTCAATGAAGCAGATATCGTCCCGCTGGCGGACTATGCGCTGCACCAGGGCGCCCAGCTGCGCTTTATTGAGCAGATGCCGCTCGGACCGCGGGAAAAGTGGCGCCGCGAAGACATGGTCACCGCAGATGACATCTTGCACCGGCTACAAAGCCACTTTTCCATGCGCCCGGCGCGCGAGCCACGCGGATCAGCCCCGGCCGCTTTATGGGATGTTATCGCCCCCGATGGCACCGCCGGCAAGCTCGGCATCATCGCCTCCGTAACCCATCCCTTCTGCGGCGACTGCGACCGCACCCGGCTTACCACCGATGGTGCCGTGCGCAACTGCCTGTTTGGCAATTCCGAAACCCAGTTGCGGGATCTCATGCGCTCTGGCGCCAGCGACGAGGAATTAATGGAGGCGTGGGCCGGGGAAATGTGGACGAAGAAACCGGGCCATGGCATTGATGATGAGGGCTTTTTGCAGCCGGATCGTCCCATGTCTGCCATAGGCGGCTAATCTAATTATTTATGTCCGCATCGCGTTCCATTTCTGAGCACCTTTCCGCGGTTTTGGCGCTGGCGCCGGCACCGCGCGCAGAGTCCGTACCCGTTGGCCCCGCGCTGTGCGGACGGGTATTAGCGGAGGATGCGACCGCGCGCTTTCCCGTCCCGCCGTTTGCCAATTCCGCTATGGATGGCTTCCTCGTCCGTGTCGCAGATATTTCGGGCGCGGGCCCGTGGACGCTGCCGGTAGCAGGCGATGTCCCCGCCGGGGCTACGCCCCAGGCAGTTCCCGTCGGTCAGGCGGTGCGCATCATGACCGGGGCCCCGGTGGGCGATGCCACTGGCTTAATCGTCGTCCCAGTAGAAAACACCACCGTCCCGTCTGGTCCCACGGAGTTGCCGCGCGAGGTCACCATCACCGCCGCGCCTGCAAAAACCCATATCCGCCCCGCTGGAGAAGATATACAACCCGGCACCGTCGTTGCTACTGCCGGCACTACCGCCAATGCCGCCGTTATCGCGGCGCTTATATCCACCGGCATCTATTCCGTGCGGGCCTACCGGCGCCCGCGCATCGCGGTGATTTCTTCCGGCAATGAGCTATCCACCTATCCGGATGAACTTGCCCCAGGGCGCCTGCCGGATTCCAATGGTCCGATGCTCGCCTCCCTCGCCCACACGGAGTCCTACTCGCACGTGGGCGACGATCCTGCGGAGTTATCCAGATTGCTCGATGAGCTCAGCGCATCCCACGACCTCATCATTACCTCCGGCGGGGTATCGGCCGGCGCTTTCGATGTGGTGCACGTAGTGCTGGGCACGGGCGATAATTCGTGGTTCGGGCACGTTCACCAGCGGCCCGGTGCGCCGCAGGGCATCGGCAGGTGGCGGGGTGTTCCGGTGCTTGCGCTGCCGGGCAATCCGGTGGCGGCTTTCGTCGGTTTCCAGCTCTATGCACGCCCGCTTATCGCCGCCTTATCGGGCCAGCCGCACCCGCGGGAGACCGTGCAGCTGAGTGCGAAGGTGGAGGTTTCGCTGCCATCGGCAAGCGCACGCCCCATCATCGTCCCTGTGACCGTAAGCTTTGCGGGAAAGCCCAGGATTACTGGCGCGTTAAGCCGTGGCAGCCACCGGGTGGTCTCGCTGGCCGGTACGAATGGGTATTGCATCATTGATGGACCTGCCCCCGCCGCGGGCGAAGAGACCACCGTCTATCTGTATTAAAGAGGAGAATTTTTCATGGAGTTTACCCACCTCAATTCCGCCGGCACCGCCTACATGGTCGATGTGACCGAGAAGCAGCCGACCGTGCGCACCGCCACCGCCGAGGGCGAGGTCGCCTGTTCCCCGGAGGTCATGACCGCGCTGCGCGAGGGCACCGTACCCAAGGGTGACGTGCTGGCGGTCGCGCGCATTGCCGGCATTTCCGCGGCGAAGAAGGTCCCAGAGCTCCTGCCGCTCGCGCACACCATTGGCGTGCATGGCTGCGCGGTGGATCTCGAGCTTGCCGATGCCCACGTGAAGATCACCGCCACCGTGCGCACCGCCGACCGCACCGGCGTGGAGATGGAGGCACTGACCGCGGTCAACGTTGCTGCCTTAGCGCTCATTGACATGGTCAAGGGCGTCGATCGCTCCGCGTATATTCGCCGGTGCGGCATCGTGGCGAAGTCGGGCGGGCGCTCCGGCGATTGGTCTAGGACCCTCCCGGAGGCTTAATGGACGGCGCGATCATTCTGGCCGGCGGGCAATCGCGCCGCATGGGCGGGGCGGATAAGGCACAGGTGCGCGCCTTTGGCCTGCGCCTGGTGGACCGCCTGCTGCGCCAGCTTCCCTATGGCATGCCGTCTATCGTTATTTCCCCGCATTACCTCGGCCTGCCGCAGGTATGCGAGTCGCCGCTTTTTGGTGGCCCCGTCGCCGGCATCGAGGCAGGTGCGCGCGCTTTGTCGCAGTGCGATCGCCTGGCACTCTTCGCGGTGGATGCTCCCGATTCCCCGCAACTGCTCCCCCACCTGAACGGAGCGTTGCATGCCGCGCCCACCGCCGGCGCCGCGATTACCCGCGCCGCGGACGGGTACTTACAACCCCTGTGTTCGCTGTGGCATACCGCTGCGCTCTTTGGGCGCCTAGGTGCGCTGGAGTCCACCCGCAATGTCTCCGTGCGCAGGCTTATCCGCGGCGCCGATTTCGTCGAGGTTGCCGGCACCGGCGCCGAGCGCGATTATGATACCCCGGCCGAATTGCAGTCTATTCCGCCGCACCCCTCCCTTCGCGCTCACCGGCACGGCTAATCTACCCACACTCCCCTCTCCCCGTGAGCGCGAAGGGACGGTGAGGAGGAGAATTATTCGCCGCGGGAGCGGAAGACATCGGCAAGCAGCGGCGCAATAACCCCAAGAGCATCTGCCACGGCGCCGGTAGACGAGGCGCAATTGATGATGAGGCTGCCGCCGCCGTGGTCGGTCATGCCGATGATCCCGCGGGACAGACCCGCCTTGGGCGAGGACTCGAGCCCGCGCAGGAGCACCTGGGTCTCCAGGCCGTAGAGGCGGGCCTTGATATAGCGCTCGGTGACCTCTGGGGTCAGGTTCGTCGCCCCGATGCCGGTGCCGCCGATTACCACGACGATATCGGTGCCGGTATCCACGGCGGTCCGCAGCGCGTCGTCGACTGGCTTAAGGCCCTCCGGCACGATGTTGGGTGGTGCGACATCGATGTCGTGGGCGCGGAGGATTTCTGCCGCTTTCTCCCCGGCGCGGTTCGGTTTTTCTCCGGCCAAAATGCGGTCCGAGCTGACGATTATCTGTGCCTTTCTTTGGGACATGAGTCTCATTCCTTCCTCACTGTGGAGTGTGGTTAATATCACATCATTCCGTTTTCGACACCAACGCACTTGGGGCATAGGGCTAACCTGCGGCATCGGAATCGATCAAGAATTACGCAACATTTGTATGCCGTAATTAGATACGGGTTTTACCGTTTTTATTTACCTTTTCGAGCATAGCCGCCGGTAGATTAAGGAGTTGAACGACCTACTACCTGTGAGGAAATCATGACCGCTCTTGATACCTCAGGCAAAGTCATCCAAGGTTGGGATCCAGAAGATTCCGACCACTGGGATTCCAAAATTGCCTGGCGCACGCTGTGGATCTCCACATTTGTTCTTATCATTGGCTTTGCCACTTGGTACCTCGTATCGGCAATTGCCCCGCAGTTGAACCAGATTGGTTTCGACTTAACCCGCAGCCAGCTCTACTGGCTAACAGCCATCCCCGGATTGGCGTGCGGTATCTTCCGTCTCATCTTCATGTTCCTGCCGCCGATCCTCGGCACGCGCAAGCTCGTCTTCAGCTCCTCGCTGCTGTTTATCATCCCCATGCTGGGCTGGTTCTTCGCGGTGCAGGACTCCTCCACCCCTTACTGGTGGCTGATGACCCTCGCCTTCCTCTCCGGCATCGGCGGCGGCGTGTTCTCCGGCTTCATGCCCTCGACCGGCTACTTCTTCCCCAAGCGCCTGTCCGGTACCGCGCTGGGTATCCAGGCCGGCATCGGTAACTTCGGTATCTCCTTCATCCAGCTGGTTGCCCCATGGCTCATGGGCTTTACCCTGTTGGGTGTAGGTTTTGTTGCCCCGCAGCGCACCGATGACGGCGAAATCTTTGTCCACAACCCCGCCATCTTCTTGGTGCCGTGGGCCATCGTCGGCGCATTCCTGGCATGGACCCTGCTCAAGGATGTTCCCGTGAAGGCGAATTTCCGCCAGCAGATGGACATCTTTGGCAATAAGAACACCTGGATTCTTACCGTCGTCTACTTCATGACCTTCGGCGCATTTTCAGGCTTCGCCGCGCAAACCGCGCTGCTTATTAACCAGATCTTCGGCGAAGGCTCCGAATTTGCCGGCACCTACGAGAACCTGCCCGCCGGCGCGAGCTACGCCTTCCTCGGACCACTTATCGGTGCGCTCGTCCGCGCCCTGTGGGGCCCACTGTGCGATAAGTTCGGCGGCGCCATCTGGACCTTCATTGGCTGCCTGGGCATGACCATCTTTACCGTCGTGGCCACCTTCTTCCTCACCCCGGACGAGCCGGATGAGGTCTGGTGGTTCCTGGGCACCATGCTCATTTTCTTCTTCTTCACGGGCTTGGGCAACGCCGGCACGTTTAAGCAAATGCCCATGATTTTGCCCAAGCGCCAAGCAGGCGGCGTTATCGGTTGGACCGGTGCCATCGGCGCCTTCGGCCCGTTTGTCGCAGGTGTCTTGCTCTCCATGATGTCTGCACCGACGTTCTTCTGGGGCTGCGCCGTGTACTTTGCCATCACCACCGTGCTGGTGTGGATCTACTACGCCCGCCCCAATGCACCATTCCCCGGATAATTAGGAGCTTTCAACCCCATGACTGCATACTTCGCGCCCGAAAAGGGCTCTTCAAATCCGCTCTTTAAGTTCGGTGCCTACCTGCGCAAAGGCGAAGCTACCGATTCTGGTCAGCAACTTTTCTTAAAGGGCGGCCGCCAGGCAGATGTCTTTTACCGCAACCGCTGGGCCTTCGACAAGATGGTGCGCTCCACCCACGGCGTGAACTGCACCGGTTCGTGCTCGTGGAAGGTCTACGTCAAAGACGGCGTCATCACCTGGGAATCCCAGGCGGTGGATTACCCCACCACCGGCAATGACATGCCAGAATACGAGCCCCGCGGCTGCCCGCGTGGAGCCTCCTTTTCCTGGTACACCTACTCTCCTACCCGCGTGCGCTACCCGTATGCCCGCGGCGTGCTGGTAGATATGTTCCGCGAGGAAAAGGCTAAGCACGGCGATTCCGTCCTGGCCTGGCGCGCCATCCAAGAGGACCCCGAAAAGCGCAAGGCGTATATCTCCCAGCGCGGCAAGGGCGGGCTTATCCGCATCTCATATGAAGAGGCCATCGACATCGCCTCGGCCGCGCACGTCTACACCATCCGCAAATACGGTCCTGACCGCATCAACGGCTTTACCGTGATCCCGGCCATGTCCCAGATTTCCTATGGCGCGGGCATGCGCTTCCTGCAGACCATCGGCGGCGTCGCGCTCTCCTTCTATGACTGGTACGCCGACCTGCCGCCGGCATCCCCGCAGACCTTCGGCGACCAGACCGACGTCCCGGAATCCGGCGACTGGTACAACTCTTCCTACCTCATGATGTGGGGCTCGAATATCCCGGTCACCCGCACCCCGGACGCCCACTTCATGGTGGAATCGCGCTACAAGGGCACCAAGGTCGTCGTGGTCTCGCCCGACTTTGCGGATAACACCAAGTTCGCCGATGAGTGGGCCCGCATCGAGCCAGGCACGGATGCCGCGCTCGCCTTTGCCATGGGCCACGTCATCTTGAAGACCTTCCACGTGGACCGCCAGGAACCGTACTTCCTGAACTACATGCGCAAATACACCGACTCGCCCTTCCTGGTATCCCTGGAAGACCACGGCGACGGCACCTACACCCCAGGCAAGTTCCTTACCGCCTCGCAGCTTGCCGATGCCACCTTGAACTCCTCCCCCAACGCCACCCACCGTGGCCTGGTGATGGAAGAAGACGGGCGCATCGTTGACCCAGGCGGCACCGTGGCAGACCGCTGGGATAACGAGAGCGCCAAGTGGAACCTGGCGCTGGATAACGCCGATCCGGTCATGTCCATTGCAGAAACCAATAGCTTTGACACCGCCGAGGTGCTCTTCCCCCGCTTTGACCTGGATACCGACCCAGAGGACGTGGGGACCGACAAGCCCATTGGCGCGGGCATCGTCCACCGCGGCGTCCCCGTCCGCGAGGTCGACGGCAAGCTGGTTACCACCGTCTTTGACATCATGCTCGCCCACTACGGCGTCGACCGCGAGGATCTCCACCTGCCGGGTAGCTGGCCGAAGGACTTCCACGATGCCAGCGAGGTCGGCACCCCCGCCTGGCAGGAAGAGCTCACGGGCGTGGCTGCCGATACCGCTATCCGCATCGGCCGCGAATTTGCACAAAACGCCGCGGATTCCAAGGGCCGCTCGCAGATCATCATGGGCGCGGGCGTCAACCACTACTTCCACGCCGATAATATCTACCGCACCTTCTTGGCGCTAACCTCCATGTGCGGCACCCAGGGCGTCAATGGCGGCGGTTGGGCACACTACGTGGGCCAGGAAAAGCTGCGCCCCATCAACGGCTGGACCCAGTGGGCCATGGCCGCCGACTGGCAGCGCCCGCCGCGCCACATGATTTCCACCGGCTTCTACTACTTCGCCACAGAGCAGTACCGCTACGATAATTCGCGCGCGTCCCACTTGGGCTCGCCGCTGGCTAGCCACGGTTCCATCGGGGACAAGATGGTCTCCGATACCATGGCAGAATCCATGCGCCGCGGCTGGATGCCGGCCTACCCACAGTTCAACCGCAACTCCCTCTTCCTTGCCGATGAAGCCGATGAGGCCGGCATGGACATCAATGACTACGTGGTCCAAGAGCTAGAAAGCGGCCGCCTAGAGTTCTCCTATGACAACCCGTCTGCCGAGGAGAACTGGCCGCGCATCCTGCTCAACTGGCGCACCAACCTGCTCGGCTCGTCCGCCAAGGGCACCGAGTTCTTCCTGCGCCACCTGCTGGGCATCGACTCGGACGCTACCGCGGAAGAACTCGCCCCTGAAGACCGCCCGCGCAGCATCGAGTGGGTGGATAAGGCACCGGAGGGCAAGTTGGATCTGATGATGACCACGGACTTCCGCAATACCTCCACCACGCTGGTTTCGGACCTCATCTTCCCGGCCGCAACCTGGTACGAAAAGCACGACATGTCCTCTACTGACATGCACCCGTACCTGCACTCGTTTAACGCGGCGATTAACCCGCCGTGGGAGGCCCGCTCGGACTACGAGGTCTTCCGGGACTTGGCCGCAGCCCTCTCTGATAAAGCCACCAAGTGGCTGGGCGTGCAACGCGATGTCATTACCCAGCCGAGCCACCACGACAGCCCGGACGAGCTTGGCATGCCCAACGGCATCGTCCCCGACCCCGAAGAACAGGGCCTTATCCCTGGGGTCACGATGCCAAAGCTGCACGTTGTCGAGCGCGATTACACCAAGGTCTACGAAAAGTGGGCGCACTTAGGCCCGCTTCCCGCCAAGGCCGGCACCGGCGTGCACGGCACCAAGTTCAACGTGGAAAAGCAGGTCAAGGAGCTCGAGCTCATCTGTGGCACCACGGAGACCTCGATGGGCGAGCTGGTGGATCTGTCCAAGGACACCAAGGTCATCGACGCCATCTTGCACCTGTCTGGTGTCTCCAACGGTGAGCTAGCCAAGCAAGGTTTTGAGTTCCTGTCCTCACGCACCGGCAAGGATCTGACGCCACTGGGCACTCCCGATGAAGACGTACGCATCACCTGGGATGACATCAAGGAACGCCCGAAGGAGGTCATCACCTCTCCCGAGTGGACCGCCGATAAGCGTAATAAGCGCCGCTACACCGCCTTTTCCATCAACGTCGAGTTCGATAAGCCCTGGCACACGCTGACCGGCCGCATGCAGTACTACATCGACCACGACTGGTTCATGGATTACGGCGAATCGCTGCCGATTTTCCGCCCGCCGCTCGATCACGTCCACATGCACGGTGAATTCGCGCCGGGCACGGAATTGACCAATGACCGGGGCGAGGCCGAGGTCACCCTGCGTTACTTGACCACGCACAATAAGTGGTCCATCCACTCGCAGTACTTCGACAACCTGCACGTGCTCTCCATCTCGCGCGGTGGCCAGGTGGTCTGGATGTCCAATAAGGACGCCGAGAAAATCGGCGTCACGGACAATGACTGGGTCGAAGTATATAACCGCAACGGCGTCGTCTCCGCCCGCGCCATTGTCTCCCACCGCATTCCGGAGGGAACCATGCTGTGCAACCACGCACAGGAGCGCACGGTGGGCACGCCGATCAACGAGCACACCGGCCGCCGCGGCGGCACGCACAACTCGCTGACCCGCATTTCCATCAAACCGGTGCACATCGCTGGCGGCTATGGCCAGCTGACCTACCACTTCAACTACATCGGCCCTACCGGCAATAACCGCGATGAAGTCACCCGCGTACGCCGCCGTTCCCAGGAGGTATCCTACTAATGAAAGTCATGGCCCAAATCTCCATGATCATGAACCTGGACAAGTGCATTGGTTGCCACACGTGTTCAGTTACCTGTAAGCAGGCATGGACCAACCGCGAAGGCACCGAGTACATCTGGTTCAATAACGTCGAAACCCGCCCCGGCCTCGGCTACCCGCGCACCTGGGAGGACCAGGAAAAGTGGAAGGGCGGCTGGGAGCGCACGGCGTCTGGCAAGATCAAGCCCAAGGCCGGCGGGCGCCTCAAAAAGCTAGCCACCCTCTTCCACAACCCCAACCTGCCCACCATCCAGGATTACTACGAGCCCTGGACCTACCAGTACGAGGACCTCATGGGCGCCGAGGCGGGACAGAAGACCCAGCCCACCGCCAAACCGGTCTCTCAGATCGACGGCCGGGACATCGGCAAGATCGAATGGTCCTCCAACTGGGACGATAACCTGGGTGGCTCTACTGCCACGCTTGACGATGACCCCGTGCTCCACAACATGAACCTCGAGGTCAAGAAGGAAATCGAGGACTCGTTCATGTTCTACCTGCCGCGTATTTGCGAGCACTGCATGAACCCGACCTGCGTGTCCTCCTGCCCCTCTGGCGCGATGTATAAGCGCACCGAAGACGGCATCGTCCTGGTGGACCAAGACCGCTGCCGCGGCTGGCGCATGTGCGTATCCGGCTGCCCGTATAAGAAGGTCTACTTCAACCACAAGACCGGCAAGGCCGAAAAGTGCACGCTGTGCTACCCGCGCCTCGAAGTGGGACAGCCCACCGTGTGCTCCGAGACCTGCGTGGGACGCCTGCGCTACTTGGGCGTCATCCTCTACGATGCCGACCGCGTGGCCGAGGCCGCCTCTACCGAAAATGAGCAGGACCTTTTCGAGGCCCAAAAGTCGATCATGCTCGACCCCCACGATCCTGAAGTTGTCCGCGCGGCCCAGGCTGAGGGCATCCCGCACTCCTGGATCGATGCCGCGCAGCAGTCGCCGATCTACGACCTCATCTTCAAGTACGGCGTCGCTCTGCCGCTGCACCCGGAGTACCGCACGCTGCCGATGGTCTGGTACATCCCGCCGCTGTCCCCCATCGTTGACAAGGTGACCGCTACCGGCAACGACGGTGAGGACCACAAGATCCTTTTCTCGGCGCTATCGAATATGCGCATTCCGCTGGAATACTTGGCGGGCCTGTTTACCGCCGGCGATACCGTCCCGGTAGAAAAGTCGCTGCGCAGGCTCGTCGCCATGCGCTCGTATATGCGCGATATCAACCTGGGCAACGAACCGCAGGAGGAAATCGCCCGGGCAGTAGGCATGACGGGCAGGGACATGGAAGGCATGTACCGCCTATTGTCCATCGCTAAATACGATGACCGCTACGTCATCCCAACCGCCTCGCCCGAATCCCCGCGCGGCATTACCGACTTGGACCCGTTCGGCGATGTGGACCCGGCCAAGGCCTCCGAAGACGTCTTCCACGACCTGGGCATGGGCGCACCCGAAGCCTGCACCCACGGCGCCGAACCACAGGGCAAGGTCTCGCTACTCTCCTGGAGCGGTGACCGGCCCGATGCCATGTTCCCGCCGCGGAAGTAGGTTAAGCCGTGAATATCTTCGATAAACTCCGCAAGCGCCAGGAATCCCTGCAGCGGCAATCGGCCCCGCAGGGTGGCGATGCCCCCGTGGCTGGATTCGGAACACCCGCTGGCATCGGTTCCATGGGCGGTGCCAAGGACGTCGAAAAGACGCTGCGCACCCACACAGGTCAAGTCCCCAATGAATTTGTCACGCCGGTCGAGGTCACCGAAGACCAGCGGCGAATCGTCGCCATGGCCGTGTCCGTGCTGCTGAATTACCCCGGCGAAGATATCTTTGACCGCCTCTCCGCGGTCGAAGACCAAGTAGATGACCTACCGCTGGCCATCGCCACCGACTTCATCAACTTCGCCGAATGGGCCCGCAGCATCGGCCCCCGCGGCTTGGAAGAACACTACGTCGAGACCTTTGACCAGCGCCGACGCTGCGCGCTGTACCTGTCCTACTTCGCCGTCGGCGATACCCGCCAGCGCGGAATGGCCATTTTGTCCTTCCGCCAGCAATTGGAAGCGCTCGGCTTCGAGATTTCGGATGCAGAGCTGCCCGATCACCTCTGCATGGTCCTCGAAGCCCTCGCCATGAGCGAGGGGGAAACGCACGAACGCGCCGTTGAATTGGTGGCCAGCTACCGCGAAGGAATCGAGGTGCTGCGCGCGGCCCTCGCCCGCGAGCGTTCGCCGTATGTCAGCTTGATCGTCGCGCTGTGCAAAGCTCTTCCGGAAGTCGATTCTGATACCGCGCAAAAGTACGTCGATCTTATCCGCACCGGCCCACCCGCCGAGATGGTCGGCATTGCCGACCTACCCTTCCCCACTACCCAACCAGACCTCGTCTAGGAGCCACATCATGTTTGATAACTTCCTCTGGGGTGCCTTCCCGTGGTTAGCCATCGCGGCATTCTTCGTGGGCATCTTCTGGCGTTGGCGTTCCGACCAATTCGGCTGGACCACCCACTCCTCCCAAATCTATGAATCCAAGCTGCTGCGTTTATCCTCGCCGCTCTTCCACTGGGGCATGGTCTTCGTCGTCATCGGCCACCTGATGGGCTTGGCATTCCCCAAGTCTTGGACCCAGGCCGTTGGCATCAGCGATCACGCCTACCACCTCCTCGCCACCATCCCCGGCTCCATCGCCGCTCTGGCGGTCCTGCTGGGCTTTGCCGGATTGCTGTATCGCAGGCTAAAGAACCGCTCCGTATTTTTGTCCACCTCCACCTCGGATAAGGTCATGTACGCGCTGCTCGGCCTCGCACTGGTATCGGGTTCCTTTGCCACCTTTACCCTGCAGCTTTTTGACCTCGCCGGCACCGGCGGGTACGACTACCGCGAAACCATTTCCCCGTGGCTGCGCCAGCTGTTGATCTTCAACATCCAGCCAGACCTCATGGCCAGTGCCCCGTGGCAATTTAAGGTCCACGTCCTCTGCGGATTCACCATCATCGCCGTGTGGCCCTTTACCCGCCTCGTCCACGCGTTCTCGGCACCGGTCGGCTACGTCACCCGCCCTTACGTGGTCTACCGCTCTCGCGATGAGCGCACCACCCCGATGCGTTCCAATACCGCCTGGGAGCCCATCCGCTCCAACCGGAAGCAACTGGAGGGAGAAACCCCGGGCCACGGTGCCTAGGTAGTTTCCTCGGTCCTTTTCACCGCCGCGCGCTGTCCGGTATTTGGATGGCCCGCGGCGGTTTCCTTATGTCTGCATCTACTCGGGCGCTACCCATGCGCCCACCATGCGCCCCACGCGCCCTTCGCGCTCACCGGGAAAGCGGTGCGGCCATAGATACTTTTACCCGGTGACCGCTAAGGGAGGTGCTGATCAAAGAACCCCGCCCTTCGCGCTCACGGGGAGAGGTGGAGCTACCTCTCTGCAGTGCCCTGGTGAGCGCAAAGGGCGGGGTGGGGTTGGTAACGCTTTATTCGGTGACGACGAACTTGCCGTGCTGTCCCTTTTCCGCGTTAGTCATGATGTGGTTGACAAAGGAATACGTTCCAGGCTCGTTGAAGGTCATTTCCACGAACCCGCCTTGTGCGGGGAGCAGGTCGAGGGCTTGCGAGCCGGTCTTATCCTCGTCCTTGATGAGGTAAGCACCTTCCTTATAGGCAGTATCGAATTGCTCGCCCACCACGTGGAAGCTAAGCGGCTGATCGGGGCCCACGTTCAGGATCCACAACCGGACGGTATCGCCCACCTTGGCCTTGATGGGGTCGACGTCGTACTGGCTGGGGTAGTAATTAAAGGCCATGAGGTCGAAGTCGCCATCGGCCACGCGCTGGGCATCGGCGCCGGTCTTTTCCTCACCGAGGAATACATCGTTGGCGATGAAGTTGTACTCGGCATCTACGTCCTTGAGATCTGGTGGATCGATGATGACGTTACCGGCCATGCCGTTGGCGATGTGCAGGGACATCGGGGCGGTTGAGCAGTGATACATCCAAATGCCGGAGCGATTCGCGGTGAATTCGTAGGTTAGTTCTTCCCCGGGCTGGATGGACTTCATGTTTTCATCCGGGTTGACCTCACCGGCGTGGAAGTCGATGGAATGGGCCATGCTGCCCTCGTTCCTGATGGTGATCTTGAACTTATCGCCCACCTTGCCGCGCAGCGTCGGCCCTGGCGCCTGGCCATTAAAAAGCCATTGCATCTGCTTAACTCCGGGGGCTACCTCAACGATTTCCTCGGTCATCGACCAGGTTTCTTCGTGCGTGGTGGTATTAGCCGCCGGCGCCAGGGAGGCGTCATGGGCGCTAAAACCTTCGCGGGAGGCGCCAAGTTCGGCGGCGCTCGGAACATCAACGTGCGGGTTGGATGCCCCTGCCACGGCGTGGTGGTGATCGTGCCCGCCGGTACTTGGCGCGGAATCGCCCACGTTGACGTTAAAGGTCATGCCCTGCAGGCGGTGGCCGGCGATGGTGCAATAGCCTTCGGTGCTGGATTCGATGACGCCGGCATCGAGCTGCACGGTATCGCCGGGATCGACGCGGCCGGTTTCGGCATCGCCAATCTTTAGATCGTGGACTTGGTCCCCGGTATTGGTGAAGTTAACCACCAAGTGGGTGCCGGGATCGATATCAACGTGGTTGGGGACGAAGGCCATACCATCGACTTCTACGTCAATGGTGTGGGTTTCACCTTCGGCAACAGAGCTTGATGGCTGGGAGTCCTTAGAGGTGGTATTGACTAGGGCGAGCGCGATTACCGCGGCCAGCGCGATACCGATAAGTAACCACGAGGCCCATTGGGAGTTACCGGACTCCGGCGGCTTATCCTGTGGCTGTGGGGAAGAAACACTAAGCATTTAATTCTCCAGATTCTGTTGTTGGTAGACGGCGCGGCCCACGGCAAGCACGTTTAATGCTAAGCCCATCCCCATGAGGATAAGCCCAGCAGAAAGGGCGTTGACAAGGCTCAGCAGGGCGCCGAGGTTGATGAGGACGAGTCGGGCAAAACCGGCGCGGTCCGCGGTATCCCGGCCGTGGTGCACCTTGGCAGGACCGCCTCCCACCAGCGTGGGCAAGAGGTGGTGCAAGACGCCGGTGACCAGCTGCAAAATGCCGCCGCCGATGAAGGCCGGAACCAAAAACAGCGTGATGACGCGCGGGTAGGCACCAAACGCTGCGGCGACGGCATCGCCGGCGCACAGGGCCACCATCCACAGCAGTCCTGCGATAACGGATACCGATGCGGTAGTAAGCCGGGGGTTGCGCCCCAGCACGGTGGCCAGTACCGGTTGGATGATCATGATGGCGGCCAGCACGACAAGCAGCTGGGCGATGCCCGCCGCGCGCGTCCACCCCACCGCGCCACAAACCATGGTCAGTATTAGCCCGGTGCAGTGGACGATGAGCCCGCGTGTGCACCGCATCCGCGCGGTAGGCGAAATCGCGGTGCCGGACAAGGTGGGAAGCAGCGTCACGATGGTGCCCACAATGGTCAGCCACGCAAACCCCCAGACCATGCCGCGCGAGTGCGCTGCCACCAGGAAGGAATAGTTGCCTACGCCATTGCCGCTTAAAATCACGAGGATTACAGAGGCAATCATGAAGATGGATGCGGCCGCATAAAACGGCACCGTCGCCGCAAACGAACCAGAAAGCGATCCGCGCAAGCGCGTGTAGGTAAAGACGAGCTGCCAGGCAAGGGCGGCGATGATGAGGAGAGAGGCGGCATCGGCAAGCAGGCCCCAGTCATACCCCGCGCGATCGATAATCAGCAGGATAAGGCCCACCTGGATGAGAACCACGCGCGCGCCAACGCCCCGGTAACCGTTATTGGCGGTGCGGGTAAGCGCCTCGGTGAAGTGGGTGGAAAATACGATGATGGCGGTGGTCAGCGCGCCGATGGTCAGCGGGTGGATGAGGTCCCACCACACCACGGGCGCGCCCAGGTGACCCGCCACGTTGATGCCGATGCCGATAAGCACCCACGCGCCGATAAGGGCTGCGGTCACGATGTGCCAGCGACTGCGGGCGGCCAGGGAAATGTCATTAATGTGCAAGGTGGGCCTCCTTCACCGTCAAAGTAATGCCGCAGGCGAGGAAAACCAAGACGGCGGCGAGGGTGGTCAGCCCGCCTACTTGGTAGGCGACGGTGTGGCGGGCGACATCGGCAAGAATGCGCAGCGCCAGCCCGCCATGCAGGACCGCCACGGGGAGGAACAGCACCGGATGGTAGGGCAAGTGGCGGCGGATGACAGAGGTAATAATGATGGGGGCATGGGCGAAAATCATGGACATGACAAAGCCCAAAAAGATGGCGTGCACCGAGGCGTCGTAGGCAAAGCCGGAGCTTTCGCCATAGAGCAGCCAGAAATAGCCGCCGAGGGCCAACCAAAAATACCCGGCGAGCATGCACGCGGCGGAATAGCGCGGCAGCCCGCGCGAGCGCACTAGGTTCTTCGCCACATCCACGCGCATGGTAAAAATCGCAACGCCGATAAGCGCCGCGCCCATCGCGCGAAAGCCCACTGCCGGAGAGAGGATATAGACCACGCTGAGCGCCGCCAACCCCAAAACCCACAGCGTAATCCGCTTTTCCGCCTGCGTGCCAGCCATGGTGATGCGGGCCAGCTCCATGCGCTCGCCGATGATCGTCGCTACCACGTAGAGCACGCACAGCGGCATCGCGGTAGAAAACGCTGGCTCGATGGCCCACAGCAGTGCCGCCGCTACCCCGCCGATGACGCCGGTGGCCTGCACAATGATGGACAGGGCGGGCTGGCGCCGGTGAATGGTGGCGTAGATAAACCCCAGCACGATGAAGCCGGCGGCAAAACACAACGCCGGGACCTGCCGCGGCAGACCGACCACGATGCCAACGAAGCCGGCTACGTGGAAGATGGGTCCTGCCCAGGCCCACCGCGTGCGCACGGCGACGGCGCGCTCCAGCCCGATAGCGCCGCCGACAAAACCAAAGACCATCAAGGGGCCATGATCCGCAGCTAGAGACGCTGCCGGCGAGAATCCCACACCGAGCAGGGATGCCCCCGCGGCGAGCCCAACCAGCAAGGACAGCCCCGCGCAAGCAAGGAAGAAGCGGTGCGCGAGCCTATTATTTATCACGGTTTTAATCGTACTAATATTGGTGGCAAGGTAAAACCTCACCCCACCTCCGAAAGGATGAACCTTCCCATGGAACTTCCCATCACTGATGCCTCCCAGCAGAACTCCATCCCTACCCTCAACGCCTCCGAAATCCCCCATGCCGTGCGCCACGGCGCCATCCACGGCGCCCTGGGCACCCTGAACGTGGGCCAAGCCATGATCCTCATCGCCCCGCACAACCCACTCCCCCTACTCAAGGAAGTAGAAGAGCGCGCGGAGGAATTTGAGCTGTCTTACCTTAAGGAAGAGGAAAACGACTATCACATCAAATTTACGCGAATTTCATAGTATATTTCCGTGCCAATCGATAGGCTATGTGCTGATAACTCCATCTCTCGTACATTGTTGCCTACATAACAAGGAGCATTCACTATGAATAAGAAATTTGCCGCAGCCGCCGTGGCCGCGACCGGTTTGGCGCTTTCTGCCTGCTCTCCCGATACCTCCACCAACTCCGATTCAGAGGAGACCAGCTTGAACCTCTTGGCTGCATCGTCCACCCGCGTCATCAACGATGAGCTGGAAAAGCGCGCCTCCGAGCTCGACACTCCGGTTGACCTCGAATTCCAAAATGGCGGCTCTTCCGACCTGGTCAACAAGTTGAGCGAGGGCGCCCCCGCTGACCTGCTGGTTACCGCGTCCAAGAAGACCATGGACAAGGCCATCAGCGATGGCACCGTGAAGGACCCGAAGGTCCTTGCCACCAACGTCATGGTGATGGTTGTGCCGAAGGGCAACCCGGGCAATATTCACTCCATCGAGGATCTGCAGAACGAGGACCGCTTCGTCCTCTGTGACCCGCAGGTTCCATGTGGCGATATCTCTTCCCAGATCATCGAGGAAAACAACCTGGACGTAAAGCCCGCCTCCCAGGAGCAGCAGGTCGCTGACGTGCTGGGCAAGGTTGTCTCCGGTGAGGCCAATGCCGGCTGGGTCTACTCCACCGACGCTGCGGCCGCTGGCGATGACGTAGAGGTCATCGAGATCCCGGATGCCGCAAAGTTTGCCAACCAGATCCTGGGCGCCGTTTCCGCCGAGGCTGCACACCCAGAAGAGGCACAGAAGGTCCTTGACCTGCTGGCCGATGACTTTGATAAGACCTGGGAAGAGTACGGCTTTAACCCAGCAGATTAATCAATGACCCCTCCCCAGCCCATCCGCCTTAAATCTCCCCTCGTTATCGGCCTTATCGGCCTCATCGCGGTCGTTGTCATCCTCGTTCCCGTAGCCTCCCTGGGGCTGCGCGTACCGTGGAACCGCATCGGCGAATACCTCGCCAAACCGGAGATTTGGGACATGCTCAAGCTGTCCCTTACCGCGGCATTCCAATCAATGCTGCTGGCGATGGTGCTGGGGACCGGCCTTGCCTTATGGGTCCAACAACTCGGCCGAGGCAGCGACGTGGTCCGCCTCTTGGTCTATTTACCCTTGGCAATGCCGCCCGTGGTGGGCGGTTTGGCGCTGACCGCCGCCATTGGCCGCAGGGGCTACTTGGCCCCGTTTCTTGACGCCATAGATTTCCACTTTGCTTTTGCTTTTCCCGGCGTCATCGCCGCGCAGTGCTTCGTCGCCTTGCCCTTCGTCGTGGTGGCGGTCGATTCCGCCCTGCGCCAATTGGATCAAGAGATTTTGGCCTCTGCCGCCAGCGTAGGCCTTTCCCGCTGGGAGGTACTGCGCAAAATCACCATCCCCTCCATCGCCCCCGCCTTGGCCACCGGCGCCGGCCTTGCCTTTGCCCGGTCCCTCGGCGAGTTCGGTACCACGCTGACCTTTGCGGGCTCCCAGCCGGGCGTGACCCGCACGATGCCGCTCGGTATTTACCTGGAGCGCGAGGTCGATACCGATGGTGCCTATGTGCTTTCCGCCATCCTCATTGCGATGGCCATCCTCTGCCTCGCCCTCGCCGGGCTTCCCTCTCTCCTCCAGCGTTCCTACCAAGCGCAGGCCCGCGAGCTGCACAGCATGGACTACGAGAAGCTCAGCGCCCTGACGTCCCCAGAAAAGGCCCCCACCCTAAACGTCACGGCGGACGGGGAAACCACGGAATTTACCCCGCGCGCGATCACGGCCATCGTCGGTTCCAATGGCTCGGGCAAGACCACACTCATGGGGCGCATCGCCGGGCGGCTGACCGGCGCGGATATTACCGCCGACCCAGATGAGATCGTCCTGCTTACCCAGCGCCCCGGCCTGCCCCCACGGGCCACCGCCAACCAGGCCATTGCGATGGTCACCCGCGATAAGCACCGCGCCACGAAATTACTGGAGGCAGCAGGATTACGGGAGCTTAGCGATGTCCCCGTGCCCGCCCTTTCTGGCGGCCAGGCCGCCCAAGTGGCCCTCGTCCGCGCGCTTGCCGCACGGCCCACCATCCTGATTCTGGATGAGCCCTTGGCGGCCATCGACGTGGAATCCGCCAGCAAGTGGCGCCGCTTCCTGCGCGCTACCCGCCATGACCGCACCACTTTGCTGGTGACCCACAATGCGTTGGATATTGCCGGGCTTGCCGATGACATGGTGGTCATGAATTCCGGCCGCGTCACCGCCCACGGGCCTGCCGCAGACCTCCTCGATGTCCCACCCACCGGCTTTGTGGCTAATATCGCAGGGCTCAACCGCGTGGAAGGCACCGTCACAGAGGCGACTGCTACCGAGACCGTCGTTACCTGCGGGAGTGCCACCATCACTGGCGGGCCCGCCGATCTCCGCGCCGGCGATAAGGTGGCGGTCACGTTTCGGCCCAGCGACGTGCACCTTACGGCTGAAGCCTCTACCGAGGTCAATCACTGGTCCACCAAGGTCATCGCGGTAGAAGCTGCCAGCATGGCTGATGCTCGATTAAGCCTAGATATGGACGGGCACACCATCACTGTGCCGGTGAGTAGGCAGGTAGCTTTAGGTATTGATACGGACGATACCGTATCCTATAGCGTGGCTAAAGATAAGATTTCTGTTAATCAAGCCCCTCATCAGCACTCAGAGATACGAAGTTAATCGCATGCCTAATTCGCTCCCCCGCCCCAGCACCGAACTCTTCCCAGAAGCACTCAAGCTTTCCCCTAAGCAGCGCGAGGTGCTCACGCAGCTCCAGCACTACCCGCGAGGAGCCCGTGCGGCGGAGGTAGCAAAAGATTTAGGCATGCACGTCAATACCGCGCGCGGGCATATCGATGAGCTCATTCATGTCGGTGCCGTCACCGCCGTTCCAGAGCACAGCACCGGTCGCGGACGCCCGTCCCTGATTTTCCAGGCGCGCGTGCCAGATAACCGCGCCATCGCAGACGAATACGTCAGCCTCATTAGCGTGCTGACCTCGATGCTCGCGGGCAAAGAAGAGCTCGATGATTTCTCTTCCCCACAGGCCCGGGAGCTGGGACGCCAATGGGCGCGCGCCACGGGCGCGGACATTCACAGCGGGGCGCTCGATACCCTTTTTGCCACCCTGCGCGATATGGGTTTTGATCCTTCGCAGGGCGCAGATCCTTCCGAAATCGAGTTGAATGCCTGCCCGTTCGTCTCCTCCGGAACCACCCCGAGCCCCTTTGTCTGCGCCATACACGCTGGCTTTTTGCAGGAAGCCAGCGGTACGGACGCGGACATCGCCTTAACGCCGATGCAGCGCCCCGAAGTGTGCCAGATCGAGATTAAGCCTGTGTAACTTCCACGCGAACCGGGCCCGCGACCTTGAGATCGAAGACGCGCAGGCCCTGCTCGCGGGCATCATCGAGAATACTCTCGTCGATGTCCTCCGTGTGCAGCACCATCACCGTTGGCCCCGCTCCGGAAAGATAGGCGGCGTACCCGCGGTTGCGCAGGCGGTTCACCCACTCCGCGGTCACGGGAAGCACGTCGGCGCGATACGGCTGGTGTAAGCGGTCGCGGGTGCCTTCCCACAGTAACTCCGGGTAGTTCTGCAATGCGGCTACCTGGACGGCGGTGCGGGAGACGTTAAAGGCGGCATCGGAATGCGTCACGTGCGAAGGCAGAACGCGACGCACCGCCTGGGTGGAGGCGTGGGAATCCGGCACCAGCGCGGTCGCCCGAATATCGGGATGCACGTTGATGGTAGCGGCCTTGTATTCCGGTAAGGATCGGCCATCGACAGGAACCGTCGTCCACGAGACCACGGCACTGCCCAGTACCGAGGCGGCGGCATTATCCGGGTGGCCCTCAAACGCCGAGGACAATTGCACGAGCTGATCTTGGGTCAGCGGGCTGCCCGCCAAGGCATTGCCCGCGGCCACGCCGGCGACCGCTGTAGACGCCGAAGAACCCAGGCCGCGCGATTGGGGAATCGTATTATGCGAAACCACGCGCAGCCCCGGCACCGTAGCTTCGGCCGCAGATAGGGCGGACCGGATGGCCTTAACCATCAGGTGCGAGCCATCGCGCGGGAGGTCTTCTGCCCCCTCGCCAAAAATCTCCACCTCAAGGCCGGAGGGAATGACCTCCACCTCGGCGGTGTCATACATGCTCAGTGACATGCCCAGGGTGTCATAGCCCGGCCCCAGGTTCGCCGTGGAGGCGGGGACGGTGACTATCGCTTTGGTGCCGACTTCAACTTCGATGCTCATGGTGACTAATATATCGAACCGGTTTAGCTGCCCAGGCGGATGACCGAGTGAACGGCCTTGACCTCATCGAGCTCGCCCAAGGCGGAGACGATGTTTTCCAGGGTCGCTTCCTTGGCAGCGTGGGTGACCACGATAAGGCGCGCGGTGTCCTCGCCGTCTTCCTGGCGCACGGTGCGCAGGGATACCCCATGCTGTGCGAAAAGCGCGGAAATAGCCTCCAAGACGCCAGCGCGGTCCTGGACTTCCATATCGATGTGGAAACGGGTATCAACCTCGCCGAAGTCCGCAATCGGCAAGTTAGCGTAGGTATTCTCGCCAGGCGCGCGGCCGCCGTGGACGATATTGCGGGCGGCACCGACAACATCGCCAAGCACGGCCGAAGCAGTGGGGTTGCCGCCAGCACCATTGCCGTAGAACATGAGCGATCCGGCTGCCTCAGCCTCGACGAAGATGGCGTTATAGGACTCGCTGACGGTAGCCAGCGGGTGCTCCTTGGCCACCAAGGTCGGGTGCACGCGCGCGTTGACCACTTCGGATCCATCCTCGCGGCGCAGGCGCTCACAAATGGCCAGCAGCTTGATGGAATAGCCGGCATCATTTGCCGCGGCAATATCGTCTGCCGTGATATCGGTAATTCCCTCGCAGTGCACGTCCTCGAACTTCACGCGGGTGTGGAAACCGATGGAGGCCATGATGGCGGCCTTGGACGCCGCGTCATGCCCCTCCACGTCCGCGGTGGGATCCGCCTCGGCATAGCCCAGGCGGGTAGCTTCTGCCAGGGCCTCGTCATAGGTGGCGCCGGTGGATTCCATGGCATCCAAGATGTAGTTGGTCGTGCCGTTGACGATGCCGGAGATGCGCTCGATCTGGTCGCCTGCCAGGGAGCGACGCAGCATACCCACGACGGGGATGGCGGCGGCAACGGCGGCCTCAAAGTACAGGTCAACGCCGGAGCGTTCGGCGGCCTCGGCCAATTCATCAGCGTGCGCGGCAACGAGCGCCTTATTCGCCGTCACCACGGACTTGCCGGAATTAAGCGCGGTCAACACCAGCTCGCGCGGGAAATCGATCCCGCCGATGACCTCCACCACCAAGTCGATATCATCGCGGGAGATCAGGGCCTTGGCATCATCGGTCAACAATTCGCTGGGCACGCCCGGGCGCAGCTTATTCTTGTTCTGGATGGCGATGCCACGGATCTCTGCTGGCCCACCGATGCGATGAGCAAAGGCATCCGCATTTTCATCTAAGAGGCGGAAAACTTCCGCGCCCACGGTGCCGAATCCAAGCAGCGCGATGCCAACGGTTTCGCCTTCACCCTTGCCGGTACGCGAATGTAGCTGTAGCTCACTGTTTGAAGCATCCATAGTCCGTCTCCATGTCGATTTAGTGGTGGAAAATGTCTCCCGCTGTATGCGGCTACAGGTCACTATACAGAACGAGCTGTCTATATTGCGACATGCGGGGGATAATATTCGTTTAGTTACAGAAAACCCCCGCCGCACGGGCCTATTGCAGCCCGTGCGTTGCGGGGGTAGTACTGGCTTAATCCACTTCCAAGGACAAAAGATCCTCGATGGTTTCGCGCCGCAGCATGGGCTTGGTATTTCCCACGCGCGTGGCAACCACGGCTGGGCGCACCGCGCCGTTGTACCGGGACGACATCATGTACTGATACCCACCGGTAGCAGCGAAGGCGAGCAAGTCTCCCGGCTGAATATCATTGGGCAATTCGCCTTCCTCCAGCAGAATATCGCCGGATTCGCAGTGGAAGCCCACGATGCGCGAGGGCACCATCTCGCCATCGCTAAAGCGGTTTACCAGGCGCACATCGTATTCGGAACCATAGAGCGCGGGGCGAATGTTATCGGACATTCCCCCATCGATAGAGATATACCGGCGCACCGGCAAATCGGCCTTGCCGGTTTCCACGTCCTTGACCGTACCCACGCGGTAGACGGTCACGGCAGACCCGGCCACCAAGGAGCGCCCCGGCTCCACGAGGAGGAACGGTGCTTTAATGTCGAGTTCTTCCGCGGTCTGGTCCACGGCCCGCAGCATGTCCTGCGCCACGCGGTCAATATTCAGCGCTTCCTCATAGGGCATATATGGAATACCAAAGCCACCGCCCAAGTCCAGCTCGGCCAAGTCAACGCCCAGCTCGGTGTGGATTTGGCGGTAGAGCTCCAGCACGCGCTCGGCGGCGAGTTTAAAACCCTCGGCATTGAAAACCTGGGAGCCTACATGGCAGTGCAAGCCGCTCAAGTGGAGGTTATCCACCTCAAGGCAGCACTTCACGGCGGCGAAAGCCGCGCCCGTGGCCAGGGAAATACCGAATTTCTGGTCCTCGTGCGAGGTAGCAATGAATTCGTGGGTATGCGCATCCACACCCGGCTTGACGCGAATCATTACCGGCTGCACCACGCCTGCCTCGCCGGCGATGCGGTTGAGCTCTTCGAGCTCCTGCTCATTATCGATGACCACGTGGCCCACGCCCGCATCCACGCACAGGCGCAGGTATTCCTTGTCTTTATTATTCCCGTGCGCCGTAATGCGCGCTGCCGGGAACTCTGCGGCGAGCGCAATCTTTAGCTCATTGAGCGCGGCAGCATCGAGGCACAGGCCTTCTTCATTGACCCACTGCACTACCTTTTTGGAAATGAATGCCTTGGAGGCATAGTGCACGTGATCGGGTCCACCGAAGGCGCGGGCCATGTCTTGGCAGCGCGAGCGGAAGTCATCTTCATCGAAGACGTACAGCGGGGTCTGGAATTCCTCTGCCAAATCCGGCAAGGGGACTTCCGCTACGGTTACTACGCCGTCTTCCTGGCGGCTCGCATTCCGCGGCCACACGTGGGCGGGAAGCTCATTGAAATCAGTCATTTACATCTTCTCCGGTGCGCTCACGCCCACCATGGTCAAGGCATTGGACAGGACGACGCGGGATGCTTCTGCCAATGCGAGGCGTGCGCTGTGAATGGGCTGCTCTTCCTCCCCTGCCTTGGGCAGAACCTGGCAGGTGTCATAGAAACGGTGGAATACGCCAGCCAACTCTTCGGCATAGCGCGCCACGCGGTGCGGCTCGCGCAGTTCCGCGGCATCTGCCACCACTGCGGGGAACTCGCCCAGGGTGCGGATGAGGTCGCCTTCGCGCTCATGCTCCAGCAGGGAGAGGTCTGCACCCTCGGAGCTAACCCCCAACTCCGCCGCCTTGCGCCCGATCGAGCACAGCCGCGCATGGCCGTATTGCACGTAGTAGACAGGATTATCCGAGGACTGCGACTCCCACAGGCCCAAGTCGATATCGATGGACTGATCCACCGACGAGCGCACCAGCGAATACCGCGATGCATCAACACCGATGGCGGCAACCAAATCCTCGATGGTGATCACGGTGCCCGCGCGCTTGGACATGCGCACCGGCTTGCCATCGCGCAGCAGGTTGACCATCTGGCCAATGAGCACTTCGACGCCATCGGCGTCATAGCCCAAGGCGGCTGCCGCAGCCTTCAGGCGCGGGACATAACCGTGGTGGTCAGCGCCCAGCATGTAGATATTGAGATCGTGACCGCGGTCGAATTTATCGGCCACATAGGCGATATCACCGGCGATATAGGCCGCATTACCGTCCGATTTCACCACGACGCGATCCTTAGAATCGCCATAATCGGTGGACTTTAGCCACCACGCATTGTCCGCCTCATAGAGGTGGCCTTCAGACTTCAGGGTCTCAAGCGCCTTGTCTACCGCCCCAGATTCAAAAAGCGAATTTTCGTGGAAGTAGACATCAAAATCCACGCCGAATTCATGCAGGGACTGCTTAATCTGCGCAAACATCATCTCCACGCCATCGGCGCGGAAGGCCTCTTGTACCTGCGCAGCATCGCCCTCGAGCGCGCTTGGATTCTTTTCCACAACCGCGTTTGCGATGTCGTGGATATAATCTCCGCCGTAGCCGTCCTCCGGCGTGGGCTCGCCCTTTGCGGCAGCAACAAGGGAGCGGGAGAAGCGGTCAATCTGGCCGCCGTGGTCGTTGAAGTAGTACTCGCGGGTGACCTCTGCACCGGAAGCCGTGAGCACCCTACCCAGCGAATCGCCGACCGCGGCCCAGCGCGTACCGCCCAAGTGAATCGGGCCGGTGGGATTGGCAGATACGAATTCCAGGTTAATCTTCTTGCCCGCAAAGGAATCATTGGAACCGTAGTCCGCGCCTGCCTGCAGAATCTGGGCAACAATCTCGCCCTGGGCAGCGGCGGCCAAGCGGATATTAATAAAGCCAGGACCGGCAATATCGGCCTCCGCGATAGCATCGTGCTGGGCCAATTTTTGTGCTAACCAGCCACCAAATTCGCGCGGATTCGCGCCGGCCTTCTTGGCCACCTGCAGTGCAAGGTTGGTGGCGTAGTCACCGTGTTCTGGGTTGCGGGGTCGCTCTACCGTGACAGATTCCGGCAATACGGACGCGTCTAGGTCATGTTCTGCCATGACCTCGGTGGCGGATTCTTTAACTAAGGTGGCCAAATCAGCTGGAGTCATGTGGCAAGAGTCTAGTTCACTGCCCCGACACGTGCGAAAAGAAGCACTGGCTAACATTTCAGAGGGCAAAATTTACTCATTTTCTAGACCTCTTAGGCAAACCTATATTGCGATATATATTACAAAATATATGCTGGTAGAACGTGATTCACACTACATTTCACGTGATGAATGTGTAGGGTTAGTTACACCTCCATGACTTAAAAACTAATAAGGAGCACCGTATGCGCATTGCGCTTTTTTCTACTTGCATTGGTGACACCCTTTTCCCGGACGTCCAAAAG
Source organism: Corynebacterium sp. KPL2734 (assembly GCF_040225595.1). Taxonomy (NCBI): domain Bacteria; kingdom Bacillati; phylum Actinomycetota; class Actinomycetes; order Mycobacteriales; family Corynebacteriaceae; genus Corynebacterium; species Corynebacterium sp. KPL2734. Next base: position 4,779 of record NZ_JBEHFO010000004.1, on the reverse strand, counting down.
GCGACGGCATTGGTTCTCTCACGGTTAGGTCACGAAGTTGTCCTTCCGGAGGAGCAAACCTGCTGCGGCCAGATGCACATCAACACCGGTTACCAAAAGGAAACGCTGGGGATGATCCGCTCTTATGCGGATGCCTTCGCAGATCCTTCCATTGACTACGTCGTGGCAGCCTCCGGTTCCTGCGTGGCAGCGGTTCGCGACCGCCACGAAAGCATTGCTGACCGCTTCGGCACGTCCGCCGATGTCGATGGCGCGCAAAAGACCGCACAAAAGACCTACGATCTCACCGAATTTTTGGTCGATATTGAAGGCGTGACCAACGTCGGCGCTTTCTTCCCACACCGCGTGACCTACCACTCCGCTTGCCACGGCCTGCGCTTCCTCAAGCTGGAAGACCGCCCCTACAAGCTTCTGCAAGAAGTCGAGGGCATCGACTTGGCACCGCTAGCCAATAGCGAAGAGTGCTGCGGCTTCGGCGGCACATTCGCCCTGAAGAATGCGGAGGTCTCCCAGGCCATGGTCTCCGATAAGACTCGCCACATTAAAGACACCAAGGCTGAGTACGTGACCGCCGGTGACTCCTCCTGCCTGATGAATATCGGCGGCGCCCTGCACCGCCAGCGCTCCGGCATTCGCGCCCTACACATGGCAGAGATTTTGGCCTCCACGAAGGAACACCCGTGGCAGCCAGACTCCGCCGCTTACTCCAAGGAGACGATGCTCTAATGACCTCTTTCCTCGACACCACCCCACCACGCGCCCCTGAAGGCTACGGCAACCTGCGTGGCAGCAAGGCCTTCGTCCCGCTCGCGCACGTCGGGCTGAATAACGCTACCCAGCGTCACAACCTGCAGCACGCGACCACCACCATCCGCCAAAAGCGCGCCAACACCGTGCAGGAAGTAGATGACTGGCAGCAGCTCCGCAACGCCGGGTCTGCCCTCAAAGAGGACGTCACCGCCCGCATGCCGGAATTGCTCGAGCAATTTGAAAAGGCAGTGTCTGACCGCGGCGGCATCGTCCACTGGGCCCGCGATGCCAAGGAAGCCAACGAGATCATTGAAGGTCTCATCCGCGAAACGGGTGAAACCGACGTGGTCAAGGTGAAATCCATGGCTACCCAAGAAATCGGCTTAAACGAGCACCTCGAAGAGGCCGGAATCCACGCCCAGGAAACCGACTTGGCAGAGCTCATCGTCCAGCTTGGTGACGATATGCCATCGCACATTCTGGTGCCCGCAATTCACCGCAACCGCGCGGAAATTCGCGATATTTTTGTCGATAAGATGCCCAATACCGATGACTCGCTGAAGGCCGAGCCCGCCGAGTTGGCCGAGGCATCCCGACAGTTCCTGCGCCAACAGTTCATGAAGGCCAAGGTCGCCATTTCCGGCGCCAACTTCGGCGTGGCAGAAACCGGCACCGTCAACGTCGTGGAATCCGAGGGCAATGGCCGCATGTGCCTGACATTGCCGGAAACACTGATTACCGTCATGGGCATCGAAAAGCTCGTGCCTACCTTCCAGGACCTGGAAGTCTTCCTGCAGCTGCTCCCCCGTTCCTCCACCGCGGAGCGCATGAACCCGTATACCTCCATGTGGTCCGGTGTGACAGAGGGCGATGGCCCGCAGAACTTCCACATCGTCTTGCTGGATAATGGGCGCACCGCAGCGTTGTCTTCGCCCGTTGGCCACCAAGCACTGAAGTGCATCCGTTGCTCGGCCTGCCTCAATGTCTGCCCCGTGTACGAGCGCGCCGGCGGACACGCCTACGGCTCCGTGTACCCGGGCCCCATCGGTATCTCCCTGACCCCGCAGCTAACTGGCATGAAGGACCACAACGATCCATCGGCTAGCTTGCCGTACGCCTGCTCGCTGTGCGGGCGCTGCGACGACGTGTGCCCGGTGAAGATTCCGCTTTCTGATGTCATCTTAGAAAACCGCCACCAGAAGGTCACCCATGCTGCCTCGCCGATCGAGCCAAAGCTGTTCAAGACGGTGCAGCTGCTCTGGGACAACCCGAAGATGTGGGATAAGGTCACCCACCTCGTGGCACTTGGCCGCGTGATGGGCGGATTCAACGGCACCATCGAGTCGCTGCCGCTGTTCATGTCCGGTTGGTCCGATGGCCGCGATACCGCGATTCCGCCAAAGAAATCCTTCCGCCAATGGTTCGACTCCGAAGAAGGCAAAGAGCTGCTGTCCAATGCCCGTAAGGAGGCCTCCAAGTGAGCGCAAAGCAAGACATCCTAAACCGCATTCGCTCGGCACAGAAGCAGGCTGGGCTGCCAGATCACGTCGATGTGCCCCGCGAATACCAGCGCGAAGGCACGCTGAATGATGATGAACTGCGCGAGATGCTGGTCGATCGCCTCGAGGATTACAAGGCGGAAGTCCACGTCACGGAGGAAAGCGATCTCAAAAAGACGCTGGATTCCATCGTCAACGATCGCAACTGTAAGGACATCCGCTACGCCCCGGGCATGAATGCCGATCTTTTTGATGGCCTTCCGGCCCGCCCGGACGACGAGGAAGCGGATCCGCGCGAGCTTGACGATGCCGATGCCGTCGTCACCGAGTCCCTTGTGTCTTCCGCGCAGACCGGCACCATCGTATTGCAGTCCGATTCCCGCTGCGGCCGCCGCGCCTTGACGCTGGTACCGGACCGTCACATCTGTATCGTCCGCCGCGACGAGGTTGTCTACGGCATCACTGAGGTCATTTCCCGGATGAACCCAGATAAGCCCGCAACGTGGATTTCTGGCCCTTCCGCGACCTCCGATATCGAGCTCTCGCGCGTTGAGGGTGTGCACGGCCCGCGCGATCTCATCGTGATTATTGTGAAGTAACGAGGCTAGGGTGCCGAGTTAGGGCACCCGCCGCGTGGCAATTACTGCCACGAACCTGAAAGAAGCATAAGCTAACTCTGACGAACGTTATAGGAGTCGGAGCTTTAGCTTATGCTTTCTTTTTCTCGAAAAATTTCTACCGTAGTCTGCGCTAGCGCCCTCGCACTGGGCGTGGCAGCCCCCACCGCCGCCGCGGCGGATCCAGAAATCACCTGGGAGGATTGCCCCGCACAGGTCAATCTGGATGGCGCCGAGTGCGGCCGGATAGAGGTACCTACCTACTACGATAACCCCGAGGCCGGAACCATTAGCGTTGGTTTTGTCCGCGTACCTGCGGCACAACCAGACGCACGCCGTGGCGCGCTCTTTACCAACCCAGGTGGCCCTGGCGGTGACGCCTATTCTTGGGCTGGCAACGATGCCGTCGAATGGCCCGAAGAAATTCGCAACGAATGGGATCTGATCGGCGTCCAACCGCGCGGGCTGCCCGGTTCCACCCCGGTAGACTGCGCCGCCACCCCGAATTTCAATCCCATCGAGGCCACTACGCAGATCGGCAAGGCCACCCGCGATGCCTGCGAGCAGAATACCCCTGGCTATACCAACTCTTTGACCACCTCAAATACCGCCCAAGACTGGGAGAAGGTGCGCCAAGCGCTGGGTGAGGAGGTCATCGACATCGCCGGCATTTCCTACGGCACCTATCTTGGCTCCGCCTACGCCACCCAGTATCCGCAGCACACCGGCAAGGTGCTGCTCGATTCCGGCATGAGCCCGCAGCTGGCATGGAACGGCATCTTCACCTCGCAGCAACAAGGGTATGAAAATGCGCTGCACGATCTTTTCCAGTTCATCGCGGATAATGACGCCACCTACCATTTGGGCACTACTGCACTCCAGGTCTATGAAAAGTGGTCGCAGAAGGTCGCCATGGAAGCCGGCGCCCGCCCCACAGTCTTGCCACCGGATGCGAAAATCGGTGACCTTCCACCCGGGATCGAGTTCGCCGGTCAGCCGGGCGCGGATATCATGACCGCCACGGGTGAGCTGCGCGTGCAGGCGGAGTTCCTCGCCGACAAGGCGCTTACCCCACAGGCAGATCAGCGCGCCTCTGTGACCTTAGGCAAGACCCGCGAGGTCGTTCCCATGCCCGCGCACTGGGATGAGTTTGCCAAGTACTTAAACGGCAGTAAGCCTCTCGAGGTCGTCGATGATCCGGAGCTTGCCCGCGCGGTGCAACAGCAAACTATCCAGATGATGAATATGCAAAACCTCATCGTCTGCAACGAGAACACCGTCGCTGGTAACCCGTGGCTCTTCCCCACCTACCTGTGGTCGAACTTTGTCACCGGCGATATTTTCTCCCTGGTTAATTCCATGTACGGATCTGGCGCCGGGTGTGGCGGACGCGGACCCGTTACCGGCGGTGCCCCACTCGATGGCTCGCACCTTGCCACCAAGCCCCTGCAAATCCAAGGCACGGGCGATCCGCAGACCCCGTACCAGTACCACGAGGCACTCTCCCAGCCCATGCAATCGCGCGTCGTCACCGTCCACGGCCCCGGCCACGGGCACTTTGCGCTGGGGAATAAGGCCGTCGATGAGATTGGCGTGCACTATCTGCGCACCGGTGAGGTAACCACCTCTGACGCACCGGGCCTGATTTAGTTCCCAGGCGGGCGATGCGCTAGAATCACATCGTTGGGAATTTTCCCAGCGATGTCTCCGTAGCTCAGCGGATTAGAGCATCGGTTTCCGGTACCGAAGGTCGCAGGTTCGATCCCTGTCGGGGACACAATATTTTTAGCCCCCTCGCTTTTGCCAGCGAGGGGGTTTCGCTATGCGTGCCATTTTGGCGGATTCTAGTGGTCGTGGAAACACGATTTTAGATTTCGGTGGCATAGCTTAGCAGTTCGGCCATTTTTTCGGCT
>NZ_JBEHFO010000003.1:0-205259 GCF_040225595.1 Corynebacterium sp. KPL2734 | reverse complement strand
AAAATGGTAATAAGAAGGCCGCTGCTTAACCCCTAAGCAGCTTAACTACGTGTCCACGATTTGCGGGCAACCCCACTTTGGCGAGTTGATCTTGGCCATAATTGCACTGCCTGGCGATATTTAGCGGATCGTCAGGCAGTTGCTTTTTGGTGTGGAGGTACCACTCGAGCATTTTTCGTTGCCGTTCCCCTGACCTGCCTCGGTGCGCATCGGCGATGCGTTTGAGCTGGGCGTTTATGCCGCCTTCAAGACTGTTTGTCGTTGAAGCCCAGCGTTTAGGATCAAGCGCATTCGGTGGTGGCTTAAGGTAAGTAAACAACCAATTGTTGCGCGATAGGTGCAGCAGTGAGTTGTAGGCTTTGCGTATTCGCAGATGAGTCCATTCCCACTGGTTATTGAGTGTTCGGCGTTCTTTTGGCACGGGTGTTTTCTCGTTGAGGAATGTTTTGAATACCTGACCGAAGTCGTGCAGACGTAGCGTCCACTCCCGTGCCTGTTCGAGTGTGGTGACACGGGTTAGTTTCAGCGCCAGTGCGTAGATGGTTTTGCCGGCGTCGGTGCGCGGCCGTGAGGTGGTGTAGCGGCGGATGACGCGTTGTGCATGGACGAGACAACGCTGAATCATCGCGTTTGGCCAGCAGGCTTTAATCGCGGTGAGTGCGCCTTGTCCGCCGTCGAGGACGACGCAGAGTGGTTCGGCGATTTTGCGAAGTAGCTGCGTGTATGCGTGGGCTGTTTCGTGTTTGGTCCAGTGCGGACCTGACCCCTATTCGGTGGACACCTGATATCCAGCCCAGTCGAGCTGGGAAGAAAGGTAATCTACCACCATGTCCAGGTACTCCGAACAGTTCAAACGCGATGCCGTAGCCCTCTATGAGAACAACGAGGATCTCTCGCTGAACTCAGCATCAGCTGAGCTCGGTATCAACCGTGCCTCGCTACATTCTTGGGTCAAAAAGTACGGCACTGGCAAACGTGCCCGCACGAAGGCCGTGCACGATCAAGCCCAAGCGGCGAATGATTCTGCGCGAATCCGTCAGCTGGAAAAAGAAGTCTCTAAGCTGCGCGAAGAACGCGACATCCTGCGTAAGGCCGCGAAATATTTTGCCGAAGAGACACGCTGGTGATCCGCTTCCAGTTTGTCTATGACCACCGAACCGAGTACTCGGTCAAGCGGATGTGCCACGTGTTAAAGCTGAATCGTTCCTCGTTTTACAAGGGTGCTGTTGCAAACTTCAGGCGGAGAGCCGTGACGACCCAGTCTTCATCCTCTGATGCTCGCTGCGGGTCGGCGTTCTCAGGCAGCCTCGAACACCCGGCTGACGATCACCGCATCCGGGTTCGGTTGCCCGTAGGCAAACATCGCGCCCTGGCCTTTCCGTAATGAGTGCATCGCTTCCATCCCTTTCAACGTCCGGTACGCCGAGGTCCGGTTTTTGAACGCCCCCTTCGGTCCGAGGATCCGTTTCAGCCGCCCATGATCTCCTTCAATGACGTTATTGAGGTATTTCACCTGCCGGTGTTCCACGGTCTGCGGGCAGATTCCCTCTGACTTCAACTCGGCGATTGCCCTGGCCAGGGAGGGTGCTTTATCGGTGTTGATCACCCGCGGGAACCCGGTTATCGTGTTCGACCTCAAGGTCTTGGCCAGAAAACGCTTCGCTGCGGCGACGTTACGCTTTGGGGACAGGTAAAAATCCAGGGTATGCCCACCCGCGGTGATGGCCCGATAGAGGTAGCACCACTTTCCCCCGACCCGGATATAGGTCTCGTCCACCCGCCAGGACCGGGCCTGCCAATCCGGGACTTGTCGGTACCACCGGGTCTGCTTGTCCAGCTCAGGAGCATATTTCTGGACCCAGCGGTAGATGGTGCTGTGATCGACCGGTACGCCGCGTTCGGTCATCATTTCTTCCAGATCGCGGTAGCTGAGCCCGTAGCGGCAGTACCACCGGACCGCCCACAGGATGATTTCACGGGGAAATGACGACCGGAGAAGATGCCCATGGCTGTGATTATTTCACGCAGGCCTTCCTGTCGCCCGAACTTTGCAACAGCACCTATCAAGATCAGACAAAATCGTCAGCACCCGACCAACGGGAGCATCGGTAGTGATTCCTGCACTAGTCGACACGACGCCTCACCACCTCTTGTTTATCCTGGTTTATAACTGTAACTTGTTCGACCCCAGTTGGAGGAGCAGACTACATCCCACCCAGCCCCGCGCTGAGCGGGATTTTTCGCATGCGTCACACAACTTGAGTTTAGGCCAGGTTCCGAAAGTCGCAGCGGTTTAACCGGCACTGCGGACAGCAAAAGGGGCCTAGCCATTCAAGGCTAGGCCCCTTCCCTACTGCACTCTATGCGCTCACTGCAGGCGCAGGAAGCGCTGAGCGAGCGTCAACGAACGATTAGTCGTTGATGTAGAGGTACTGCTTGTTCACGAACTCGTCCAGTGCGAAGACGGAGAGCTCGCGGCCGAAGCCGGAGTTCTTGACGCCACCGAATGGCAGTACTGGGGAGAAGTACTGGCCCAAGTTGACGTGAATCATGCCGGTCTCGATCTGGTCAGCAACCTTGGTGGCGCGCTCGGTGTCATCGGAGAAGACAGCACCGCCCAGGCCGTAGTTGGAGTTGTTGGCCAGCTCTACGGCTTCCTTCTCGGAGGAAACCTTGTAGATCTCTGCTACTGGGCCGAAGAACTCTTCGTAGTAGGAGTCGGAACCAACGGGGACATCGGTAAGCACGGTCGGCTCGTAGTACGCAGCGGTCTCGTGCAGGTTGCCGCCGGTGCGAACCTTAGCGCCGTTGTCCACAGCGGTCTTGACCTGCTTATCCAAGTTCTCTGCTGCTTCGCGGGAGGACATTGGGTAATACTGGTTCTCGCCCGGCTGAGTTGGGTCAGCCTGCTTCATACCCTCTGCAATACGGACCATTTCATCGACAAACTCATCGTAGATGTCTTCCATGACGATGATGCGCTTGTTGGAGGTGCAAGCCTGGCCAACGTTCTCGATGCGCTTGACCCAAGCTTCCTCGGCAGCCTTGGTGACATCGGCTGCATCCAGGATGATGTAGGGGTCGGTGCTGCCAAGCTCCAGCACAACTTTCTTCAGGTTGCGGCCGGCGATCTCCGCCACAGCGGCACCAGCGCGCTCGGAACCGGTCAGGGATACGCCCTGGACACGCTTGTCCGCGATGATCTCCTCAATCTGCTTGTGGTCAGCGTAAACGTTGATGTACACGCCCTCTGGCAGGCCAGCCTCGCGGAAAATCTCCTCGATGGCTGCAGCAGACTTCGGGGTAATTTCGGCGTGCTTCAGGATGATGCAGTTGCCGTTCATCAGGTTCGGGCCGGCGAAGCGGGCAACCTGGTAGAAGGGGTAGTTCCAGGGCATGATGCCCAGCAGGGTACCAATAGGCAAGCGGCGGAGGGTGGCCTTACCGCCTGGCACGTCAACCGGCTGATCCTTGTTGTGCTCTGGGGCGTTGTCTGCGTAGAACTGCAAGATGTCGCCGGAGAAGTTAATTTCCCACTCGCCTTCTGGGGTGGACTTACCCATCTCCTCTGCGGCAATCTTGGCCAGCTCGCCTTTGCGCTCCTTGAGCAGCTCCGCTGCGCGGGACACAATCTTGGCGCGCTCCTCAATGGAGGTCTCGCGCCAGGTCTGGAAAGCCTCGTTGGACTTAGCCAGCACCTCTTGAATCTGCTCATCGGTAAAGGTGTCGAACTTCTCTACTACTTCGTTGGTAGCGGGGTTAGTTACTGCATAATCCTTGGACATTATTGTTCCCTTTCTAATTGGATTCTTGGAACTAATGTGGCGACGAGCACACTCTGTGTTCGCCTGCCACAAGAGTACTTAAGTTTTATTAACTGCGTCACCCATGAATGTGGGTGATTTGTTTAGGAGGCCGCGACGACCGAGCCATCCTTCATCTTGATACCCTCATCCTGCTTCATGTAGGTGGCATCGCGGGTGAGCATCTGGCGCACCGCCTCCTCGTTCTTCTGGATTTCCGCCTCGAGAGCCTCCGGGTCTTTACGGAGGAGATCGAAACGTTCCTGCACCAGCGGTGCCTCCATTTCCAGGATGGGGCGCATAACCGAGTTGCCCACACCGCAGGCATCGGCGACCTCATCGCCGTGAATGATGCGCACGTGCGCGGCGGTCCAGTCCGCTAGGGTGTCATCGGGCATGCCCGTGAGCTCCTTGGCGTTGACGACGAAGCCATCCATGAGGGCATCGACAAGCTTACGGGCCGACTCGTTGATCTCGCCGTCGACGGTGTGGATGGCATCCATGGTCTCCTGGGAGGCCTCTACTCCATCCTCGCCTTCGAAAAGGTCCGCAGAAATGCCCAGCATGCGCCCGGTAATCTTCCACAGGTAGAACGCGTCCTTTTCCTCTTCCGCGGTGAGCTTCCAACCCATGTTGCGCAGGCCGGCGTACGGAATATAGGTGAAGTCGAACCAGGTGCGCAGCATGTCGAACTCGCTGATTGGTGCACCGTAGTGGGAGTAGTCCAACTCCTTGCGGGTGTGCACGCGCCGCACGTGAGCGTGGATGGCGCGCACCATGCCGGTGTGGATGAAGCCTTCGCCGCCGGGCTGCAGCGCATCCGGCAGGTAGAGCGAATAGGTCCAGTTGGTGGTGTAGGCAAGGCGCTTGACGGCGCCATCGGTAAGCTCACCGGTGTTGACCAGCAGGTCCGCGATCGCCGGGGTGGAATAGGTGTGGACCAGCGAACCTGGGCCCAGCGCTAGGCCGTGGCTGAGCGGCGGGATGGACAGGTAGACGCGGCGGCCGCGCTCCAGCTTTTCGGCGTCGATGCCGTCAAGTGCCTTGGTCATGTCCTCAATAAGGGCGGCAACCTCGGGGAAGGTGTCCTCGTTGGCGGTGCCGCGGGCAAGGGCATCGCGCAGGTTAGGCATGATTTCCTTGACCGTGTGGCCGCTGGTAAATAGCGCATCGGCTACTGGGTCCATCTTCCAGAAAGCCTCGTGGTAGCGGTCGGCGCGCTCTTTGCCAAAGGAGGCGATGAATTCTTCCTTATCGCCGCGACCGGCAGGCCACTCGCCTACGGTGCCTAGGGACATATTGGTGGTCATGGTGTTCTCCTCTGAGAATGTTGTGGAGATGGGTTAGCTGCGAGCTTCTTTAGAGTCATCGTGCAGCGTGTAATCGGACTTGGTCTCTGGCTCGTTTTTCGCGATGTGCGCCTTAATCACCGCGGTGACATCGGACCATGGCGGCTTATTCTTATTAGCGCGCTTAATCTTTGCTTTTTGCGCACCCGGCAACTTGTCCCGCAGGCGGGCAACCTTGGCCTCTGCCCGCGCTGCCCCCTGATAGAGCAGGGCCCACGGCTTGAGGTTCACCTTTTCCCAACGCGTGCCCTTGACCATAAACTTGGTGTCTTCCACACCGCAGATGGTGGTCAGCGCACCCAAAGCCACATTGGGGACCAGCGGGTGGATGGTTTCGAGAATGCTCATCAACGCGGTGGCAACGCGCTCGTGATAGGTGGAGGAATACCCGCCATTGGCGTAGATGAAATCCGTCATCTTGCGCATTTCATCGCCAGTCTTGGGGATGAGGCGCTCTTCGGCCCCCATCATATAAAGGATGTATCCCCAGTACTGGGCCACATCGTCCCAGTCCTGGCCGGAGTGGGGGCGGCCAAAGCGCTCGTCGATGGCCAGTGGCATCATCCCGAACCAGCCCTCACCGGAGACCAGGAAGCTGGAGCCAATTGGCCGGCCGAATTCGTTGTAGTGCTCCTTGCCCCACATCTTCTCCAAGCCGCGATTAGCTTGGGAATGCAGCAGGCGCACGCGCACGGCAGCCTTGCGGCCTTCACCGAAGCGGTCAAAGACGTCCTTCTTGCCCAAGTCCGTGAAGAATTGCGCAGTTTCAATAGAGCGCTGCATGGCCTTGAACTCGAACATCCCGGTCTCACCCGTGGCCGCCGACGTGCGGTCCTCCATCGTGGTGGCCCAGTACGCGAAGGCAATAGCCAGAACCTCTGAGGTGCGTGTGACGTTGTAGTAGGCCACGCGGCCGCGCTCTGCGGCCTCGAGATCCAGCCACTCCGGAATGCGGTCTACCTCTTTAAAGAAGTCCACCAGTTCCGGGGCCGGGTTCTCTACCGTCTCGATGCCGTGGTTGAGCGCCTGCTCAAACTTGGCGCGCGATTCCTTGGCGCCGTCGCGGCGGAAGGCCTGCGCCAGCTTTTCACCGGTCTCGTCGGTCTGCCACATGTGGTCATCGAGAAGCTTGGTTTGCAGGCTATCGTAGCCTGCCCACTCATCTTCTACCGTGTGCCAGGAGTCAAAGACATTGTGCCGAAGCTCCGACCAGCCTGGCGTCGCGGTGCGACGCTTCGGCGCCGGGCGCAGGTCCATGCCATCGCGGTAGAAGTAGCGGAAATCCTCATAGGGATTATCGGACATGGGCAGAACCTTTGGTTCCGCCTGCGACGTGTTGGCAACGTCAGAAGTATCTGTGGGAGCAGTCATGGGGAGTGAACAACCTTTCCAATCTTGGTGCTACACCACACACATTTCCTGATTATGTGGTCTAGTTCACCATTTAGCTGTACCCGTAAGCCTATAGAGACATTGCCCTCCACTGCAATGAATTTTGTATCCAATTTTCCGGGAAATTACCGGGTGTCAGAACCGCCGCTACACCCGCCTTCACAGCACCTATCCTCTCCTGCGCAAATAGCAAAAATGGCAACCTTGGCAGATTTTGCAAACCTTTTGCCTGCTCACCCCATACAGGTGTACTAAGCGCACACGTGTCCGCTATGCGAACGCTTTTGTAACCTGTATCTCCCTTTAGGCTGTACCATGATGTGCATTACATACAGTGAATTGGCAATGAACCACAGCCACGAAAGCGAGGTCTATTCACCCCTATGCCTAGTTCTCCTTCCCAACCTGCACCCCAGCTTGCCGATGCCCCCTCCACCACCGCCACGGTGCAAAACGTCACCGCCGTAGCCGATGACCTTGCGGTCATCGAATTTTCGCTGGACGGTGATGCTCCGCTTGCTGAATACTCCCCCGGTTGCCACGTCGATATCACCCTCCAGGGAGCAAATGGCGAGATGCTTACCCGGCAATACTCGGTTTTTGAGCTGACCGATTCCTCTACTCCTGCCGCTGGCCAACAAAAACGGCCAACGTACGGCGTCGCGGTAAAGCGGGAGGAAAACTCCACGGGTGGATCGATTGCGATGCTCAAACTGCGCTGCGGAGATAGCTTTGAAATCTCGCAGGCATTTAATAACTTCGAGCTCGTGGCACACGCCGGCTACTACGTCTTGGTTGGCGCCGGCGTGGGCATTACCCCCATGCTCTCGATGGCCCAATCCCTCGAGCGCGAGAACAAGCCGTATATCGTGCTCTTTTTCGCACGCGATGAACACCATGCGGTGCTGCTCGAGCAATTGCGCGAAACCTGCGGCGATAAGCTCATTGAGGTCTTTGGCCGATCACGCGAAAAGCAGGCAGATATCCACCGGCATCTGCTGGGCCAAGCGCCGAAGGAGACGGCCTTTTATGTCTGCGGCCCGCAAGGTTTCATGGATTCCGCGAAAGAAGTCGCGCTCGAGTATTTACCCGAGCACGCTTTTCACTGGGAGAACTTCCACCCCGATCTAAAAGCACTGTCCGGTGAGAAAAACGCCGGAGCCGGCGACGGCCCGTTCGAAGTAGAATTTTGCGGCGAGACAGTAGAAATCCCAGAGAATAAGACGGTCCTAGAGGTCCTTGAGGAACTCGATCTACCCGTAAAATCGCGCTGCCTGGAAGGCACGTGCAGCACCTGCATCATGCGCGTGGTCGACGGCGAACCAGATCACCGCGATTCCGTCTATGACGCGCAAATGTATGCCGATGGGGCCTTCGCCCCGTGCGTCTCCCGCGCGCTAAGCCCCAAGCTCACCTTGGAGCGCTGGCGGCAATAAACCCAGCCCCCATACGCTGCTCGAGCGAGGAAGCTGGGCTGGGAAAATTGGGGCATCGGCAAGCGCAGCACCTCCCTATAGGGCGCGCACCATAATCACACCGATGATGACCAAGACCAAGCCAATGATGCGGTGTACCGGCGGCAGGCCGCGCTCGGCATTGCCCCAGCCCAACGACTCAATGACCTGGCCGCAAATGATTGAGCCCACCAGTGAGCCGATAACCGTCGTGCCGGTGCCGATCATGGGCGACAGCGTCGCGCCTCCCACCACAAAGAGCGCGCCGAGCACACCGCCGAGCCACATCCACCAAGGCCCGGGTGCGATACCGCTCAAAAGGGCACGACGGGGAGCCTTCCACCCCAGGGTGAGCAGGGCCAATAGAATCACTCCAACGCCCAGGGAAATGACGCTGGCGGGCATGGGGCTATGCAACGCACCTCCCAGGTAACCGTTGACGGCGGTTTGGGTGGCGGAGCCCATGCCGATGAGCACACCGAAGACACGCCACAGCCACAGCGAAATCCCGGTGGCTTGCGCGCGCGTGGTGACGGCACCCCGGCCTATTTCTAATACCAAGGCGATGCCGCCCACAACGATGAGCGCGCCGAGGACGCGCAGCGGGCCGACCGGCACCAACGGCGATTCAAAGAGGCCGGTCAGGTCATAAATTAGGCCCATCGTTACCTGGCCCAAGATGGGAAGAATGACGGTCTCTACGCTGCCGATGCGCGGGAAGAGCAGGATATTTCCCACGATGAAGGCCACGCCCATAAAGCCGCCGAGCCACACCCACCACGGTTGCGCAGCCGCCAGCGCTAGGTCCGGTATCGCATCACCGGTGACAATGAGCGCGAGGATGGCGGAGACGGCAAAGCCGATAATGAAGGAGAAGAACCCGGCGGCGATGGGCGAGCCCACGGACTCGCGCAGACGCGTATTAATGGCCGTTTGCGCCGGGACGATGGCGCCGACCAGCATGGCGGCGATAACCAACATTGTTTTTCCTTCCCCACAGGTTTGGGTCTAAGCAAAGCCTGGGACTAGGCGTGACATAGAGATGTAATTTTAGAGACTTAAAATGCAAAAGAGTGCAGGCCGGCACAAAGCGGAACCTGCACTCTCTCGCTAGAAGGAGCCGGGTTTAGTCATCCGTAGGGATGGAGTCGGTACCTTCCAGCAGCTTGGCAACATAACCAGTGTTGAACTCGCCGCTGCGGAACTTTTCACTGTCCAACAGCATGGCCTGGAATGGCGCCGTGGTGACAACGCCTTCTACCTGCAGCTCGTCGATGGCGCGCAGCATACGGGTAATGGCCTCATCGCGGTCTTCTGCCCATACGATGAGCTTGCCCACCATGGAGTCATAGAACGGCGGAATGGTGTAGCCCGTTTCGATATGGGTATCCATGCGCACACCGAAACCACCTGGCACGCGGTAGTGTTCGATCTTGCCCGGCCGCGGCGCGAAGTTCTGGTTCGGATCCTCGGCGTTGATGCGGCACTCGATGGCATGGCCACGAATCTCCACATCATCCTGGGTGATGGACAACTTCTGCCCGGAGGCAATGCGCAACTGCTCCTTGATGAGGTCCACACCGGTGATCATCTCCGTTACGGGGTGCTCAACCTGGATGCGGGTGTTCATCTCGATGAAGTAGAACTTATCCTCGGTGTTATCGAAGACGAACTCGATAGTTCCGGCGTTCTTGTACTTCACCTCTTTACACAGGTTAATCGCGGCTTCCTGCATTTCCTGGCGCAGCTCATCAGTCAGCACCGGCGAAGGGCCTTCCTCAATGAGCTTCTGGTTGCGTCGCTGCGAAGTGCAGTCGCGCTCTCCCAGAGCGACGGCATTTTCGCCATCTGCCAGCACCTGAATCTCGATGTGGCGGATATCCGTCAAGAAGCGCTCGATGTAGACCGACGGGTCATTGAACGCGGACTCAGCCTCGTTCATGATCTCGTTGAGGTCCTTTTCTAGCGTGTCCTCGGATTCCACGACGCGCATACCGCGTCCACCACCACCGGCGGCAGCCTTAATCAGCAGCGGGAAGCCGGTCTCGCGGGCAACCTCCAGGGCCTCATCGAACTCGGTGACCACGCCGTCGGAGCCCGGCACGGTGGGAACACCGGCGGACTTGGCGATGCGCTTAGCCGCGATCTTGTCACCCATCAAGCCGATGTGCTCGGCCGAAGGGCCAACAAAGCCAATCTCTTCTTCTTCCACCATGCGGACAAAGTCCGGCTTTTCGGACAAAAAGCCATAGCCCGGGTGGATGGCATCCGCCTTGTATGCCATGGCGGCAGAAATAATC
Source organism: Corynebacterium sp. KPL2734 (assembly GCF_040225595.1). NCBI lineage: Bacteria > Bacillati > Actinomycetota > Actinomycetes > Mycobacteriales > Corynebacteriaceae > Corynebacterium > Corynebacterium sp. KPL2734. Next base: position 194,961 of record NZ_JBEHFO010000003.1, on the reverse strand, counting down.
AGCTCGGGGCTGTTGTAGCTCTTGGAGACATTCGCTGGGCCGATGCAGACTGCTTGATCGGCGAGCTTTACCGGCAAGGAGTCCTTATCGCCTTCGGAATAAGTAAGGATGGACTTGATGCCCAATTCCTTGCAGGCGCGAATGATGCGAAGCGCAATCTCACCGCGGTTAGCAATGAGCACGCTACCTAATAGATCTGACATATTTTCCTCCAGGTCGATTACTTCGGCTGGATGACCATGATGGGCTGGCCGTGCTCCACGGCGTCCTCGTTATCAACGAGGATCTCCTTCACGGTGCCGGCAACCTTGGACTCGATGTTGTTCATCAGCTTCATAACCTCGACGATGCACAGCACCTGGCCAACCTCGACCTCGTCGCCGACCTTGACGAACGGATCTGCGCCCGGCTTCGGAGCAGCGTAGAAGGTACCGACCATGGGAGCCTTAACGGTCTCGCCCTCTGCGGACGGCTCACCGGAGCCGGAAGCCTGTGGCTCTTCCTTCGGTGCTTCCTCTTGTGCAGAAGCAGGCTTGGACTCAGGCTCAGCGGCAGGCGCGGAAGCCGGTGCGGCTTCCTGTGCTGGTGTTGCTGCTGGAGCTGCGGCCGGAGCGGCTTCCGGAACCGGCGCCGGACGGTTCAGGCCGCCCGGGGTGCGGGACATCGCGAGCTCGACATCGCCGTACTTAATCTGCAGCTCTTGGATGTCATCAGAAAGGTTGGCCCACTTCAGCAGGGACTTCAGGTCGTGCAAGTTGGTGGAATCAGTCATGATTACTTTTCTCCTTTGGTGAGGTTGATTTCCAAGTCGGAAGTCTTGAGGTGGAAGTCGGTGGTATCGGAAGAGTCGTAGATTTGCTGTACCAGGGAGGTAAGGACGCCGCCCTTGACGCCTTCGCCCTCGCCGCCGCGGCCTTCGGCCACAAAGCGCTTCATCTCATCGACCTGGCTGCCGGCGAACATCACGCGAAGCAGCAGGGTGTCGATGTCCTCGTCCGGGTGAGCCTTCTTCAGGTCCGGCAGAACCGGCTTGAGTTCTGGGATTTCCTCCGTGATTTCGGAGGAACCGTTGGCCATGATCTTCTCCAGCACGTCTGGGTCCAGCGGGGCGAGCGGCTCGCCGTAGTAACCCAAGGCGTACTTTTTAATCTCGTTCGGGACCACGGAGTAACGGTCACCCGTCATCACGTTCATGACGGCCTGGGTACCCACGAACTGGGCAAACGGCGTAATCATGATGGGGTATGCGAGCTCTTCACGGACGCGAGCTACCTCGTACAGCAGCTCTTCGAAGCGGTCACCCAACCCAGCGGTTTCCAGCTGGGATTCGAAGTTGGTAAGCATGCCGCCGGGTAGCTGGTGCATGTAGTGCAGGCCATCGAATGCGCGCGGAACGCCTACTGGCTTATCTTCCGTATCGGCAATTTCCTGAATGCGCTCGCTGGCAGAATCGATGCGCTCATCGTCGACGTCCACCGTGTAACCCAGTGCGCGAAGGTCGCGCACCAAGGCCTGGGTGGCCGGCTGTCCTGGGCCATTAGCCAGAGGAGCGATGGAGGTGTGGATGGAATCCACGCCCAATTCCGCCGCGAAGAGGTAGGAAAGGGGCGACAGTCCGGTCAGCGAGTGGGTGTGAACCTCGAGCGGTACGTCACCGATGGAGCTGCGGATCGCCGGGATGAGGGTCTTCAAACGGTCCGGAGTAAGCAGGCCGCCGGCGTCCTTCAGCATGATGCGGTCTACATCGGTGCGCTCGAGCAGCTCCGTGGCCTTCCGCTTGTACAGGTCATCGGTGTGCACTGGGCTCAAGCAGTAGGACAATGCGCCGAAGGTTTCGGCACCGAGTTCCTTGGCCAGTTTGAGGCCCTGGTCGATGTTGTCGATGTCATTCAAGCCATCGAAGGAGCCGATCACACGGAAGCCATTGGCGTAGAGGCGCTCGGTCCAGTTCAAGATGGCGTCATCCGGCAGGAAGTCGAAGGAAGCCAGGTTCTTGGAACGAATGAGGGCGCGGAACTTGGTGCCCGGCGCGGCGTTCTCGTGCACGAGGCGAACGCGCTCCCACGGGTCTTCCTTGAGGTAGCGCACGGAGACGTCGAACTGGATGGGCGCTACCAAGTCCACGTGCTCGAAACCAGCGTTGGTGATGTCATCCAACAGCGAAAGGATGTGGCTCGTGGTCATGCGGGTGGCCCAGATGCTCTGGTGCGCATCACGCAGGGTGGTATCGATGATGTTGATCTTGCGCTCGCTATCGGCTGGGCGTCCGCCCGCGGCCATGATTTCGGCGAGGCCTTCTGTGCTTAGTTCCTCGGGACTAAGAGCAGTCATAAATCCCTCCTTAGGGTGTGGCTCCGGAAAGACTCGGTTGGTTCACAGTGATGGTTCACTTTGGTGGTTCAAGACTCTTCGAAAACCTTCCGTGTCGTGGCTCACACGCTACACCACACCTAAATTCTCGGTGCTGGAATTTCGGCCAGAAATGTCCTTTTCCTGCGAATTCCAAGCTCGTCACGGCAAAGAATTTGCCCAAATACCCCTATACGGGATCACAGTGCGCACTACTGTTCACCTGGCGAACGCGTAGTTTTTTCGGCCTCCTCCCCTAAAAAGTGGTGGAAGACATGCAGTTTCTAGTCAGTAACCAAATCCACCTCGATAGTGCTGGGATTTTCGTGGTCCACATCGCGGACTAATCGAAGTGTGATGTGCGTAATATCTTCTTCAATATTTCGGACCTATCCCTAGGAGGAACATTGACTTCTACCGCCCCGCCGAGCCCCACACCCACTTCGCCATCGGGCTCAACCAAAACGGACCGCAAATCCCTCGCAGCCAGCCTGACCGGCCAGGTCCTTGAATGGTACGAGTGGAGCTCCTATGCGGTTTTCGCCCCATTTATCGCCGCGGCGATGTTCGACAAGAGCGATCCTGCTTCCGCACTGCTTGCCACCTTCGGTGTTTTCGCCGTTGGCTTCTTGGTCCGCCCGCTGGGCGGCATTATCTTTGGCCGCATCGCTGACCAGCGCGGCCGCAAGACCGTCTTGATGACCACCATCATCATGATGGCCAGCGCCTCCGTCCTCATCGGCTTGCTGCCCACCTACGAATCCATTGGCATCTGGGCTTCTGTCGGCCTGCTCTTCATCCGCGTGCTGCAGGGCTTTGCACACGGCGGTGAATCCGCAGCCGCCAATAGCTACATCCCCGAGATCGCTCCAAACGCCCACCGCGGCCGCTGGGGTTCCATGGTCTATGTCTCCATCTTCGGCGGTTCGGTCATCGCCTACGTCTTGGGCGGCGGCATTTCGCTGGTCCTGACGGACGAGCAGATTGGTGCTTGGGGCTGGCGCATTCCGTTCCTCTTGGGTGCCGTCGCAGCGCTGATCGCGTTGTACCTGCGCCGCCACATGAAGGAATCGGATCACTTCCAGGAAATCGATAGCGCCGAGCCCACCGTTGAGGCTCCGAAGCGCACCAAGAAGTCCGTGAACTCGGAAAAGCCGGCTTCGGTTGCCCGCCCGGCATGGCAGAATATCTTGCTCGTCGTGGGTATGGTCTCCGGCGTTACAGCCTCGCACTACACGTGGACCTCCTATGTTTCCACCTACGCCATTAGCCACGAGGGCATGTCCACTCAGGGTGCTTATTGGGTCACCGTGGCAGCACAGACCGCTGGTCTCATCGCCCTCCCGCTGTGGGGCAGCCTGTCCGATAAGATCGGCCGCAAACCCGTCATTTATATCTGTGCCATTGGCCTAGCCATCCTGCAGATTCCACTGATGAACTTCATCGATGATCGCCCCTGGACCCTGCTGGTGGCCTCCACCATCGGCGTAGTCATCGTTGCTGCCGGCGGCGCGCTGTTGTCCTCCATCATGTCTGAGGTCTTCCCCACCGCTCAGCGCACCCGCAGCATCGGCCTGGCCTACTCGCTGTCTGTCGCCGTCTTCGGCGGTACCGCACCGTATATCTACCAGTGGTTCGTGGCCCACGGCCTTACTTGGGCTTCCGGCTTCTACGTCGTCGCACTGTGCATCCTGACGCTTATCAGCATGTACATCCTGCCTGAAACCAAGGGCGTAGACCTGCGCGATGTCTAATCCACTCACGGAACACTAAATCGCCGCTTCCCAGTCTTTCCCGGGAAGTGGCGATTTTTCACGTCCACAACTAATTAGTCGAGCGCTACCTTAAAGGGTGCGTCCGTAACCTCGCGGATGGACTCCTCGGTTTCGCCCTCGGCGACCTCGATAAGCGTCAGGCCCTCCAGCTCGTCCACGGTGAATACGGCGCGATCCGTGATAATCAGATCCACACAGCGAGCGCCGGTCAGCGGCAGCTGGCACTCCGCCAGAATCTTGGAATCGCCGTGCTTGGATACGTGCTGCATCATCACCACGATGCGCTTGGCTCCATGCACTAGGTCCATCGCACCGCCCATGCCCTTCACCATCTTGCCGGGGATCATCCAGTTGGCTAGGTCGCCAAACTGGGATACCTCCATGGCGCCGAGCACCGCAACATCGATGGCGCGGGAGCGGATCATGGCAAAGGACTCGGACGAGGAGAAGAAGGATGCACCAGGGGCTTCGGTAATGGTTTCTTTACCGGCATTGATTAGCTCCGGATCCACCTTGTCCTCTTCGGGGTAGGCACCAACGCCCAAGATTCCGTTCTCAGAGTGCAGGACCACCTCGCGGCCCTCCGGCAGGTAGCCGGGGATGAGCGTCGGCATGCCGATGCCCAGGTTGACGTAGTCACCATTGTCCAGTTCTTGTGCGGCGCGTGCCGCCATTTCTTTGCGTGACCAGGTCATTACTTGCTCACCGTCCTGAATTCGATTCCGGTTTCTTGCTTGCCCACTTCCACTACGCGGTCTACGTAGATTCCGGGCACATCCACCTCAGCGGACGGAACGGCCTCTACCAGCTGCTCCGCTTGCACGATGGTGATATCGGCGGATTTAGCCGCATCGGGGTTGAAGTTCTGGGCGGTCTTATTAAAAGCGAGGTTGCCAAAGCGATCCGCGCGAGCGGCGTGGACGAAGGCGAAGTCTGGGGTGAGGGCTTCTTCCATGACGTAGAGCTCGCCGTTGAACTCGCGGGTTTCCTTCGGTGCGGAGGTCTCCGCAATGGTGCCGTCGGGGTTGTAGCGGGTGGGGATATCGCCATCGGCAAGCGGCGTGCCCACGCCAGCCTTGGTATAGAAGGCTGGAATGCCCGCGCCACCGGCGCGCATGCGCTCTGCCAAGGTACCCTGCGGGGTGAACTCGACAGTGAGCTCACCCTCGAGGTACTGACGCGCATATTCCTTATTGGTTCCCAGGTAGGAACCGATGGAGCGGGCAATGCGGTGATCCTTGAGCAGCAGGCCTAGGCCAAAATCATCCGTACCGAGGTTATTGGAAATGATGGTGAGCTCGCTCGCGCCTTGGGAACGCAGCGCAGCAATGAGTTGCGCCGGGATACCCACAAGGCCGAATCCGCCCACCGCGATGGAGGAACCGTCCGGGATATCCGCGACGGCCTCCTCTACTGAGGCTATGACTTTATTCAACATGGCCTTAGACTACGTGTGGTTCACAGACAGCACAAGGGTTCAGAATGCGAACATTATCGGGTACACTAAAGAGACCTGGGCCACTTAACCCTGAAAATAGCTTGGAGGACACACCGTGGCAGACACCCCCGTAGTGCAATCACTAGCCCGTGGACTCAACGTCATTCACTCGTTCAATGGCGAACGTCGGCGGCAAACACTGGCCCAGGTTGCCGAGGTCACAGGCTTAGCGCGCGCCACCGCACGTCGCTTTTTACACACGCTTGTCGCAGAAGGTTATGCCCGCACCGATGGCTCAGATTTTTGGCTCACCCCGCGCATTTTGGAACTGGGCTATTCGTACCTTTCGAGCTTGGGCCTGCCGGATATTTCCCAGCCCCATTTGAGGGAGTTATCCACCAAACTCGATGAGTCCTGCTCCGTGAGCGTGCTCGACCGCGACACCGTGGTCTATATCGCCCGCGCCGCAGCGCACCGCATCATGTCCACCAATATCACCATCGGTACGCGCTTCCCGGCGCACGCCACCTCCATGGGCCAGGTGCTACTCGCCGATTTAACGCCGGCAGAGCTGGATGAGTATTTCGCCACCACCGCTCCGCTCGAGCAGGTCACCCCGCATACCCTGGTATCCCAGGACGCGCTGCGAGCCCGCCTCGGCGAGGTGCGGCGGCGCGGCTGGGTCATTGTGGATCAAGAGCTAGAAATCGGCCTGCGCTCCATTGCCGTTCCCATCCGGGATCGCACCGGACGCGCAGTGGCGGCCATCAACATTTCCACCCAGACCTCCGTGTATTCCACCCAAGATCTCACCGCGCAGATCCTCCCGGAGCTCCTCACTACGTGCGCGGCCATTTCCCACGATCTCACTACTACCGAAATTTCCTAAGGAGAATCCATGCAAACCCAAGACGTAGTCCTGTGCTACCCCAAGCGCACCCCGGTCGGCCGGTACGGCGGCGCGCTGAAATCCGTCCCCGTCCAGGATCTGGCCAGCCTGGTGGTATCCACCATCGTGGAAGAATCCGGCATCGACCCGAACATCATCGATGACGTTATCCTCGGCCAAGCCTCCCCCAACGGGGCTGCGCCTGCCCTCGGCCGCGTCGCCGCACTCGATGCAGGCCTGCCAGTCTCCGTGACCGGCATGCAGCTCGACCGCCGCTGCGGCTCCGGCCTGCAAGCCATCGTCACCGCCGCCGCCCACGTCGCCACCGGCGCAGCCGAGGTGGTCATCGCAGGCGGCGCCGAATCCATGTCGCGCACCGAATACACCGTGGACAGTGACATTCGCTGGGGCGCTAAGGGCGGAAACATGGTCTTTCGCGATCGCCTCCAGGAGGCCCGCGAAACCGCCGGTGGCAAAAACCACCCCATCCCCAGCGGCATGATCGAAACTGCCGAAAACCTCCGCCGCGAGCGTTCCCTGTCGCGCGAGGACCAAGATGAGCTTGCGGTGCGTTCCCACCACAACGCCGCACGCGCGCAAGAGCAGGCGCTTTTCGATGCCGAAATCGTCCCCGTCTCCGTCCCCCAGCGCAAGGGGGATCCCATCATCGTGGACAAGGATGAACACGTGCGCGCTGATTCTAGCGTGGAAAAGCTGTCCAAGCTGCGCCCAGTGATGGGCAAGCAGGACGACGAGGCCACGGTGACCGCGGGTAACGCCTCCGGCCAGAACGACGGCGCCGCCGCCGTGCTCGTGACCACCCGTGAAAAAGCCGACGAGCTCGGCCTCGAGCCAATGGTGGCCGTGAAGGGCTGGGCGCTGGCCGGTGTAGAACCAGAGCGCATGGGCATCGCCCCAGTTGAGGCCACCCGCAAGGTCATGGAGCGCCTCGATCTCACCTTCGATGACCTCGACCTCATCGAGCTCAATGAGGCCTTTGCCGCCCAAGCCCTCGCGGTACTAGATCAGTGGGGCATCTCCCCCGAAGATCCTCGCTTCAACCCCAACGGTTCCGGCATCTCGCTGGGCCACCCGGTGGGCGCGACCGGTGCCCGCATCGTGGTTACCGCCGCGCACCACCTGCGCCGCACCGGCGGCAAGCGCGCGCTAGTCACGATGTGCATCGGCGGCGGCCAGGGCCTTGCCGCCATAATCGAAACCGCCTAGTCCTCGCAGTGAGGGCCTAGGCGGTATCGGGAGGCGGGCGACCAAGCTAGCCTTGGACGCTCACGCTGCCATCTGCATTAACATTGACTTGCGCCGCCATGGCGCGGGCCACGTTAAGCCGCTGCCAGGAGCCGTCCTTGCCTTGCCAATCCAATGGATTGCCGGCAGGACGTGCGGTCTGGCGTAGCACCTCGGCGCGCTGTTCCGGAGTCAGGTCCGGGTGTGAAGCGGCGAGTAGTACCGGGGCGGCCTGCGGAACGACCATCGGCGCATCCGTCGGATTGCTTGGAGTGAAATCATAATCCAAGAAATCCGTGTATTCGTCTACAGCGTCTGTAGTGGACCGGTATTCCTTGCCATCGGCCTTATCCTGTGCGACGAGTTCTTCTACAGATTTGCCCGTACGCCACTGAATCTCTTCACGAATTTCCTGCGCAGCCTGCTGCAATGCATCGCGCATGCGGTCATCGTTCAAACGATCCGCCGCCGCAGCTTGACCAGTCATGCGGCCACCAATGACGTCCAATGGGTAGTGCACACCCAGAACGACGCGGTGATTTCCTGCTTCGGCGCCGCGCAGCATTAATTGCGGGCCTACCTCTGGAAGCATAGAGGCCATCAAAGTGGTGATCCACGTTGCCTGGTTAGTGTGCCCGGAGGGGAAAGCCGGCGAGGTGGAATAGAGATCCTTCGACTCATCTTCGTAGCGGTTAATAGCCTCGGGTGCCTGCACGAATGGGCGGTCATAACGGAAGTAGTACTTTTCTGCGAAGGTGGAGCTAGCCAGTCCACCTGCACGGGCGGCGTAGCCATTGCCCAGCAGGTACTGTGTTTTTGGCAGTCGATGCTCTGCCAAGGCTTCGCGGAATGCACCGCCCAGGCTCTCCCCCATGGAGTCCGAAATGGCTTCTAGCATCCCACCGGAGCTTGCCTTGGCATCGGATTGCGCACGGGCGATCAGCTCAGGGTCATCGGCAGCCGCATTGTTAATGGCCACTACCTTATCCATGTTTTCTTCAAGGACCTCTGGCTGGTGCTTAATCTGGTCAAACCCGCGGACAACCTGCCAATAGTTGCCAAATTGGTAAGACGAAATATCGGATTCAAAGCCCACAAGATAGTCCACACCAAAGGGCTGAGGAACCGGCGCACCTGGGTGCTGCACAGGAGAAGGGCCAATGCTGGATCCACTGCTAGAACCCTGTACCTGCGGCACCTTGGACGAAAGCTCACCCGCCTGCGCAGCGGGTGCAAAGGAAGCAACGGTGAAGCTGGCGGCCGCTCCGAGAGCAAGTACTCGACGCGAAACACCACGATTGAAAATACGGGTCATATATCGCAACTTTCAGCTAGAAGTGATTTCCTCTGCACACTAACCAGCTAACGTTAAGGAAGTATGAACTGCGCACTAACCTTATTCAGCGCTTTTTTAAACAAATAGTTATATGACCGCTCAAGCTAATCGATGTCCCCAGCCTGCTCCACCCAGAACCGTGTTTCCTCGGACGGTTCAGCACCAGGCGCGGACAAGCCAGCCGTGGCGAGCGCGGCAAATGCCACTGCGGCGGCCATGGCCGAATCTCGCTGCTGATGAAGACTCATTAACTCAACCTAGCGCGAATAGGTGCCAATGAAAACAGGAAGGCGGTTCCAGCGGGCGATTTCGGCGCGAAAGCGTACATACGCGGTAAGCTAGAGAAGAACTTTTGCTCGCATAGAATAAAGGGGAATTAGTCAATAATGATCCAATTCGTCTTCGGCGCCGCCGCAGGGTACGTATTTGGCACCAAGGCGGGCCGCAAGCGCTACCACCAAATGAAAAGCGCCTACCAAAAGACCGTCAACTCCCCCGCCACCAAATCTGCGGTGCGTTCCGCGCGCAAGATGGTAGCCAACCGCCTGGATCCAGAGCCACGCATGCGCGAAATCCACGACCTTTCTGAAAAGCGCCGTGGCAAAGGCAAGGCTCGCGGGAACCAGGCTCCACAGGCCGACCGGATTTATGAACCCGATGAGGACTAAAGCCTTCCCCGCAAACCCCTCCCCGGGCAGCGCCTGAACTAGCGCTCGAGTGCTTGCCCGGGGTTTTTATATACCTGGGGTACCGCGAAAGGCGCGATCATTGAGCTCGCGGCGAGCCTGCTCCAAGGCAATGAGGTCTGCGAATACGGAGTTATAGCCTGCCTCATCATCGGTTGGCCGCATTCGGCCCAATTGGGCTTTCAGCTGCGCAATCTGATCACCCACGACGGTTTCCTGCAGCCGCGAGAGTACGGAATCCGCATATTTTTCTGCGCCCACGTCCGTGGGCAGGATGGCCTCGACTGCCAGCTCGGAGACGAAATTCCTTCCCGTAAGATCCTGCATTTCCCCGGCAACGGCGGCAATCCAATCCACCCCGGACATGGTGGCTCCCTTGTCTGCCCCGCCCACGGCGGAAATCGCTTGGCGCACGATGCGGTAGGCGTCGTTGGTGTAGGCATCGGCAGTAATGCCATCAAAATACGAGCCAACAACCTCTGGCATCTGCAAGGCCAATTTCAGCGCCTCCCGCTGCGGCCACAGGTGGGTCTCCTTTGGGCTTGGCGGATGGATCATGGGCACGTCTTGCTGCGCCGGTTGTTGCTGGGCATTATCAAAGCGGCGAATCGTCGGCTTGTCCGCCTTCTTCGGTTTCTTTGCCTCCGCGCGCACTTGGCGCAGCACCTCTTCCGGATCATTCCAACCCACCCAGCCGGCAAGCCGGCGGGCGTACTCGCGCTGCAGGGGCTGGTCACGGATCTGTGCGACGATGGGCACCGCCCGCCGCAAAGCCTGCAAGCGGCCTTCGGCCGTATCGATCCGGAAATCAGCAATTACTGACTGAATGACGAACTCAAACATGGGGATGCGGTCTGCCACCAGATCGCGCACCGCGGCATCGCCCTTTTCAAGGCGCAGATCGCACGGGTCCATGCCGTCTGGGGCCACCGAGACGAAGGATTGTCCGGTAAATTTCTGCTCTCCGTCAAAGGCACGCATCGCGGCCTTCTGTCCCGCCTCATCACCATCGAAGGTGTAGATGAGCTCGCCGTGGAAATAGGAATCATCCAGCATGAGCCGGCGCAGCACCTGCAGGTGCTCCCCACCGAAGGCCGTACCGCACGAGGCCACGGCAGTCTTAATGCCTGCCGCGTACATGGCCATCACATCCGTATAGCCTTCCACCACCACAGCTTGGTGGCCTTCTGCGATATTGCGCTTGGCCAAATCCAACCCAAAGAGCACCTTGGACTTGTGATAAAGCATGGTCTCGGGCGTATTCATGTACTTGCCCAGCTTGTCATCATCAAAGAGCTTGCGCGCACCAAAGCCAATGACGTTGCCGGAAAGATCCTTAATAGGCCACAGCAACCGGCGGTGGAAACGGTCAATGGGACCGCGCTTTCCCATCTTGGAAATGCCGGCTGCCTCTAGCTCTTCAAAGGAAAAACCCATGCGCAATAGGTGCTTTGTGGCGGTGTCCCAACCTTCCGGAGCGTACCCGCACTCGAAATCATAAATAACCTCGCGGCTAAACCCGCGGTCCAGCAAGAAATTGCGCGCCGTTGCCGCCTCTGGGGTTTCCAGCTGCTTCCGGTAGAACTCGTGCACCGCTTTATTCGCCGCGATTAGCCGCTGCCTCGTACCCGGCTTCTCATTGCGGGCACCGGTCGAGCCACCCTGGTAATTAATGTGGTAGCCAATCTTCTGCGCCACAGCTTCCACGGCCTCCGGAAAAGAGACTTGTTCCATCTCCATCAGGAAGCTGAATACATCGCCACCCTTACCGGTGGAAAAGCAGTGATAATAACCGCGCTGCGGGCGGACGTGGAAGGACGGCGTCTTTTCATCCTTGAAAGGGCTCAAGCCCTTCAAAGAATCATGCCCGGCAGGTTTGAGCTGCACGTATTCGCCCACGATTTCTTCTAAAGGCGCGCGTTCACGGATAGCTTGGATATCACTGTCCGGAATTCTGCCCTTTGCCATGGCTACAGACTACCCCGCCCATTTATCGAATGCTCAACCGCCAAAGCCAGGATGGTCGCATTGGGTTGTCCCGCTCAATAAGTACACAGAATCACCGTGTTTTACCCACATGTGGGGCAGCCTTTCGCCGAGTATTCCCACCCCCGGGACGGGGCAATTTTGGATATTGCTCTTGACGCGGTGGACGTTTATGTTTTCGCGATATTTCCTGCAACAATAGGGGCCATGTCCAAGTCCAAAGCGTCTAAGAAATCGCTTCCAGTGGCCCTTGGTGGACTCGCCATCGTCGCAGGCGCTAGTTATTTTGGCTTCGACCTCGGCGGTAACGAGGATGCAACGTCAACGGATGAGACCTGCGCAATTTCTTCCCTTCCCAGCGAGGCCGAAGAAACCGCAGACGATATTCTCGCCGGCGGCCCTTATGACTATCCCGACAAAGACAATTCCCATTTTGGCAATTATGAAGGCGTCCTCCCCCAGCAGGCGCAGGACTATTACCGCGAGTACACGGTAGAAACCCCTGGCAGTAATCATCGCGGATCGAGGCGCATCGTCACCGGCGGCGGCACCGAAGTCGACCCCGATGTGTGGTACTACACCGACGACCATTACCAAACATTCTGTTCTATCCCGGACGCAGAGGATTAATAGTGCACCGCATTTTAATTACGGAACCCATCCGTACCCGTACGGATTTCTTCAATGCCTTAGGACGCACCCATGGATGTGTGGATTGTGGCCCGCGCAGCCTAGAGGATCTAGCTAACTTCCTGCGTAAGAATGAAGTATCCACCATCGTGGCTGCCAATATGGAAATGGAATTGGATGACTTCGCGGCCATCGCCGCCGTTGTCCAAGATGAAGGCGTTAGGCTCGCACGCTAATAGCTGTTCCACGGATGCTGTGGCTCCGCGAATACTGGCGCCCCGCAGATGCTGGCATTCCGCGGATGCTATAGGTCCTCTGCTATAACTGAGCATCGCGCGCCCTCAGTTATCACTTTTCCGCTTCAAAAATAGCAGCGGAGGTTGCACTTTTAGAGAAAGGCCGCTGCCGGAACCATCTGACCGAGCCCACGGCCCGTATAGCTACTAGCCCAAGAACCCCGAAAGGTCAGCGCTCCGGCGGGCAAGCCGCTCGAGGCGGGATTCGGTCATGGAGGCGATCTGGTCAACGATGGCACGGTCGCGGGCGGCGTCGGTATCGGCCTGCTCCCACCACAGGCGGAAGGTGGCATCGAGCGAACCGGGCGCACCGGCCACGAGGTAATCGTAGACGCGGTAAATGCGCTCGCGCTGGCGGTCTTGGCGCGCTAAGTGCGCTGGTTCATCCATTACATAAAGCACGGCGATCGTCTTTAAAAGCTTGACCTCTGCCTGCGCCAAGGGTGGAACGCGCAGGTCACCGTGCATGCGGCCGAGCTTATTGGCGCTGATGAGCTCGGCATTCGCCTCCGAGGTGGCACCGATGGTGGCGCCCACATAGCGTCCCACCAGCTCAGAGGTCATCTTTTTCAGCTTGGCATAATCGCGCAGGGTGTAGTCGAAATTACCAAGGGCGTTGATGACATCGAGGTTGCGCAGGCTATCGGCGGCTTCCAAGAGTTCATCGGCAGTTCCGCCAAAGGCCTCAGCGCCCTTTTCTGCAAGGTGGGCTAGTTCCACCAAATCCCACAACACGTTCAAGGAAATGCGCTGGGAGATGATGCCGTCTTCCACGTCGTGCACGGAATAGGCAATATCATCGGACCAGTCCATGACCTGGGCCTCGATGCACTTTCGCGTATCGCTATGGCCCTCGCGCAGCCACGCTAAAAGGTCAGCGTCCTCATCATAAGCGCCGTATTTGCGGTTGATGGTGCCATCCGGATTGGTCTTGGTCCAAGGATATTTGCAGGCCCCATCGAGCGCGGCGCGGGTGAGGTTGAGACCGAAGCTGTGGGCGGTGCCATCGGCGTCCTCGACTAGGACTTTGGGCTCGAGGCGGGTCAGGATGCGCAGTGTTTGCGCATTTCCCTCGAAACCGCCTTGTGCAACCTCATTGAGCGCATTTTCACCATTGTGGCCATAGGGCGGGTGGCCAATATCGTGGGTGAGCCCGGCCATGTCACAGAGATCCGGATCAAGCCCGAGTCCTGCGCCGATGCCGCGGGCAATCTGGCCTACTTCGAGCGAGTGAGTTAGGCGAGTGCGCGGGGTATCGCCATCGCGTGGGCCTACGACCTGGGTTTTATCCGCCAATCGCCGCAGCGCAGCCGAGTGCAAGACGCGGGCGCGGTCGCGGGAGAATACCCCGCGGTGTTCTTCGATATCGCTAATCGTGGACCCCTTAGGCCGTTCTTCGGCCAGCCGGGCAAAATCAGCTGCAGCATAAGAATAAGACACGGCGTTTTAGTCTATTCCCCCAGCGTGCGGTCTGCGTCTTTATTTTGCATCGTTTCGTGCCGCAGCTTCTGATTCGGCCGCAGCATCAGCTCGATGCGGTACAGGCGCCTTTTCCAAGCCCGCGCGCACCGGGGAGAGAGAATGATGGACAGACCTATATAAAACAACCCGCCCCATTCGTGCGCGAGGTAGCGCCACCAAGGCTTAGAAAACCGCCGAGCGGGATAATAGGGCGTGCCGGACACTTGGACGTTGAGCCCTTCCTGCTTGGCGATGACCCACGTGCGCAACCTATGCAAGGGATCGGTGACGATGATGGCATCGGCAAGCCCGTGGGCATCGATAACCGCAGCTAAGGACTCGCGCGTATCGAGGCCTTCTTCCACGGCAGAAACCTGCAGCTCAGGGAAGTGCTCGCGCAAGTAATCGCGAGCTACCCCGGCCTCAGTAAACCGATCCCCGGGCAGCTGGCCGCCCACGGTAATCACTGGCAGGCCGCGGGAAATGGCCAGCTCCCCGGCATGGCGCAGGCGCCCGGCCAGGATGCGGGAGGGGCGGCCATCGTATTGCGCGGTGCCTAAAACAACGACGTATTTCACAATGCTTCCCACCCTACTGCCTGCGAAGGAGGTTCTCCGGATTGGGCGTTCGGGCAGGTAGAGTTGTGGGCATGAATCTTAGTGCACGAATCGGCCGCGCTACCATCGCGGCATTTTTGCTCGGCTGCACCTCCATTGGCGCAGGCCAGGCCCTAGCCGCGGAGACCACTACCATCGCCCAAGCCCCGGATACGGCGGCGGTGACAGACAGGGTAAATGATGAGGCAGGGGTCTTAAGCACCGAGGAAATTAGGGAGATCAATGAGAAGATCACCCAGCTGCAAAAAGACCAGTCGCTCATTATCTTTGTTGTCTTCGCAAACGATCTTGGCACTGATCCGGAAAGCTATGCCCGCAGCATCGTCAACGAGAAGGGCCCGAATTCCGCGGCCTACGTCGTTGGTGTGAACGAGCGCCAAGTGGGCGTGCAGACCGGCGATCAATGGCCCGAGGGCCGCCTGGATCAGATGTATGATGCCGCCTACAGCAAGCTATCCGCAGAGGAATACGGCGCTTCCGCGATCGCGCTTGCCGATGCCGCCCTCGGAACCTCCAGCTCCTCCGATTCTTCCGGCATAGCCTGGCTGGGCGGTGGCGCCGCCGCCATCATCGCTGCAGGCGGTGGCGTCTGGTACTACTCTCGCCGCAATACAAAAAAGAATCAGGCTAAGACTTTAGAGTCTGCCCGCGAGATTGCGCCAGAAGATACCGACCAATTAAACCGGCTGCCGCTAGATACCCTGGATAAGTTGGCCCAGGAAGAATTGGTCTCCACGGATGAATCCATCCGCCGCGGCAAGGAAGAGCTCAATATCGCTTTATCTGAGTTCGGACCGGAGCGCACCCGCCCGTTTACCAAGGCGATGAATCATTCCACCTCTACCCTGCAAAAAGCCTTCAAGATTCGCCAGCGCCTCGATGATGCAGTACCAGAATCCCAAGCCGAGCGCCGGCAAATGCTAGTAGAAATCGTCTCTACCTGCGGCCAAGCCGATGATGCCCTAGATAGCCAGGCAGAAGAGTTCGCCCAGATGCGCGACCTGCTGCTACAAAGTGACTCCAAGTTGGACGAGCTCACCCAGCGCACCGTCGGGCTGCGCACTCGCTTGCCGGGCGCCGAAGGTACCCTCACAAAGCTCCAAGAGGACTACTCCGCAGAGGTCCTATCCTCCATTGCGGATAACCCTGAATTGGCGAGTGCCTCCCTCGATGAGGCGGAAAAGCTCCTGGACCAAGCCCGCAAGGTGCAGGGCCAGCCCGCCGGGAAGCAGGGCTCACTCGTGGGCCTTATCCGCGATATCGAGCACGCCACGGAGGTCACCGATAGGCTCCTGACCGGTGTAGAGCACGCCGAGGAGAATATCTCCTCCGCGCGCCGCAATCTGGGCGCGCTCATTACCGAGGTCGAGGGCGAAATCGAGGAAGCCCGAGAGCTAGAGCGCCAAGGCAAGTCCCAGGGAACCCAGGCGGATTGGGAGGCCCTCGAGGAGCTGCTTGAGCGCGCCTCTGCCGCGATCACTGACGCCAAGCAACAGGGCGATACGGATCCCTTGGGCCAGCACACCGCTCTTATGAGCATCGATACCGAGCTTGATGAGCGCCTCGACCGCGTGCGGGAAAAGACCTCCACCCACGCGCGCCAGCTCGAGCTTTTCCACCAGCAAATGTCGGTGGCAGAATCCAATATTCAGGCCGCCGAGGATCTCATTTCCTCGCGCGGGCGCATCGTTGGTTCCGGCGCCCGCACCGCGCTTGCCGATGCCAAGCGTCTCCACGCCCAAGCCCTGCACACCCAACGCAGCGATATCCGCGGCGCGTTGCAATCCTCCCGCGAAGCCGTTGCCGCAGCGCAAACCGCCTTGCAACGGGCCAAGGATGATTCCGACGAGTATCGCCGCCAGCAACAACGCCAACAGACGAGTTCCGCTGCCGGAAATATCATCACCGGAATGGTCTTAGGCCAAATCCTTGGCGGCGGTGGCCGCGGCTTCGGCGGCGGTTTCAGCGGAGGCGGCGGTAGCTTCGGTGGCGGCGGAGGAGGATTCTCCGGCGGCGGTGGCGGAGGCGGTTTCCGCGGCGGCTCGTTCTAGAGCGGCTCCTTCCAGAGCGGCTCCTTCTAGACCGCCGGCTTAGAAGACCGGCTTGGTCGGTACTTAGCCGCGCACAATGCGTGGTGTGGCATCGACAAGCAGGCAGCCATAACTCAGCACCACCGCATCCACGTCCGGCAAGCCGTGCCCGCTGGGATTGGAGGCCGATACTTCCAGGCCACTGCCCCGCGGGGTAAGACGGGCAACTTCGGTGCCCTCCGAATTACCTTGTTGTCCGTCAAGGGCCAGTATGCGGCGCTGCTTGCCAAAGATAGCGGACCGCTCCAAAAGGTAGTGGGCATCTCCGCAGGTAGCGCGCAAACGCGTGACGGTCAATCCCGCTTGCGAGACTTCACACTGCTTCGCGGCCTCGGAGCCCGCGCTGCGGTTGGCACGCGGACTAGCCCGCAGGAAAAAGCGCGGGGAGGCGGTTGCCCCGTCTAGCGAGGTCTCCACGTCAAAAAGCGTATCTGGTTGTGTGGGATCCCCAGAGAGCGCGCCGGCAATGGTCAGTACCCCATCTCGCACCCAAGCGATATCGGTTCCGCGCGCATCGCGCAGCGTAGTACCGTTCCACCGCCACGGCATCGTTCCCGCCATTAGAAAATGAACACCGCCAGCAAGGCGACGATGGAAGCCAATACCAGCGTGATGATCCATACCCACGCGGAGTTTTTGGTGTTCTTTTCCAAAATGGCGCGGGTAAACCAGCTGAGACCGGCGATCTCGGCGGTGCTCAAGCCTTTCGCACCCTCCTCGAATTCCAAGATGGCCTTGCGCACACCGGAGTTCTTAGCGGAAAACTGCGCCACTTTATTGTCATCGACGTCATCGATGATCCAATCGCCACTGTTTTCATTGACGTAATGAAAGGTGCGGCCATTGAGCGAGGCTTCAAGGCGCTTGTCGCGGCCGAGACGGCCGGCGAGGCGGTAGACGGAGCCATCATCAAGCGTGGCCGAAGCCCCCAAATCGCTGACCTCGACGCGCCAAAAGTTGCCATCCACCTCCGCGGAATGTTCCGCAAAGACGCCTAGGCGCTCCGGGCCCTCCTCAACGAGGAGGACGGGCTTGTCGCGCTCGGAGCGATCCCAGCTGGTGTAGTGCATCTTCTTAGCACCCAATCAGGCGCACTGCGAGATAGGACTCAAGATCCTCAATCTTTACGCGCTCTTGCTCCATGGTGTCGCGCTCGCGCACGGTCACGGCGTCATCCTCGAGCGAATCGAAGTCGAAGGTGACGCAGAAGGGCGTACCCACCTCATCTTGGCGGCGGTAGCGGCGGCCGATGGCACCAGAAACGTCGAAGTCCACGTTCCAGTAGGCGCGCAGCTTATCCGCCAGCTCGCGGGCCGGAGTGGAGAGCTCTTCCTTCTTGGACAACGGCAGGACGGCAACCTTGATGGGCGCCAAGCGGCGGTCCAAGCGCAGAACCACGCGCTTGTCGGTGCCGCCCTTAGCGTTCGGCGCTTCTTCCTCGTCGTAGGCATCAACCAGGAACGCCATCATGGAACGGCCCAGACCAGCGGCTGGCTCGATGACGTAGGGAATCCAGCGCTCATCATTGGCCTGGTCATAGTAGGACAGGTCCTCGCCAGAGCCCTTGTCGTGGACGGAAAGGTCATAGTCGGTGCGGTTGGCCACACCTTCCAATTCGCCCCACTTGGAGCCCTTGAAGCCGAAGGCGTACTCCACGTCCACGGTGCGCTTGGAGTAGTGCGACAGCTTTTCCTTGGGGTGCTCGTACAGGCGTAGGTTTTCTTCCTTGATACCCAGATCGGTGTACCACTTGTAGCGGTCATCAATCCAGTACTGGTGCCACTCTTCGTCCTCGCCAGGCTTGACGAAGAACTCCATCTCCATCTGCTCGAACTCGCGGGTACGGAAGATGAAGTTACCCGGGGTGATCTCGTTGCGGAAGGACTTACCAATATTGGCAATGCCGAATGGCGGCTTCATGCGCGAGGAGGTCATCACGTTCTTGAAGTTGATGAAGATACCCTGTGCGGTCTCGGGACGCAGGTAGTGCAGACCCTGCTCGTCATCGACCGGACCCAAGAAGGTCTTCAGCAGGCCAGAAAAGGCCTTCGGCTCGGTCCAGTCACCTGGCTGGCCGGTTTCCGGGTCGTTGATATCAGCCAGGCCATTTTCTGGCTCGTGGCCGTGCTTTTCTTCGTAGGCCTCGAGCAAGTGGTCGGCGCGGTAGCGCTTACCGGTGTGGCGGGATTCCACTAGAGGATCAGTAAAGACCTCCACGTGGCCGGAGGAGACCCACACCTGGCGCGGCTGGATGACGGAGGTATCCACACCCACGACGTCGGGGCGGGATTGGACCATGTGGCGCCACCACTGGCGCTTAATGTTTTCCTTCAACTCCACACCAAGAGGACCATAGTCCCAAGCGGAGCGGGAACCGCCGTAAATCTCACCCGCCTGGTAGACCAAGCCGCGGCGTTTACACAGATTAACAACGGTATCGATAAGGGATGCCATGGTTGTAAAGGACTCCTCTGGTAGGGGACAGTCGTGACAATCTCATTCAGTCTAACCCTTATCCCCCATCAGTAGTGAGATCAGGGGGTGCAAATTTAAATCGGTTAATGTACAGGTAATGACCAACTTGAGGTAACATAGTAGTGGTCGACAGATAATAGATACCGTATTGAAGGTGCCCACTCCCTATGACGACCGTTCAATTAGCATTTAATAACTCTGCGGCCGCAAGCGTTATCGCGGCCCTCGATTCCCCGCTGCGCATTTCCATCATTACCCGCCTGGCGGAGCGCGACCATTACGTACATGAGCTGGTTAAAGCCACCGGCAAGTCCCAGCCGCTGATTAGCCAGCACCTGCGAGTTCTTAAGCAGGCAGGGATTGTCAGCTCTGAGCGCAATGGGCGCGAGGTGACATACTCTCTGGTCGCACCGGAGGTTTTAACCCTTTTGGAAGACGCCGCGAAAATCGCCTCTTAATAACCGGTCTGCATATAAAGACGATTTATTATAGCGCTTGTTGAAAAAGAGTTGATAATATGAATGCCATGTCCATTCATGAGAGTATCCCCAAGCTCGGCTCGCGCAATACTAAACAGCGCACCGCGGTTGTTGAGGTCCTGCGGGACATCGACAAGTTCGCCTCCGCCAAGGAAATTTATCACCAGCTCCAAGAGCGGCAAGAAAAAGTCGGTCTCACCACTGTCTACCGCACCCTACAATCTCTTTCCGATATTGATGCCGTAGATGCACTACACATGCCCAATGGCGAGACCCTGTACCGCCATTGCGAAACCGATGCGCACCACCACCACTTGGTATGCACCAAATGCGGCCGCACCGAAGAAATCGATGGCGGCCCCATTGAAAAGTGGGCTTCGGCCGTAGCCGCCGAGTACAACTTCGAGCTTACCGGCCACGACGCGGAGATCTTCGGCGTGTGCTCGCAGTGCGCGGCCGCACAGTAGTCACCGCACGGTAGTCTCGCGCGCCTTCCTTAGCTGCTACTTCCCTACTTCACAGCACCGAAGCGGCGATCCCGGCGGGCATATTCCTCAATGGCGGCGAAGAGGTCCTCCGGGTTGAAATCAGGAAATAGCTTGTCCTGATAAATCATCTCGGCGTAAGCGGACTGCCACAGCAGGAAGTTCGAAGTGCGCTTCTCACCGGAAGGCCGCAAGAATAGGTCCACGTCCGGCATGCCAGGATCATAGAGATGCTCTGCGATGGTGCTTTCTTTAATATCGCGCGGGCGAATTTCACCAGCGGCGACCTTTTCCGCAAGCTGGCGCACGCCATCGACCATTTCCGCCCGGCCACCGTAATTAACGCACATGGCCAGCGTCATTTTTGTATTATTCTTGGTCAATTCTTCGGCGGTTTCGAGTTCCTTAATCACCGAGCGCCACAGGCGCGGACGACGCCCCACCCACACCACGCGGACACCGCGCTCATTGAGCCACTCTCGCTGCCGGCGCAGCACGTCGCGATTAAAGCCCATCAAAAAGCGCACCTCTTCAGGGCTGCGCCGCCAGTTTTCAGTAGAAAACGCATATGCCGAAAGGTACGGGACACCGGCGGCGAGGCAGGCATCGACGACATCGAGAAGCACCGCCTCTCCCCTGCGGTGGCCTTCCGTGCGTTTCATGCCCTTTTCCTGGGCCCAGCGGCCATTGCCGTCCATCACCAACGCAATATGGCGCGGCAGCAGCTCTTCCGGGATATTCGGCGGGGTCAGGCGACGAGAAGGATCTGGGGTAATCACGGACTACAGTTTACTGTTCCATCACCTGTAATGCGGACACATTTCGCTCCATGTGCCACTGCAGGTGCGCCCGCGCTAGCCGATGCCCCTCCTGCCGCTGCGCATTCGTCGGATTCGTCGGGTAGCCATGTGCCAAAAGCCACAAATGGTGGAGGGTTTCCGGATCCACCTCTGCAGCACCTGGTGGCCGGCATTCGTGGCAGGCGGCGCCGCCGACGGCCGGGTGAAAGGCGTGGTGCGGGCCGGGGCGCTGGCACTGGGCGCAATCAAAAAGGCTCGGCGCCCACCCGGCATGCGCCATGGCCTGCAATAAGAATGCATCAAGCGTTTGCGTCGGCTCCTCGGTTTGCAATTGCTCGAGCGCAGCCACGACTGCATTGTAGAGGTAGGGGTCGCCGTCGCCATCCGCGTAGATGAGCCGCTCGGCCGATTCCAAGACCGCGCAGGCAGCCGTATAACGCTCGTAGTCTTCAATCAGGCGCGCGCCAAAATAATTCACCGTATCCGCCTGGGAAATCGTGGCCAAATTCTTTCCCACATACAGCTGGACGTCCAAATTGACGAAGAGCTGCAGCCGCGAACCAAAACGGGATTTTGCCCTGCGCACGCCCTTGGCCACCGCACGCACCAACCCATGGTTTTGGGTAAGAAGTACAATGACGCGGTCTGCTTCCCCAAAATCATAGGAGCGAATGACCACGGCGCGGTCGCGATAATTTTCGCGCATGGCCTCTTAGAACCCGAGCCTGCCCAGCGACTTGGCATCTGACTGCCAATTTTTCAGTACTTTGATGCGCAGGTCCAGGTACACATTCTGGCCCAATAGCTCCATGATTTCCTTACGGGCATTGCCCACGATGCGGCGGAAACGCAGGCCATCTTTACCTTCGATGATGCGCTTTTGACCTTGGCGCTCCAAGTACATGATGGCGTGAATGTCCAGCACTCCCTCACGCGTGCGCGAAGGCAGCATTTCATCGATCTGCACCGCAACCGAGTGCGGTAGCTCCGCCTTCAAGCCAGATAGTGCGGCCTCACGGATGAGTTCTTCAATGCGCTTTTCTTGCCCCTCATCAGTGATGTGATCGTCCGGATAGAACTTCGGGCCCTCCGGCAAATGCTCTACGATGACCTGCACCAAGTCATCCAGTTGCACGCCCTTTTTACTAGAAACCGGAATCACCACTGCCTCTGGATCTTCTTGCGCCAAGAGCTCGTGCAAGGCCAAAAGCTGCGCGCCCACCTGGTCCTTGGACGCTTTATCCAGCTTGGTCACGATGCCGATGATGGGGGTCTTCGGCGCAATCGATCGCACATTATCCAAGATCCACCGGTCACCCGGACCAATCTTTTCATCTGCCGGAATGGTCAATCCGATGACATCCACATCCGCATACGTTTCTTTGACCACTTCATTAAGCCGCTCGCCCAACAAGGTGCGGGGTCGGTGCAGACCCGGTGTATCCACCACGACGACCTGTGCATCCTCACGGTGAACCAGACCGCGGATGGTGTGGCGGGTCGTTTCCGGCTGGTCCGCGGTAATGGCAATCTTTTGGCCCACCAGCGCGTTAGTCAGCGTGGATTTCCCCGTATTCGGGCGGCCCACAAAGGATACGAATCCAGAGCGGAATCCTTCTGGGGTATCCGTGTACTGCGAATAATCTAACGGAGCTGCCTTCTCCCTGGCGGCTTCCGGAGCTGCATCATCGGGGTCATCTGGCAGGCCCTCGAATGCCGCATCAAACTGTGCATCAATATCAGAACTCATTACCTGCAATGATAGCCCACCGCACCAAAATCTCCGATTGTTTCACGCACTAACAAATCTGCAGGCTAAGCTAAGACCGTTCTCTCCTCCTCGGTGTATTTCTCACCGCTTCCTGAAAGGCACTCCGTCATGCCAGCCAAGTCTCCCCTACTGCTCCTCGGCGCTCTTCTTACTATTTCCCTTAGTGCCTGTTCATCCCCTGTTGCTGGTACTTCGCCTTCCGAAGAGGAATCCACCAGTACTTCTTCCAGTGCATCTTCCAGCTCACCTAGTGCGTCCTCTTCGAGCAGCGTTGCACAATCCACCACGCAAGAGTCCACCGCAGAAACCCCAACAGAACCAGAAACCCAAGTAGCAACTGAGAAGTCAGGCGCACAACCGCAAGCGGCCGCGACGGAGCCTGAGCTGCTGTACTGCGAAATCGGCCTTGGCGCATTCGGGAGATTTTCTGATGGCTCTTCGCACCAAACCGAACTGTGCAATACCCCTGCACTCCAGCGTTCCGTACGCGCGGAAGGAGTATGCGGTGGCCTTAATGGGCACTTGCTTTATCCAGACGAATGGCCAGAGCTTTGCAACGGCGGCGCTCCATATTCGGGACCGCCGCAGGGTGGAGCGGAACCAGAATTCTATGACGAAGGTTCTCTCGCGGGAACGCCCTTGGAAACACAAGGGGAAGGCCTTTAGAGCGGAGCCCCGAAACTGTACCGCGCCGTCCTATTCGCAGATGCTATAGGTCCACTGCAATAACTGAGCATATTCGCACCTGAAATGTAGCAAATCGCGCTCAGATATACCTGAGGACGTTGACCTTTTGATGTTCCTATCAGGTCAACACCAGCCCGAAGGCCCCGCGCCCTCAAAATAAACGAGGGTGCGGGGCCTTCAGGAGCTAATAGCCGTGAGTCTATTTCTTGAATTCATCCGGCAGTGGGCCAAGCTGCGGTCCGTCCGGGTAGTACTTCCAGCCGTCCTTGATACGAACATCATCGGACCATGGCAGTTTGTACTCGCCCTTGGCAAGGTCTTCGACCCAGGTGAGGTAGTTTTCGGTCTTTCCGCCTGGGTAACCGACATAGCCGCGGTTGCCCAGGTTGAAGATGTTGTTTTCTAGGCCCCAGTTGATGCGCGCCTTATCAGCCAACGCTGGGAATACCTCTGCGGTGACGATTTCGCCCGGGTTGCGGTGACCCTCAGAAATCATGTGGCCATCGTAGTTGCAGACATTTCCTTCACCGAAGTAGTAAAAGACCTGGTCATAGCCCGCCAAGTTCACCGATGCCGTATACATCAGGTTCTGGAAGGCATTGGTCTTATTGGTCATGATCCACTGGTCTTGGGTCTGAGTGGAATAACCCGAGATGCGGATGTAGACATTGGCACCCTTATACGCCGCTTCGCGGGCGAGCTCTGGGAACATGCCATCGTGGCAGATATTGACTGCAAGCTTGGAGCCCTTGGGGCCATCGCACACCGGCATGCCCAGGTCACCTGGGTACCACGGCTCGATGGGGGTCCATGGCTGCAGCTTACGGTAGTGCAGTGCAATCTCACCGTCGGAGTTGATGATAATCGCCGTGTTGAACGGGGGCTTTCCTTCCTCATGGTTGGGTTCCATGATGGAGAAGACGCCCCAGACGTCGTTATCCTTACAAGCCTGCTTGTACTGGTCCACCTTGGGGTCATCGAGCCCAATGAGGAATTCATCGTAGGACCAAATCTTGGTGTTCAGTCCCGAAGAGGAATACTCCGGAAAGACGATGAGATCCAGGTCTGGGTAGCCAGCCTTGGTCGAGGCCACCATGCGGCAGATTTCATCGACGTTTGCTTGAACGTCTTCTGGGGTATTGACTACGGGAACGGGGTATTGGATAAGGGCCATCAACAGGCCGTCGGGGGATGCGCTGATGCTTCCGGTGCTGGACAAGACGGGACTCCAATCGCGTCGTTGATTAAGTTACACCTATCACTCTATATGACGAACCTCACGTATTCACCAGAAAAGCGACGTGCTTGTCTCAAATTACAGACCGCATCCCTTCTTGGGGCAGCCTTAGAGCTCCTCCGCCTGGAATTGCAGGCTTGGGTGAGCAAAAGCATCCTGGGCCTGAATGAGCTGCAGCTCGGTGGATTCCGCTTCATACGTCGTACGCAGAAGCTCGTAGACAGAAGATGCGGTGCGGCGCAGCGCCTCTTTCACGTCATGGGTTTCAACGTAGTGGCCAGTAAACAGCGCCGCGGTCACGTCACCAGAGCCGTTGCGCTTAACCGGCAACAGCGGGGTCGAGAGCAAGAAAGCGCGCTCACCATCAACGGCCAGCATCTCGATCTGATCCGCAGGGGTTTCCGGGCGCTTTACGGAGGTAACCAATACCGTCTTCGGACCCATTTCCTGCGCCTTCTTCACCGCCGCCAAGGTCTCGTCCAAGGTGCTGACCTCGGTATCGGTCAGATAGCCCAGCTCAAATTGGTTCGGGGTGATGATATCGGCCACGGGCACCACGCGGTCACGCAGCAGTGGCGGAATGTCATCGGAAACGAAGCAGCCCGACTTCGCATTACCCATCACGGGGTCGCAAGCATAGAGCGCCTTGGGGTTGACGGCCTTGATGCGGCGGACGGTATCCACGATGGCATCGGCAATATCGGAGCCGCCTTGGTAGCCGGAAAGGATGGCGTCGATATTTTCAAAAGCACCGCGCTTTTCGATGCCATCGATGATCGACGTGACATCACTGGCCGGAATCATCGGTCCGCCCCAGTCACCGTATCCGGTGTGGTTGGAGAAGTTCACCGTGTGCACGGGCCACACCTCGTGGCCGGCGCGCTGGAGGGGAAATACGGCCGCGGAATTTCCCACGTGGCCGTAGGTGACGTGAGACTGAATGGAAAGGATAGTCATAGCTATCCATTGTGCTACTGACTGTGCACAGAGACAAAGGAAGGGGCGAAATTATTCTTGGGGTTCCTCGTCCCGTGGCTCTCCGATGGCCGGAATTCCGCCGCCGGGTACCTGTTCATCGAGGCGGGCTCGCTCGGCGGCATCCGGAAAGGCCTTCGGGCCCGAGGGCTTTGGCTGGTAGCTTTTCCCGCGAGCGGCGAGGTCATCGTACCAATCCGCCAGCAGCTCATTCTGCCGGGCAAACATTTCCTTTTCTTCCGCTGCGGTGGCGTGATCGTAGCCCAGCAAGTGCAGGCAGCCGTGCACCGTCAATAGCGCGAGCTCGTGTCCGAGCGAATGCCCGGCGGCATCGGCCTGGCGGAGGGCAAACTCGGGGCACAATACGATATCGCCAAGCATGTCAGGTCCCGGATCGGCGGCATCGGGGCGCCCGCCACCAGAAGTGGCGCCGGGGGTGAGCTCATCCATGGGAAAACTCATCACATCGGTAGGGCCTTCCAAGTCCATCCAACGGATGTGCAGATCCTCGATGGATTTCAGGTCCACGCAGGTAATGGTGCATTCCGCATCGGGGTTGATATCCATGGCGCCGAAGGTATAGGAGGCGACATCGATCAGCATCTCCTCGTTGACGCCATCAAAACCCGACTCATTGAGAAATTCGATACTCACTTATTCCCCCTCGTTTTCCGCGGCGTTTTTATTATCAAAGGAATCATAGGCATCCACGATGCGGCCCACCAGCTGGTGGCGCACCACGTCTTGGGCGCTGAGATCCGCAAAGTGGATATCGTCCACGTTATTGAGGATCCGCCGCACGATGCGCAGGCCGGAAACCTGACCGCGCGGGAGATCCACCTGAGAGATATCGCCGGTGACCACGATGGTGGAACCAAAGCCCAGGCGGGTCAAAAACATCTTCATTTGCGCCGGCGTGGTGTTTTGCGCCTCATCAAGGATGACAAATGCATCATTGAGCGTGCGCCCGCGCATATACGCCAGCGGGGCGACCTCGATGATGCCGGCATCCATAAGCTTGGGGATCATCTCTGGATCGAGCATGTCTCGCAGCGCGTCATAAAGCGGGCGTAGATACGGGTCAATCTTGTCATTGAGCGTACCCGGCAAAAAGCCCAGGTTTTCGCCCGCCTCAACCGCCGGACGGGTAAGAATAATGCGCGAGACCTGCTTATTTTGCAGGGCCTGCACGGCCTTCGCCACCGCCAGATAGGTCTTTCCTGAACCGGCCGGGCCAATGCCAAAGACCACCGTATTATTGTCGATGGCCTGCACATATTCGGATTGCCCCACCGTCTTGGGACGGATCGACTTGCCGCGGCGCTTGACGATGTCCGCCGCCATCGCCGCCGCTACCGACTGCGGCGCCTCCACGGCCACCATGTCCATGGTGTGCTTGACCGTATCGGTGGATACGGCATGGCCGCGCCTGGCGATGGCCTCGAGCTCGTCGAGGATCTTCGCCGCACGGGCTACCTCGTAATCGGGGCCGGTAACGGTGACAATATTGCCGCGGGCAAAAAGGTCCGCATCGAGGCGGTCATTGAGCACGCGGAGGTTATCGTCCGCGCTGCCCAATACGCTGCTGACATACGCGGAATCGATCTCACATTTCTTGGTGATGATAGGCACGTCTAATAGGCTACCAGCGCTCAGTCCGCATGCCGATAGCCGCCAAAGCCACCATCGCCGCACTGGCGGTGCGCAAAACCTCTGGGCCCAATTTAATGGGCACGGCCCCGGCCTCGCGCAGTGTTGTCAGCTCTTCTTCCCCTATGCCGCCCTCGGGGCCGACCAAGAGGAAGACTTCGCCGCGCAGGTCCACCTCGCGGATGGATTCGGTGGCTTCCTCGTGCAGGACTAGCACGCTCGCGGATTCTGCGCGCTCTGCCAGTTCCGCAACCAGTTGGCGGGTGGTCAGCGGACCGCGAACCTGCGGGATGCGGTCTCGCCGGGATTGCTTTGCGGCTGCTTCAGCGGCGGCCTGCCATTTGGCGACGGCCTTCGGAGCCTTCTTCCCATCCCACTTAGCCACGCAGCGATCCGCCTGCCAGGCGATGATCTCATCCGCCCCAGCTTGGGTAGCCAGGTCAACGGCCAGCTCAGCGCGCTCGGATTTGGGGATCGCCTGCACCACGGTTACCCGCGGATTCGGTTCCGGAAGCTGGGTAACGGACTCGACGGTGCCGGTCAAGTGGTCCTTGCCCGAGGTCTCGGTGACGGAGAGGGTGAGGCGGATGCCGGTGCCATCGATAAGCGCCAGCTTCTCCCCCTGCTGCATCCGCTTGACCGTCACGGCGTGGCGCGCCTCGGGCCCGGACAGCGTGATGGCGTCTCCGGCCTGGGTGGCGGAGAGATCCGGGTGGATGAAGACGGGCAGCGACATTAGCGGCGGAACTTATCGCGCAGGCGGGTAAAGAAGGAGTCTTCCTGCCCGTCGCTGGCGGTGCGCACACGGGCGCCCTCATCGCGGGTATTGCGGATCTTTTCCAGCGCCTCGCGGCTCTTGCGGTCCAAGTCCTTGGGAACGACCACGTCCACGTGGGCAAACAGGCTGCCGTAACCATCGGTGCGCAGGCGCGGCATGCCCGCGCCCTCGACCTTGATGGACTCGCCCGGCTGGGTGCCCGGCTCGATATCGATGGTGAGCTCTTCGCCATTGAGCTGATCGATGGTGAAGTTGGTGCCCAGCGCAGCATCGATCATCGGCACGTGCACGGTGACGTTCAAGTCATCCGCATTGCGCTGGAAGACCTCGTGTTCTTGGGTGTGTACCTCCACGTAAAGGTCACCCGCGGGTCCACCACCGTGGCCGACCTCGCCCTGGGAGGCCATGCGGATGCGCATGCCATCGTTGATGCCGGCCGGGATAGAGACCGTAAGATCGCGACGCTTTTTCACGCGGCCATCGCCGGCGCACTGGTTGCAGGGATCCTCAATGATTTCGCCAAAGCCCTGGCACTTCGGGCACGGGCGGCTGGTCATCACGTTGCCCAAGAAGCTGCGCTGCATCTCCTGGATTTCACCCATGCCATTGCAGTTATCGCAGGTAACGGGCTTAGACTTAGAATTCGAGCCCGTACCGCCACAGGAATCACACAGCACCGCGGTATCAACGGTAACCTTCTTCTTTAGGCCGGTATAGGCCTCTTCCAGGCTAATGCGGGTGCGCAGGAGGGCGTCGTTGCCAGGCTGCACGCGCGACTTAGGTCCCCGGGATCCGCCGCCGGCGCCACCGCCGAAGAACTCGGCGAAGATATCGCCTAAGCCTCCGCCGCCGAAGCCGCTAAATCCGCCGGCACCGGCGCCGCCACCGCCGCCTTGCTCCATGGGATCGCCGCCCATATCGACGATCTGGCGCTTTTGCGGATCCAGCAAAACTTCTTGGGCTACCGAGGCCTCACGAAATTTCTCCGCTGCTGCCTCATCATCCGGGTTCACATCCGGGTGATACTTGCGGGCCAGCTTGCGGTACGCCTTCTTAATTTCCTGGTCCGTTGCGTCCTTATCAACACCGAGGATGCCGTAATAGTCACGAGCCACTGTTAGAGATATTCCTTCTCGATCGTCTTGTTGGTATTACCTTGAAAAAATTTATGTAGCGACCGGCTAGTCTACCCGCACTACTCGCCGGCCAAAATTTCGCTTACGTATTGTGCAACAGCAGAGACCTTAGAGATTGTTCCCGAATAGTCCATAAACGTCGGGCCCACCACGCCGAGGCCGCCCAGCGTCGCCACCTGTCCCCCGGTTCCAAAGCCA
Organism: Corynebacterium sp. KPL2734; assembly: GCF_040225595.1. NCBI lineage: Bacteria > Bacillati > Actinomycetota > Actinomycetes > Mycobacteriales > Corynebacteriaceae > Corynebacterium > Corynebacterium sp. KPL2734. Next base: position 165,492 of record NZ_JBEHFO010000003.1, on the reverse strand, counting down.
TAGCCGGCGGCCACGACGGAGGCATCACGCAGTTGATCCTCTTCGTTTTCGTCTCCAATCACCACGGAAACATTGCCCAGATCCGGCACCCGCGCCAACAATTTCAGCACGACGACCTGTTCTTCTAAAGCCTCGATAATTTTGGGCAGGCCTTCTGGGAATTCGCGGGCGACGCGGGTGAGGTTGGAGGTCCCCGCCATAATCAGGCGATCAGAAGGCTGTTCCACCAAGGTTTCAATGAGCGTGGTCGCCACCTTGAGCACGTGGTGGCGGATATCTAGAGGGGCGTCATCGACGAGGTGGGCGAGCTCCACGGAGGCATCAGTAAGCGTCTTGCCCACTAGCGCATTATTGACGATGTCCCGCAGGCGATACGTCTGGTCTTGGTCAATGACCTCATCCAGTTCCACGTTGCGTTGATCCACGCGGCCATTATCCGTAATCAGCACGAGCAGCACCCGCACCGGAGATAGCGTGACCACCTCGCAGTGCTTAACGCGCGAGACCTTCAAATTAGGCAGCTGCACCACGGCCGCCTGCTCGGTGACCTGGGCCAACAGCTGCACGGAGCGGCGCAGGACATCTTCGAGGTCTACCCCGCCTTCCAAGAAGTTCAGCATCGCTTTGCGCTCAGGGGTAGAAAGCGGCTTAACCTCGTGGAGAGAATCAACGAACTGCCGGTAGCCCTGCTGCGTGGGAACGCGCCCTGAGCTGGCATGCTGCTGCGAAATCAGACCCTGAGATTCCAGCACAGCCATGTCATTGCGGATGGTCGCGGAAGAAACGCCCAGCCGGTAGCGCTCTACCAGCGTTTTGGAACCGACGGGTTCTTGGGAAGCAATGTAATCCGCAACGATGGCCCGCAGGACCTCCTTGCGGCGGGCATCAGTTGAGGTGGACACTTCTCAACGCTCCTATTCTCTGCGGGTTAGTTTAAGTCGATGTACCGGCGTCTCTCTATAAATACAGCGTAAATCCAGTGCCAATCTTAAAAGTCTAACAAGAATAAGCCCGAATAAGGGGTTTTGGTGGTCCAGAGGGGAATATAAGAGGTTTTGGTGGTTCAGGGGAAAATATAAGAACTTTCTGACGGCGGCTAGGACTCTTCGGCGATGAGGAGGTCGGAGACGATGCCATCGGCAAGCAAGCGCCCGCGCTTGGTCACGCGCACGCGCTGGCCGGCGCGCTCGAGCAGGCCGCGGTCGATGAAGCCCTCCAACGCAGGGGCTGCGTGGGCATCGAGCCAGGATTCTGGGATGCCCTCGCGCAGGCGCAGGCCGAGCATCACCTTTTCCATGTGGCGATCGGCCCCCGTCAAGGTTTCACTGTCTTTGATGGGCAGCTCACCGTTTCCTATCGTTTGGATATAGCGGTTGGGGTGCTTGACGTTGTAAAAGCGCTCGTCGCCTAGGTGGGAGTGGGCACCGGGACCTGCGCCCCACCAGTTGCCGTCCACCCAATAAATGCGGTTGTGCTCGCATTCTCCGCCGGGCAGCGACCAATTGGAGACCTCGTACCACTCGAATCCGGCGTTTTCCAGAGTGGAGGAAATCATTTCGTAGCGCCGGGCCAGCACGTCTTCATCCGGAGCGGGCAACAGTCCCTTATTCACCTTGCGGGCCATACGGGTGCCGTCTTCTACGATGAGCGAGTACGCGCTGACGTGGTCGACGCCGGTCTCGAGCACGCGGTCCAAGGTCTCACGGACGTTATCGTCGGTTTCAGTCGGCGTGCCATAGATCATGTCGAGGTTGACGTGCTGGAAGCCTGCCTCCCGGGCCTCGCGCGCGGCGTCGAAGGCGCGCCCGGGGGTGTGGGCTCGCTCAAGCACCTGGAGCACGTTGTGCGAGGCGGACTGCATGCCGAGGCTGATGCGGTTAAAGCCGGCATCGGCAAGCGCGGCAAAGTACTCCGGCGAGGTGGACTCCGGGTTGGACTCGGTGGTGACCTCGGCGCCTGGGCTAAGCCCAAAGGTAGAGCGCACCGTATCCAGGATGCGGCTCAGGCCCTGCCCGCCCAGGAGCGAGGGCGTGCCGCCACCGATGAAGACGGTATCCGCGGTGCGCCCCACGCGGCCAGCCGCCATCTCCAGCTCCTTGTCTAGGGCGTCGAGGTACGGTCCGGTGAGATCGCGCGGGCTGCCCAACTCGCCGGGGGTATAGGTATTGAAATCGCAATAGCCGCAGCGGGTGGCGCAAAAGGGAACGTGGATATACAGCCCGAATGGTTCAGTCATGAATCAAACCCTAATAGGCGGGGAACAAAATGGCCGAAATAGGTGTTAAACATGTAGTATATTGCCAACTTCCCGCGTATAGAAAGGTACCTTCAGTGGAGCCTCCCAGTCGATGTCCCCGCCACCTTATAGGCGGTGGGGAGTAACTCATGTTATCGGCTATTTTGATGATCCTGGCTGGCTTTGTCGTCATCGGAATCATCATCGTCGCGAACGCTTATTTCGTGGCGCAAGAGTTTTCATTCATGTCTGTGGACCGCACCCAATTGCGGTCCATGGCCGCTGAAGGTGATAAATCCGCCCAGCGCGCGCTCGACATCACCAAGCGCACCTCTTTCATGCTTTCCGGTGCGCAGCTCGGCATTACCATTACCGGCCTGCTCATTGGTTATGTGGCAGAGCCCCTAGTGGGCCAGGGCCTTGGCGTGCTGCTCGGCGGCGTAGGCATTCCCACCGGCGTATCCGTGGCTATCGGCACCATCGCGGCGCTGTTTATTTCCACCATCGCCACGATGCTTTTCGCGGAGCTTTTCCCTAAGAACTACACCATCGCCGCGCCCATGAAAACGGCGCTGCGCTTGGCCGCGTCCACGCAGTGGTATCTGCGCATTTTCGGCTGGCTCATCCGCTTTTTCGAGTACTCTTCCAACGCGATTTTGAAGCTATTTCGCATCGAGCCGGTAGAAGACGTCGATTCTTCCGCAACAGCCGATGACCTCGAATCCATCGTCGATTCCTCGCACGAAACCGGCGTTTTGGATGAGGATACTTATATGGTCTTGGACCGTTTGCTCGACTTTCCAGAGCACGACGTCGAGCACGCCATGATCCCCCGCTCCCGCGTGGACGTGATCGACCCAGGCACCACCTTGGGTGAGGTGCGCGAATTGATGTCTGAAAACCACACGCGCTACCCCGTCATCGATGATGAGCACAATCCCATCGGCGTGGTGCATCTTTTCGATGTCTTGGGCTCCGATCTCCCCGCCGCCACTAGCGCTACTGCCATCATGCGCGAGCCCTTGGTAGTTCCGGAGCTTATGCCGCTTCCCGATGTCGTCGATGAACTGCGCGGCGAGGAACAAAAGCTGGCCTGCGTCATCGATGAGTACGGCGGATTTGTCGGCATCGTCACCATGGAGGACTTGGCCGAAGAGATCTTGGGCGATGTCACCGATGAGCACGATATCGAGGAAACCGAAGAAATCACCGAGCAGGACGAATCCCACTGGCTGGTGGATGGCGATACGCCGCTGGATGAAATCGAGCGCGCCATTGGCCACGATCTTCCGGAGGGCGATTTTGAAACCATCGCCGGCCTGCTCATCGCGCATGCCGGCGCCCTGCCAGAGGTAGGCGAGGTCCACACCATCGACCTAGAGGCCGAGCCGGACGACTGGGTGGATCAGGACGAAGCACCGACTCGCTCCATTCGCATGCGCGTGGATGACGTAGACCGCCACGTGCCATCCTCCCTGGCCATCGAACTTATTGAGGAATACGTTCATGACAGCGAAGAAGAAGAGGAGGAGGCATAATGACCGATACGTGGTGGTTCAACCTCATCGTCACGCTGCTCATTATTGCGGCTTCCGGCTTCTTCGTGGTCATCGAGTTTTCCCTCATGGGCTCGCGCCGCAACCGGCTTGAAGAAAACGCGGAATCCTCGCGCACCGCCCGCGCCGGCCTGCGCTCGCTCAATGAGCTGACCATCATGCTGGCGGGCGCGCAATTGGGCATTACCGCCGCCACCTTTGTGCTCGGTGCCGTGACCAAGCCCTGGGTTCATCACCTTTTGATGACCCCGCTGGAGGCCCTTGGCCTGCCGCTGGGCATTGCCGATGTCGCAAGCTTCATCCTCGCCCTGTTCATCGTCACCTTCCTGCACTTGGTGCTGGGTGAAATGGCGCCCAAGTCCTGGGCCATCGCGCACCCAGAATCCGCCCTGCAGGTCATTGCCATCCCCGCCCGCGGATTCGTGTGGGTCTTCCGCCCGCTGTTGAAGTGGATTAACACGATGGCCAATAAATTGGTAGCCATGACGGGTGAGGAACCGGTCGATCGCGCCGGTGCCGCCGGCTACGACGCCGAGACTCTGCGCACCTTGGTCGAGCACTCCCGCGAGACCGGCGCGCTCGACGATAATTCCGCCAATCAGATTTCCGATGTCATCGAGCTGGAGAACTCCACGGTAGGCGCCATGGCGCGCGCCCACGGCTCCGAGGTAGTGCCGCTGCCTTCCGATGCCACGGTGGAACAGCTCCAAGAGCTCGTCCTGCGCAAAAACATTATGCGCGTGCTCGTCTTCCCCAAGGATTCCCGCGTGCCCCGCGTGGTGCACGTGCGCGATACCCTCTTGGCCGATCCCGATACCCCAGTCCTCGAGTTTTCCCGCGACCCGATTTCCGTCTCTTCTGCCACCACCGTGCAAAAGACGCTCGATCACATGCGCTCCCGCAATGAGCAGCTCGTTGTCGTGGGCAAGGCGGATAAAGACAAGGCCGTGTGGATCCTTACCTGGGATGACATCATGGGCCAGCTATGGCCGCAGATTACCGAGCAGCTGGACAAGGTCACTCCTCCCCCTGCGGTATAGCGTCCTCACCGAAACCAACCAGTCCCGTTGGTTTCGGTGCCTAATAGTTTTATAAACAAAATTCAAAAGATAAACAAGCGTACACAAGCGCGGTGTTTTACACTTGGGCTATGACCCACCGGAAGAATCCGTTTACCGCCACGCTTGGAGCCACGCCTCCCTACCTAGCTGGCCGTAAAGACTCCATTGAGGAGTTCGCTTATGCCTTGGACGATGGCCCCGGATCCCATGAACGTATTTCTCTCGTCGTGGGTCCACGCGGTATCGGCAAGACGGTGTTGCTCAATGCTTTCGAAGACACCGCGTCAGATCGCGGTTGGCGCATCCTTAATGACACGGCATCTGCCGGTTTTGCAGAGCGGCTCCGAGCTGAAATTATTAATACCCTTCAACTCAACCGCACAGCGCTAAAAGGTTTCAACCTGCACCTTTTTCAATTAGGCATCGGGATGGAATGGGATCCAAGGACATTATCCGCGGAATCTTATCCCTTAAGAAGGGCTTTGAAAGACCTTCTCCATGCGCAGCGCGAACTCGACCGGATTTCCCACGGCGAGCCCACCGGGGTGCTCATTACGTTGGATGAAATGCACCACCAGCGCAGTGATGAGGTCATCGATTTTGGCGCTACCATCCAGCACCTCGTGCGAGAAGGGGAAAATATTGCTGTAGTCATGGCAGGGATCCCTTCCTCGATTAAACCGCTTTTAGCCAGCCAGGATGACTCTAATCCTGTCACTTTTCTCCGCCGTGCGAACCGTATTGAATTGGACCGAGTGGCGGATACGGACGTCCGGAAGGCACTCAAGGCTCCCGTAGAAGAAACAGAGGTTAATTGGGACAAGGACGCGCTGAATTCTGCCGTATCCGCTTGCCAGGGATACCCCTTTATGATTCAGCTCGTCGGCCTATGGGCTTTCCGCCACCGAACAGACAATACGATTTCGGTGGAAGCTGCGCAGGAAGGCATTTCCAAAGCACGACGAAAGCTAGGGCAGCTAGTCCATGAGCCCGCCCTAGCGGAGCTTTCCCCCATCGATCGGACATTCCTGCTCCATATGGCGCAAGACAATGGCCCCTCATCCATGAGTGATATCACGGCCCGCCTAGGAAAAAGCTCGCAATATGCATCCAATTACCGCCGCCGCTTGCTTGACTCGGAATTAATCGAGATACCAGCCAGTGGCCAAGTAGACTTTGCCCTGCCCTACCTTCGAGATTATTTGCGCGAGCATGCCGCTAGCTTGGTAATCGATTCGTACTAATCGAGCTCAGTCGCGCAACCCACCCATAGCGCGGGTGTGGATAACTTAAGCTCGTGGCGCCACTCGAGCACCACGGTTCACACTTAGTGAAGATTCAACGAGAACTCCACAGCCTCGCGCGCATTCGGGTAGCAGGCATCGTGCGCCTCATATGTGCTCGGGGTCATGAGCAAAGCACTAACTAATATTCCTTCCATCCGGCACAACCATCCCACCTTCGGCCGCGACCTCGATAACGGCACCTACCTCAAGCTCGCACCCCGCATCGCGGTACACCGCGACCATTACCACGGTTTGAGCCTATCCTCCCAGCTGCGCCTGCGCGCCATCGCCGCCGCCCGCAGCGCTTATACCGCGGTGCTCATCTCTAAGTCCGCCGCCCGCGTCCACGGGCTATGGGTGCTTGCCTCCGCGGAAGAAAAGGTGGAAATGGCCCTTCCCCATAACTCTTTGCCAAATAAGGACCGGCGCCATCCAGAACGCTTTTACCGCAAAACGAAATTACCCGAACCGATGCTGGTGCATGGCGCCCGCACCGTTTCGCCAGCCCGGGCCGTGATCGATATCGCCCGATTCCACGGTTTTCGCGAAGGCCTCATTGCCGCCGACTCTGCCTTGCGGGCAGGGATAACGAAGAAGAAACTCAGGCAGGAGTTCGCGCGGATGGGCAGGGTGCGCAATAGCGCGGTCGTCCGGGACGTGATCCACCACAGCTGCGCCACCTCCCCGTCTCCTTTTGCCTCCTATGCCCGGGCCCTGCTCATCCAGGCGGATTTTCCGTGGCCCATGTTTTTCGAGGTCCAGTACACCGCCCTTCCCGGCATCACCGCGGAGCTATGCATCAATAAGACCTACATCATCGACTTCACCGATCCGGATGATGACCATACGGCCGGGGCCTCTTCCACAGCCGTTGGGCGACCAGACGACGCCGCGGCCACCACGATGCCAACGAAGCCGCGGGACCAAACCAGCCAATCCCGCGAAAAGCGCCTGCACGATGCGGGTTTTACCGTCATACGGATTTCCCCGCGCCAGTTAGTACAGCACCCGGGACGCTTCATCTCTGAGGTCACGGCCACTATCTCTGCGCGCCAGAACGCGGTACGCGCCCAGCGGTCCCGACGCTGAGCTTTCACAGGCGGCGAAGCTGTCGGCAAAATCGCGGGGTGGTCATATACAAATGCGACGGCCACCGAGAGAGGGAATCTCGGTGGCCGCTAAAATCCCCTTGCTTTAAGCAAGGAAGTCTAATAAATCTATGCAGTTGTGGCCCTGCGGGCTGCCTCGCGCTTGGCGCGGACCTTTTCCACGACCGCGGCAATGCGGGCGCGTTCTTCCAGAAATTGCGGCGGGTTATGCCCGCGCATGGAGCGCACGTACGCCGGGTGTGTATCGAGCACGGTATGCTTCCATGCCTGCACAGCGATGAGCGCGGATTCCCCTGTGCACTTATAAAGGTGCGGCAGGGACACCATGTCGAGGTTGCGGGCGACGGCATCAGTTTGCGCCAGCACGTATTCCACGACCTCGCGGAGGTAATCTGCTACCGCCTGCGTGCGCTGGCGCAGCGCTTCTGCCAGTTCGTGCACGACGATAGGCTTGGCAATGGGATAGCGCTCATCCAATAGGCGCGGGGTGAGCTGCTCCGGCTCCTCCGCATCATTCGCGCCGGAGGGAGCGGCAGAAATGGTTCCCGAACGCACGCCGGACACTAGCGCTTGGCGAAGCCCAATTAGCTCACCCACGCAGCGCCCCGAGTCCACGCGGGCATCGTCGACGATATCGCCGAGTTCTGCCAGGCAATCCATGGACAGTTCCTCATCCCAATCCTCGATTGCTTCAATAAGGTGCTCGAGGTATTCCGCGACTTCGTCGCCGATATTATAAATCTCCTGGGTGAGCTCGCGGTGACGCAGCTCGGCGGCGATCTTCTGCATAGGCTTCGAGCCACTCCTTCCGCGGTTTTCTTTTTCTAACCTCTAGTAGAGGTTGAGGTTTTCGGCGACGACTCATGACTCTATGCCAGATCGCCCACCGCGAGAGCGCGACACTCCGAAGCGTTTCACAGGTTTATGGCAGGTTCGCGCTTGCGTCCTTTTTGACCTGCAAGAAGGAAAACACCCGAGGAATAAAATCCCCGGGTGTACCCGTTTGGGCTCTTTCTAGCGCTTGTAAATGTGCTCAATAGCGCTGGCGTAGCGTTGGGCCACCACGTTGCGCTTAACCTTCATCGTTGGGGTGAGCTCATTTTCATCCTCAGTAAGGTCGCTTTCTAGGATGTAGAACTTCTTGATGCCCTCCGCGTGGGAGACCGTGGAGTTCACCTTGTTGACGGCGTCTTGCACCTCGGCGCGCAGGGTGGCATCGGTAGCGATATCGCTCATGGAGCGGTTTTCTGGGATATTGTGGTCCAATTTCCACCGCTTGAGAATATCCGGGTCCAAGGTGATTAGTGCTCCCACGAACGGCTTGCCATCGCCTACGACCATGGCCTGCGAAATCAGGGGGTGGCCGCGCAGAATATCCTCCATCGGGCCAGGCGATACATTCTTGCCGCCCGCGGTGACAATCAAGTCCTTCTTGCGGCCGGTGATGGTGAGCTTGCCATCATCGTCGATTTCCCCCAAGTCACCGGTGTTGTACCAGCCATCCTCGAAGGCTTCCTCCGTGGCCTCGGGGTTATTCCAATACCCTTGGAAGACCATGCCACCCTTGATACAGACTTCGCCGTCATCGTTAATACGCATGGTCACCCCGCCCAGCGGCGGTCCGACGGTACCAATGGATTGGTCCAAGTAGTCCACGGCCGCGGCCGCAGCGGTCTCGGTCAAGCCATAGCCTTCATAAACGGGAACTCCGATGCCGCGGAACCAGTGCAATAAATCGTGGCCCATCGCGGAGCCACCGGTAATGCAGTACCGAACATTGCCGCCCACGCCCTGGCGGATGGTGGAATAGACCAGCTTGTCAAAGAGCTTGTGCTTAATTTTCAGCAGGCGGTCTGGGCCTTCCGGCGTATCGAGCGCCTTGGAGTACTCGATGGCAATCTTTTCGGACTGCTCAAAAAGGAAGCTCTTGATGCCAGAATCCGCTGCCTTAGAGGCCGCAGAGTTGCGGACCTTTTCAAATACGCGCGGCACGCCCAAAATCACGTTGGGGCGAGAGCGGGCAAACTCGATGGAAATGGTGGAAAAATCGGACCAGTGATTCTGCGAAGCACCGCGAATAGCCACGGCAATCGATACGGCACGGGAAAAAACGTGGGCCAAGGGCAAAAATGTCAGGGTATGGCTACCCGGCACGGCGAATACGCCGATGGGATTGGTGGTCAGAGCCCTAGCTTCCGAGAGCCAATTCCGGTGCGTCAGGATGCAACCCTTCGGCCGACCGGTGGTGCCGGAGGTATAAACCAAGGAGGCAAGATCATCGGTATTGGTGGCGGCAATGCGAGCAGACACCTCGTCGGTGCCAACGCTGCGGCCTTCAAATTTCAAGGTATCGATGGCGGAGGAGTTAATCTCCAATACGCGCCGCAGCTGCGATGGCGAGCCCTTCAGGTTTGGTTCCCCGTCGTCTTGTAGGACTAGGTTTTCTACCAATTCGGAGTGCTCGCGGGTTTCGGTAATTGCAAGTACCGCCCCGGAATCCTCGATAATCCAACGCACCTGGGAGGCAGAGGAGGAAGGATAGACCGGAACCGATGCCGCGCCGGCTGCCCAAATGGCGTAGTCCAGCAGGGACCATTCGTAGCGGGTAGCAGAAATGAGGGCAATGCGATCGCCCTGCTTCACGCCTAGCGCGATTAAGCCTTGAGCTACTTCAAAGACCTCATCGATAAATTCTTTACCGGTGACATTGACCCACTCATAATTAGCTGGGCGGGTAAACATGACGCCGTGCGGGCGCTTCTCCGCGGTATCCATCAGGGCGGTGAGGCAGGTTTCCCCCGGCTCAATGGTAAATTCCGCCGGAGTGTGCACTTGTTGCAGGGTCACGCGATGTCCTTTCGCACAGCTAATAATAATCTGTGCCTACTGTACCAACCGGATGGCGAATCAACGCGTTTCACCCACGATCGAAGTGGTAATTATTCAGGGCTTATAGCACCAGAGAAGTCCATTTATTGGAGTAATCCACCAATTTGCCCTAGGGCCACAGGCTGCCGATTAGCGCAACGATGAGAACCAACGCAATCATGGACCACAGCGTGAGCGAGACCCGGGATTTAGGCAGAGAGCGTTTGCGGCGAACGGGCTGTGAGGTGCCGACAACCGGCGTAGTTGCGGCGCGCTCATCTTTTTTGCGCTCTGGGTCCCACAGGCCTTCGCGGGGATCTACCGGCTGGATCCTATCCGAGCTGGCGCCGGGTACGTCGCCGCTCGCTGCGTTATCGCCCGCGCCCTCCGAATGTTGATCAGCCATGGTCTTTTACTGTAGTGCCGCGATTGCGAAACTGGGAAATTAGGGCGGCGCTGCGGTCTACGGCCCACATCAGGCACCAGGCCAGCCCAATCATGATGGGAACCACGATGATTACCACGATGATCATCTGTACCCACACGGGCGCCTGCACCAAGAACTGCGAAAATGCGCTGCTCACGTCAGTCAACCACTCCATGAGTTCTTATAGTACTGCCCCACGGTAATCTGGCAGGTATGTCGAGCGCACAGATACCCGTCACCATTGCCACCCCATCTGGACGTATCACCGGCTTTAGCCGCGATGGCCTCTCCTATTTTCATTCGCTGCGCTTTTGCGAAATACCTAGCCGCTTTGCCCCAGCGCGGCCGCTGGAAGAACCCCTCGACCAGGATGCACGCACACCGCAACCGGATGAGGTAGCACTCAGCATCACCGCCCCCGACAACGCTGCGGATTGCCCCGTGGTGGTCTATATCCACGGGGGAAGCTTTGAAGGCGGCTCGCATGAGGACGAGCGGGTGCCAGGCACGGTGACGGCCCGCAAGGGCATCATCCAAGTCCGGGTGGGCTACCGCGTGGGCCTGGCCGGTTTTGCTCGCTTTGCTGACGATGAAGCGGACCGCTACCGCGGCATCGATGACTGCGTGCTGGCTTTGGAGTGGTTACAGGCCAATATCGAATCCTTTGGCGGGGATAAAACGAATATCACCCTGGTAGGCCAGTCCGCCGGTGCGGCGATTAGCCTGTGGCTTGCCCGGCGCGATCACTACCGCGGTGCTTTTCGGCGCGTCCTCGCCCTATCGCCTGCCTACCCCCGCGATACCTTTGAGCACCGCGTGGCGGGATTGCACAGGTGCCTGTCGGTACCCATCGAGCCCAATGCCCTGGAATCGCTGTCGCCCGAGGCACTAGAAAAGGGCTATAAAAAGTTTCGCAAGAAGCACCGCTATGACTTGGCCCTCGGCCCGGCACCAATGCAGGCATCTGAATTGGCGGATATCCCCATCGTGGTGAGCTCCACCCGGGATGAGTTTTACGATCTTCCAGCCGGCAAGCGCATCGATAATATGGCCCTGGGCAAGTTTATTTGTAACTACCTTTCCCAGCGCTTCGGCTTCCCACACGGGCGCTACACGCAATGGCGCCAGCTCGCGCAGTACGTGGAACCGGACCGCCTCATGGGCCGGATGATAGGCGATTCCCTCGTTCGCCGCTGGACGGCGCATGTAGCCTCCGGCGCTCCGGGGCCTACCTGGATGATGGAGTTTACGAGGAAGCTTAAGCCGGCGCTGCACTGCGATGAGCTCTACCCGCTCTTCGGCACCGACTGCGAGCTAAATGAGTGGCTCTGCCACTTCGCCACCACAGGGGAGGCGGGTTTCCCCCGCTATGGCAGCGACCACCGCGTGCTCGAATTTGATTTGGATACCGGGGACCGGCGCATTGCCTATGCCACCCTGGATTACGTGGCCGCGGCGTTTTATGAGGAAGACTAACTGCTGCTGTGCCTACGCCTGAAGCGCCGTGCGCAAGTCAGCTTCCGCCAGTTCCTCGCACATCCACGGGCTAAATACCGCTGGCACGGCATCGGCCGCGGCGATGAGGCGGGTTGGCTCGACCCATTCCCAGGAGTCGACCTCGTCCGGGTTCGGCTGCCACTGCGACTGGGAATCGAGCTCTATGCAGTAGACGGGGCAGATTTCATTTTCCACCAGGCCGGAGGAGTCTACCGCGCGGTAGGAAAAGGTGGGCAGCACCTCGCGCAGGTTGGACAGCGCGTCTGCCGGAATCCCTAACTCGAATTCGGCGCGGCGAATGACGGCATCGGCAGTCGGCTCCCCTGGGCCAGGATGCCCGCAGAAGGAATTGGTCCACACGCCGGGCCAGGTTTGTTTGCTCAGCGCCCGACGGGTGATGAGTACTTTTCCTTGGCAGGTAACCCACGCGGAAAAGGCAAAGTGCAAGGCAGTGTCGGTGGTATGCACCTCGGATTTAAGGGCAGTACCAATGGCTTTTCCATCAGCACCCGCCAGGACTACCCGTTCCGTCATAGGTTCAGATCCCCCACCCACGTGACGTTTCCAATGTGTAGGCGGGCATTCCAGAGGTTGCCCGGTGCGACATCGTAACGATATTGCAGGTTAACCGCGGCACCCGCGCCCAGCGGGTGATCGAGGCCCGGGGGTTCCACGCCAGGCGCGGAGTTCTCGTCATACGGCAGGGCTTTTACCTTAGACCAGCCGCCATTTCCGTCGGCGCGCTCGAGGACGGGGTCGTCGAAAGCATCGGTGGGCAGGGCCATTTCGTTTTCATTCTTGAGCAAAATGGTCACCACGGAACCGCCGGAATTACTATCCGTATAAACCCCCTGCAGCTCCCAGCTGACGCCGAGGCCGGCATCTTTCACCGGGCTCGCCAGGTTGGAAGTAACTTCCTTATCGTCGGTGTCTTCCGCTTGATAAGGCGCTTCTTCCGAGCTGGAGACGGTGATATTGTCCCCCAACCCGGTCTCTTCCGGCTGGAGAATGCTGCATCCGGCCAGGGTCACGGCGAGAAGGCTGACCACGCCTGCGCCTAAAGTGTGAGAAATTTTCACCGTGGATGGATCCTTTGCACGCGAAGATAACTTTATTTCTGCACAGATACTTTAGCCGAAAGCCCGCCCAAGGTATGCATCTGGGCTGCGCGCCGTGGCTTGTGGCATACTGAACTGTCTCTTGAAGGTACTCTCCCTCCACGCGTCTTTGAATTGAGCATCCCCCATGAAATCCCTCGTACGCATTACCCGCAGCGCTTCTGCCCTGTGGCCTTATTATCTCGGCGTCTTGCTCGCAGCGACGGTCACTGCCGTCCTTGCGTTGATTTCACCCTTCCTTACCAGGGAAGCCACCGACATTATCGTTGAGGCGCTACAAACAAACGAGCCGCTTGGCGATGCCCTCCGTGCCGTCCTTTTCCTAGCCCTCGCCCTTTTCCTGGCCGATGCCGCCAATGCTTTATTCCGGAATGTCGGCAGCTATATCGGCGATGTCATGGTCTCGCGCTTGCGACAAATTTTATCCAATCGCTACTTTGCCAAGCTCTTGGCGCTGCCGCAGGATTATTACGATAATCAGGTCACCGGCACGATCATTGCCCGGCTGGATCGCTCCATCGCGAATATCACGCAGTTTATCCAGTCCTTTGCCAATAACTTTTTCACGATGATCATCCAGACCATCGCGGTATTAGCCATTACCGCTTGGTATTACTGGCCGCTGACCATATTGTTGGCGCTGCTTTTCCCCATTTATATGTGGCTAACCGCGCTGACTTCGAAGCGCTGGCAAAAATTTGAGGCCATTAAAAACGAAAACATCGACCAAGCCAATGGTCGCTTTGCTGAGGTCATAGGCCAGGTCAAGGTCACCAAATCCTTCGTCGCCGAATCCCGCGAGCTGGACCATTTTGCCCAGCGCTATGGCACCGTTGTTGACACCACGCGGCCGCAGTCCCGCTGGTGGCACATGATGGATACCTTCCGCGGCATCGCCATGGCCATAATCTTTTTGGGCATCTATGCGGTCATTTTCTGGCGCACCCTCGAAGGCCACTTTTCCATCGGCGATATGGTCATGCTCTTGCAAATGGTCACCATGGCCAAACAGCCCGTATTCATGATGAGCTGGATGATCGATACGGCCCAGCGCGCTATCGCCGGCTCACGCGACTACTTCAAGGTCATGGAAGAAGACTTGGAGCCCACCGCCCCACGCGAGCTGGTCGCCGCCATCACGGATTCCGGCACCCCCGAGCTCAACCTCACCCCCATCACCCCATTAGAGCCAACGCCCGGCGCGCCGGTCTTTGCCTTTGATGACGTCTCCTTTGCTTATGAAGAAGGAAAGCCCGTCGTCAACAACATCTCCTTTACCGCCCACGAGGGCCAGAAGGTCGCGCTCGTGGGTGAATCGGGCGGCGGTAAATCCACCCTGGTCAACCTGCTGCTGGGCCTGTATCACCCCTCGGCTGGTCACCTCGATGTATTGGGCCACCGCGTCGATGACCTCACCGCGTCTCGCTTGCGCGCGTCCGTCGGCGTGGTCTTCCAGGACTCCTACCTCTTTTCGGGCACCATCCGCGACAATATTGCCTATGGCAAGCCGGGGGCTACTGAGGAAGAAATCGTGGATGTGGCCAAGCGCGCCAATGCCCATGACTTCATTGAGGCCTTCCCGGATGGTTATGACACGGTCATCGGTGAGCGCGGGCTAAAACTTTCCGGCGGGCAGAAACAGCGCGTATCCGTCGCGCGCGCCATGCTGAAAGATGCCCCTATCTTAGTGCTCGATGAAGCCACCTCCGCGCTTGATACCAAGGCCGAGCGCGCCGTCCAAGCCGGCCTGGATGAGCTGATGAAGGATCGGACCACGCTGATTATCGCGCACCGCCTATCCACCATCGCGGATGTCGATACCATCATCACCCTAGAGGCAGGAAGGATTGATGAAATGGGCTCGCCCGCTGAGCTCGCGCAATCCGGTGGTATCTATGCCGAGCTGCTCAAGCTCACCCAATCCAGCTCCGCCGCGGACCGCCGCCGGCTGAAAAAGTACGGCTTTGTCACCGGAGCCAATTCCCGCAGCGAGCACGGCGAAGAAAATGAATAAATCCACTGGGACTGCTGCGCTTAAAGCGTTAAGCTTGTGTGCATGCAGTTTCCTAGCCTAGAAGAGTTGCAAGCCCGCGGAACCCGCAAGTGGACCGTCTTTGATGAGGACATCCTCCCGCTGTGGATCGCGGAGTCCGATTTCCCCACCGCCCCCGCCGTCAAAAAGGCGCTGCAGGAGATGGTGGATAATGAAACCTTCGGCTATACCCCCTCCCCCAAGGCCTCGGGGCTGCGCGAGGCAGTCGCCGATTTCTATGCGGAGCGCTACGACTGGCGCCCCAATGCCGATCACATCTTCTGGATAGGCGATGTCGTCCGCGGCCTCTTGCTCGGCGTGCAGTACTTTACCCGCGATGATTCCCCCGTCATCGTGCCCGTACCCTCCTACCCACCGCTGCTCGAACTCCCCCGCACGGCGGGGCGCGAGAAGATCGAAATCAGCCTCGAGCTAGATGAAATCGAGCAAGCCTTCAAAGACGGCGCCGGTTCGATTCTCTTGGCCAACCCCTATAACCCGCACGGCCACGTCTTGTCGGAGGACTACCTCCGCGGGTTGGTGGAGTTGGCGGAGAAATACGATGGCCGCATCTTGGCCGATGAGATCCATGCCCCGCTGGTTTATGAAGGAAAGCATATTCCGGTGGCATCGCTAAGCGAGGAAGCAGCGCAGCGCACCATTACGGTCACCGCCACCTCCAAGGCCTTTAATACCGCGGGCCTCAAGTGCGCGCAGATTATCTTTTCCAATGCCGCCGATGCCCAGAAGTGGAACGGGCTTACCGGCGTGGCCAAAGACGGCACCGGCACCTTGGGTGTGCTTGCCGCCGAGGCCGCCTACCGCCACGGCGGGGGCTTCTTGGACGAGGAAATCGAGTACCTGCGCGAGACCCGCGACTGGCTGGTAGAAGAATTGCCACAGCGCATCCCTGGACTGAAGACTACGCAGCCCCAAGCCACTTACCTGTTGTGGCTGGACTTTTCCGATACCGCCATCGCCGGCAATCCGCAACCTGCCAAGTGGCTGCGCGAAAACGCCCGCGTGGCGCTCAACGAGGGCGATACCTTCGGCACCGGTGGCCCAGGTCATGCGCGGTTGAACTTCGCCACTTCCCGCGAAATCTTGAGCGAGGCACTCGACCGCATGGAAAAGGCCTTCGCCGAGCTCGACTAGTTCCCAGCCACCCTTTCTCCTCGCCCCATCGCACACGCGATGGGGCATTTATTGTATTTTCACCATGCTTTGATTTCTCAACAGGTGGGCAGTAATATCTCATTACATGAATAGCCCCTATAGGGCTACAGAATTCACATTCCTGGTCGCGCCCTCGCCACCTCGGCTCTCGGCGCGGCTGATGGTTTTAGTACGCAATGTTAAGGAGCCAGGATGGCTACCACCACTGCCTCAGGCACCCCCAAGAGCAAGGCCACCGTTGTCATTGCCTCGCTCATGCTCTTTTCGATGTTCTTCGGCGCCGGCAACCTCATTTTCCCACCGATGGTGGGCGTTTCCGCCGGCACCAACTTCTGGCCCGCCGTGCTGGGCTTCCTCGCCGCCGGCGTGCTCTTGCCCGTCCTGGCCATTATCGCGGTCGCGATTTCCGGCCGTTCCGTCCGTGACTTAGGCGCAAATGGCGGCGCGATCTTCGGCGTCGTCTTTTCCGCCCTGTCCTATCTTTCTATCGGTGCTTTCTACGCGCTCCCGCGTACCGGCGCGGTATCCATGGAAACGGCGATTACTCCCCTGTTGGGCTGGGAAGGCACCATGGCCAGCGGTGCATTCAATACCGTCTTCTTCCTTATCGCGCTGGGCCTGGCGTGGAAACCCAATTCCATCATCGATACCCTGGGCAAATTCCTCACCCCGGCCCTGGTTGCGCTGCTGGTCGTCCTCATTACTTTGGCGGCGCTGAATCACCCGCGCGATCCCCAGATGCCCACCGAAGATTACGTCTCTTCCCCCATGGTCACCGGCCTTTTCGAGGGCTATAACACCATGGACGCCATCGCTGGCTTGGCCTTTTCCATCGTCATCGTGGGTTCCCTGCGCTCTAAGGGCTTTAAAACCCAAAAATCCCTGGTGAAGGGCACCATTACCGCAGCGCTGGTCGCCGGTATCCTGCTTGCCGCCATCTACCTGGGCCTTGCCTGGGTGGGCCAGACCTTGCCCGATGGCCAGTCTTATGAATCCGGTGCGCCGCTGCTTGCCGAGGCCGCCAATCTCACCATGGGCACCTTCGGCCAGGCCCTCTTCTCCGCCATCGTCGTCCTCGCCTGCCTGACCACCGCGGTGGGCCTTATCACCGCCACCTCCGCGTTCTTCGAGATGCTGGTGCCGAAGACGAATTACCACTTGTGGGCCTGCATCTTTACCGCGATGTCCATCCTCTTCGCCTTCCAAGGCCTCGACACTGTGCTGTCCATCGCGGTGCCGTTTATCACCTTCCTGTACCCACCGGCTATCTCCCTTATCCTGCTCACGCTTATCCAGCCGGCGGTAAAGAGGTCCGTCGTGTTCTACTGGACCTACCGCCTTGCCCTGTGGGTATCGGTCATCTGGTCCGCCCTGACCGTCATTTCCGCGCAGGGTTGGGGCACCGCCGCCCTGGATCCCATCTTGTCGCTGGCGCCGGGCCAAGCGGTGGATCTCGGCTGGATTGCACCTACCGTCATCGCGGCAATCATTGGCCTGATTGTGGATATCTCCACCAAGGCTGGCGAGAAGCACTCCAACTCCGTGACCGCGGCGGCCGATGCTGACGGCGATGCCGTCGTTGACTCGCCGCTCGATGCAGCGGCATCGCCAAAGAGCTAAGCTCTCTCCTTCCACTCCCCGCCGCGGGCCCGCATTCCTCGGGTTCCGCGGCGGGTTTCTGTCTGCGGTTCAACTCAGCTTGGGTCGCCGGGATGCGCATGGTCGCGTGAAAAAGGACGGAATAGCCCCGCCCCGCGTACCGTTGCACTATAGGTACTATCCCCGCGAGAAAAAGGATTATTTTCCCATGACTGATCACGCGCCACTTTCCGTATTGGACTTTTGCACCATCTATGACGGTGAAACCCCTGCCCAATCCATTAACCGGTCGGTGGAATTAGCCCAAGAAGCCGAAAAACTGGGGTATTCCCGCATGTGGTACACCGAGCACCACAATATGAAGTCCATTATGTCCTCCGCGCCCGCCGTCCTCATCGCACACATCGGCGCTAAGACGGAACGCATCCGGTTGGGCTCTGGCGGCGTGATGCTGCCCAACCACTCGCCGTACGTCATCGCCGAACAGTTCGGCACCTTGGAGGAGATGTACCCGGACCGCATTGACCTAGGCGTCGGCCGTGCCCCCGGCACGGACTTGAATACCTTAGGCCGTGCGCTGCGCCGCGATGGGCAATCCGCCGAGCGCTTCCCAGAAGACGTCAAAGAGCTCAATGCGTACCTCGAGGGCAAGGCCTATATCCCCGGGGTCAGCGCGATTCCCGGTGCTAATACGAACGTTCCTATCTATATTCTAGGCTCGTCCATGTTCGGCGCTTCGCTCGCGGCAAAACTCGGCCTGCCCTATGCCTTTGCCTCCCACTTCGCCCCGCAGCACCTCGAGGAAGCAACCACCTACTACCGGGAGAACTTCCAGCCTTCCGAGCGGTTTAGCGAGCCCTACGTCATCGCCGGAGTAAACGTCACCGCCGCCGATACTATGCAAGTGGCGGAAGCCGAGTACGAGCGCGTGTGCTTTAACCGCGTGAAGTCTTTCGCCGGCCGCGGCAAGTACTTGACCGACCAGCAGGTAGAGCAGATCATCGAGTCCTACCAAGGCCAACAAATCCTGGACATGCTGCGCTACTCCGCGGTCGGTACCACCAAGGAAGTCACCGAATACTTGGAGAAGTTCCAAGAGCATGCCAAGGCCGATGAGCTTATGATTTCCCTGCAGTCCAGCTCGCACGAAAACGTCATCAAGAACATGCACGTGCTTGCTGAGGGCTGGCAGCTCGATCCAGCCAACGTGGCGGGCACCCCGCGCTAAACCCCGCCTCGCTGCGCTACACAGCGCCGCGTTGGGCCGCCCTCGGCCTCAACGCTGGCCGCGCAGCGCCACCGAACCCGCCGCAAAACAACCCGCTGAAATTGCCCTAATTAATGGCAATATATGCCTCCCCCCGAATGGTTTTAGGGCGTTTATGTGTTGAGTAACACACAAGTTATTCTTCATCTATGAAAATTTTGCGTGCGCGCTCAGCGCTGGGCTGTCTCGCGATGGTGACAGCGCTGGGCACGATAACAGCTTGTTCAGCGGGCCATACGGCGGTGGTCGATACCTCCGGCGACAACGCCGCCCTAACGGTGGCATCTAGTTCGGGGGCCACCTCGCTCGACTTCACCACTACCGGTGGGGCCGCCGCGCCGTCGGTGCTCATGGATAACGTCTATGAGACCTTGGTGCGCATCGATGAAGATGGATCCATCACCCCAGGCTTGGCCAAGGACTGGGACATCAGTGAAGATGCGAAGACCTATACCTTTCACTTGCGCGATGACGTGGCCTTCTCCAACGGCGATCCCTTCACCGCGCAGACCGCCGCCTTTTCCATTAATTACGTAAAAAATGACTGGACCAACGGCATTTCCGCCGCAATGGACCCAGTCGAAAGCGCCACCGCGGTCGATGATCACACCCTCAAGGTGCGCCTGGAAAAGCCCTCTAACCGCTGGCTGTGGTCCATGGGCACCACCATCGGCGCGATGATGTCACCTAAGGGCATGGATGACCTTGCAGCGAAGCCTATCGGCACCGGCCCCTACGAGGTGGCTGGATTTTCCCCCTCAGAATTCGTCTCCTTGCACAAGCGCGATGATTACTGGGGCACACCGTCTGAGCACGATGTCACGGTGCGCTACTTCCCCGATGCCATTTCCTCGGTCACCGCGCTGCGCTCGGGCGGCGTGGACGTCGTCTGGGGCGTGGGTAATCCCGAAATCCTCGATTCCCTGGATGATTCCATCGATACCAACGTAGGCACCACCAATGGTGAGGTCCTGCTATCGATGAATAATGACCGCGCCCCCTTCGACGATCCGCGCGTGCGGCAGGCCGTGGCCTACGCTGTCGATCGCGAGGCGGCCAATGACATCGTGTGGTCCGGCATGGCCACCGATACCGGCGGCGCGCCCATGCCGCCTACCGATCCTTGGTTCGAGGGCAAGAACTATTACGACTTCAACCTGGATAAGGCCCGCTCGCTGCTTGCCGATGCCGGCGCCGAAGGCACCCCACTCACCATCACCGTGCCCACGCTCTACTATGCCCAGGCCATCTCCGAGCTGCTGTATTCGCAGCTTTCCGATGTCGGCTTCGATGTCACCCTCGAAACCGCCGAGTTTCCCGCCGTGTGGCTGGGCCAGGTCCACGGTGCCAAGGACTACCAGATGTCGATTATCTCCCACGTGGAGGCCCGCGATATCCCGGCGCTTTTTGGCAACCCGGATTACTACCTGAATTACGATTCCGCCCGCACGCGCGAGCTGCTCGATAAGGCCGATACCGCAGCGCCTGAAGACTATCCCCACCGCATGACGCAGGTCGTGGACCAGATCATGGCCGATGCCGGCGCGCTGACCGTAATGAATATGCCGAATGTCGTTCTAACGCGCCACGGCATCAGCGGCTTGCACACCGATCAAGTCACCGACGCGATCGTATTGCGCGATCTCACCGACAAAAAGGAGGACCAATGAGTAGTTCTCGGGCACAGGCCATAATCCGGCCGCTGCTGCGCTTCGTGCTCACGCTTTTTCTCGCCTCCCTCATCATCTTCGCGCTCATGCGCGCCGTGCCCGGCAACCCGGCGCGCGTCGCGTTGGGGGTCAATGCCACTGATGACGCCATCGCCGAGCTCAGCGCGGAACTCGGCCTCGATCGTCCGCTGTTCACGCAGTACGGCGAGTGGGTAAAGGGCCTTGCCACCGGCGATTTCGGCAAGTCACTGTCCTCGCAGCAGGACATCACCCCGCTCGTCCTTGACCGCCTGCAGGTCACGCTCATCCTCATCGGCCTGGCCATGGCCTTGGCGCTGGCCTGCGCGATTCCCATTGGCATGTGGCTGGCGCATAACCGCAATTCGCGGGTTGCCGGCTTGGTCTCTGCGGGAACGCAGCTGGGCATCGCCGTGCCGAGCTTCTTAGTCGGCATCATCTTGGTGGCCATTTTTGCAGTCCACCTGGGCTGGCTGCCGGCCAATGGTTGGGTGCCGCCCAACCGCGGGGTGGGCGATTTCCTGCGCCACCTCATCCTGCCGGTCATCGCCTTGGCCCTGGTCCAGGGCGCTATGCTCACACGCTATATGCGCTCCTCGGTGCTCGACGTTATGAACCAAGACTATATCCGTACCGCGCGCGCTCTGGGCGATTCCCCGCGGGAGGCCCTGCACCGCCACGGGCTGCGCAATGCCGCGCTGCCGGTACTGACGGTGTCTGGCCTGCAATTGACCTCGATGGTGGTAGGCGCCGTGGTCATTGAATCCGTCTTCGTCATCCCCGGCGTAGGTTCCATGCTGCTCGATGCAGTCTCCGTGCGCGATCTGACCACGGTGCAGACCCTCGTCATGCTGCTGGTCACCTTCGCGCTGGCAGTAAACATGCTTACCGATGTCGCCTACCGCCTCATCGATCCCCGAATCAAGGCAGGTGACGCACGATGAAAATGCGTTTTTCTGGTTGGCTAGGCGCCGTGCTCGTCGGCGCGGTCGTAGTAATCGCCCTCGTATCGCTGGTGTGGACGCCGTACGATCCCACCCTCGCGCAACCGGGCAGCCGACTGTCCGGCCCCACCGCGGATCACCTCCTGGGCACGGACCGCTTCGGGCGCGATACCGCCTCGCGCATCATGGCGGGCGCGAAAATCACGGTCTTCGTGGGGCTTATCGCCGTCGGCATCGCAGGGCTTATCGGCATCCCGCTGGGGATCCTCGCGGGCATGCGCCGCGGCACCTGGGTAGAAGCGCTGGTCATGCGCGGCGCCGACGTCGTAATCGCCTTCCCAGCGCTCTTGCTCGCCATTATCGCCGGCGCGGTCTGGGGCCCATCGACGCTCACGGCCATGATTGCCATCGGTATTTCCGGCATCCCGTCCTTTGCCCGCGTGGCGCGTTCAGGCACGCTGCAGGTGGTCACGCAGGACTATATCGCCTCCGCCCGCATCTCCGCCGTGCCGGGATGGAAGGTGGCGGTGCGCCATGTCCTCCCGAATATCGCGGGCCTTATCATCGTCCAGGCCTCGGTGTATTTTGCCCTCGCCATCCTCGCGGAGGCGGGCCTGTCCTACCTCGGTTTGGGCACTCCTCCCCCGGCCGCCTCGTGGGGCCGCATGCTGCAGGACTCCCAGTCGCTGCTGAGCACCGATCCTCTCCAGGCCCTCTGGCCAGGCCTTGCCATCGCCGCCACGGTCTTGGGCTTTAACCTGCTTGGCGATGCCCTCCGTGACGCCCTCGACCCCCGCATGAAAGGAGCCACGCGATGAGCCTTTTAAGCGTGCGCGATCTCAGCCTCAGCGCCTCCGAATCCTCCCTCGTCGGCCCTATTAGCTTCCAGCTCGAGGCGGGCGAAAAGCTCGGCATCATCGGCGAATCCGGCTCCGGTAAATCACTGACCGCGCTGTCCATCATGGGGCTGCTGCCCACGAGCATTTCCGCCACCGGTGAGGTCACCGTGGCCGATCACCAGATAATCGGCGCGCGGGATTCCGCCATCCGCCCGCTGCGCGGCAAGACCATGGCCATGGTTTTCCAAGAACCCATGAGCGCGCTGGATCCCCTGATGCGCATTAGCGCCCAGCTCACCCACGCCGGCGCGCACGATACCGCCGCGGCCCTAGAAGAAGTCGACCTCGACGCCGACTTCGCCTCGCGCTTTCCCCACCAACTCTCCGGCGGGCAGCGCCAACGCGTGCTCTTAGCCATGGCGATGGCAGGCAGCCCCGACCTGCTCATCTGCGATGAGCCCACTACCGCCCTCGATGCCACCACGCAGGACGGGGTCCTCCGCGTCATCGAACGCGTTACCGAACAACGCGGCACCGCCCTGCTCTTTATCACCCACGACCTCAACGTCATCCAGCGCATGTGTCCGAGGGTGCTGGTCATGCGCGATGGCGACATCGTGGAGGAAGGCCGCACCGAGCGGGTGCTCACTCAGCCGCGCCACGCCTATACCCAAGAGCTGGTCTCGGCCTCGCAGCCGCCGGACTTCGCCCTCACCCCGGCGGGTGAGGGGAAGGATGTGGTGATGATGGAGGGCATCGGCAAGCAGCATGGCTCCCAAGCCGCACTGGCGGGGATCGATCTCCGCGTGCGCCGCGGCGAGCGGCTCGGCATCGTCGGCGGCTCCGGTTCCGGCAAAACCAGCCTGCTAAAAATCGTGGCAGGGCTGGATGCCCCGACCTCTGGAACCAGCACCGTGGATGGGCGCGTGCAGATGGTCTTCCAAGACCCGCAAGGTTCTCTGAACCCGCGGCTGAAGATCTGGAAATCCATCGCCGAAGCCATTCCCGGGCGCCTGTCCAAGGCCGAGCAGCGCGAGCGCGCCGCCGCCGCGCTGGAAGAGGTAGGCATTTCCGGCGAGGCGCTCGACCGCTATCCCCACGAGTTTTCCGGCGGGCAACGCCAACGCATCTCCATCGCCCGCGCGCTGTGCGGCGAACCGGATATCCTGCTTGCCGATGAAGCCGTCTCCGCCCTCGACATGTCCGTGCAGGCCCAGGTGCTGGAATTGCTCGCTCGCCTCATCGAGGACCGCGGGCTGACCCTGCTATTTGTCACCCATGACCTCTCCGTGGTGCGCGGGCTCTGCGATAGGGTCGCCGTGCTCAACCGCGGCGAACTGATCGAGCACGGCCCCACCGAGCGCGTGTGGTCGAAGCCCAAGAGCGACTACACCCGCCGGCTCATCGCCGCCGCTGGGCAATAAGCTCGCGCGGCGTAGGGTGGTTGCGGTA
Organism: Corynebacterium sp. KPL2734; assembly: GCF_040225595.1. NCBI lineage: Bacteria > Bacillati > Actinomycetota > Actinomycetes > Mycobacteriales > Corynebacteriaceae > Corynebacterium > Corynebacterium sp. KPL2734. The sequence continues at coordinate 141,337 of NZ_JBEHFO010000003.1, read as the reverse complement.
AACATTTCTAGCGAAAGGAGTCCCGCAGGCTCGTGAGCACCGACCACCCTATCCCGCAACGCCCCAGCACCACCCAGCTGCTAACCGCCTTTAATACCGCTTCCGTGCGCTGGCCCGGTGCCCTGCGCGCGGCCTTAGCGCTGCTAATTCCCGGCGCCTTCGCCATGCTCACCGGCCACGACTACGCCATCCTGCTGCTGGCCACCGGCGCCTTCGCCGTGATTTTCGGCGAAGGCCACCCCTTTCGCACCCGGCCCCGCGTCATCCTCACCGCTGGCTTGGCCCTGACCACCGTGGCGACCGTGGGTGTGCTGGTCGGCCACCTCATTTTCGTCCCCGGACACGGGCACTGGTGGCTGTTGCTCGCCGGTCTTTATTCCCTCCTGCTCGCCGCGCTCTGCGGCTTTACCCAGAACGCGCTGCGCCTGCCGCCGCCGGGCGCCTTCTTCCTCGTCTTGGTCGGCGGCGGTTCGGTGATGTTGGCGCGGACGGATACGAGCGTTAGCCAGCTGTTCCTGTGGTCCCTGACCGGTGTGCTGGCCAGCCTGCTTTTGGGCATGGCGCCCGCGCTCATTGATGTGCACGGCCCCGAACGCCGCGCCGTCGCCGCCTTGGAAAAGGCCACCGCTGCGTTTGTCTCCGGCGAGGATGATTCCCTCGCCCGCCACCACCAGGCCCAAACGGCGCTGTCGACGGCGTGGCAAGCGCTTGCCGATGCCGGCATCATCCGCGGCGGCCGCATCATCAATACCGCCGCCGCAGGCTTAGTGGATCGCACCTTGCAGGCCCAAGGGCGCATCGTCGCGCATAACCGCGCGCTGGATTTGGGATCTTCTTCGGATCTGCTGACCGATCACGCCACCGATGTGGATCCGCACCGCACCGCCATCCCGCACACCCGCCCCACCGGCCGCTACCGCATCTACCGCGCCGCGGTGCGGGACTCGCATGCCATGGTGACCACGCAAAAGATCGTGGTCTCCGCCGCCATTACCACGGTGGTGAGCCTGTCATTAGGTTTTGACCGCCCGGACTGGGGCGTGGTCTCCGCCTTCCTCATGCTGCAGTGGGGACCGGACCACGTCGCCGGCACCGTCCGCGGCATCCACCGCATGCTCGGATCCATCGTCGGCGTCATGCTGTTTTCGGTCTTCCATTACTTCGGAGTGTCCGGGTGGAGCTTGCTCTTCGCCCTCGCCGCCTGCCAATTCTGCGCAGAGATTTTTGTAGCCAAGAACTATGCCATCTGCGTCATCTTTTCCACCCCGCTCGCACTGCTGATGGGCAATTCCGCCCAGCGCCCCCTCTGGCCCACCATCCAGGCGCGCATCAGCGAGGTCCTCATCTCCATCATCGTGGCCACCATCGTGCTGTGGTTCTGGCAGCGCTCCGCACCCATCCGCAACCAGCACCGCCTGCAAACCCGCGCCATGGAATCCATGTCCACCCTGCTCGGTCTGCTGTTTATCAATACCCCCGAAGAGGTCCTTGCCAGCCGCCGCGACCTGCAATACGAGCTGCTATCCGAGCGCCGCGCCATGCAATCCCTCGCCGCTGATAACCCCGCCACCGCGCGAGAATTGTGGCAGCGACACATCGCCATCCAGCACGCGGGCTATTTCTTGCTCGACTATTGCTCCACGCACCCGTTCAGGATGGCGAGCAGGGAAGAACTAGATGGCATCGTCAAGCAGATTCACGCCGCGCATGCCCAACAGCGCTAGCTTGTGGAATGCGCTGCGGTGCTGAACAATTGAGGCCACGACTCCCGCCAAGCTAAGGACACCGTGACTTCTTCCTCCCGCGCCTATAAGCGCTCCCTCGAACCGCACGATAAGGGCAGCGCCGTAGGGCTCTACCCGCACAATATGCACCCCGGGCTGGTGCCCGGCATCAGCGTTGAGGACCAACGCAACCGCTTCGGCCTGGATAAATCGCTATTTTCCATCACCGCCGTCCTCATCGTAGCCTTCATCATTTGGGGCATTACCATGCCCGATAACCTGGCCGCCGCCTCCTCCACCGCCTTTAACTGGGCCATTACCAATACCGGATGGCTGCTGAACATCACCATGCTGCTGGCCACCGTGACCATGGCCTATATCGGGTTCTCCCGCCTCGGCCGCATCAAGCTCGGCACGGATACAGAAAAGCCCGAATTCAGCTACTTCAGCTGGGTAGCGATGATGTTTGGTGCCGGCATCGGCGTCGGCATCTTCTTCTACGGCCCCTCCGAGCCGCTATCGCACTACCTCAGCCCTCCCCCGCACACCGTGGATAACGGCAGCTCCGTCGAGGCATTGCACCAAGCCATGGCCCAATCGCACTTCCACTGGGGCATTTCCCCGTGGGCGGCCTATGCTTTGGTCGGCGCCGCGATTGCATATTCCTCCTACCGGCGCGGCCGCGTTCCCCTCATCTCTTCCATCTTCCAGCCGCTCTTCGGCTCCCGCGCCACGGACGGCCCGCTGGGCAAGCTTATCGATGTCATGGCGCTTATCGCCACCCTCTTCGGCACCGCCGCTACCCTGGGGCTTTCTGCTATTCAAATCGGCCAAGGCGTCAGCATCATTCGCGGCGCAGGCCCCATGACCAATTCCGCGCTCATCATCGTCATCGCCGTCTTAGGCTGCGCGTTTATCATCTCCGCGGTCTCTGGCGTCGCGCGCGGCGTGCGCTACCTGTCCAATTTCAATATCACCTTGACCTTGGGGCTTATTGTCTTCGTCTTCTTGGTCGGACCCACCCTATTGCTGCTGAACCTGATTCCTTCGGGCATCGTGACCTATATCGATCAATTCCTGCCCATGATGGCCAAGGGACTGTCCTGGGGCGATGAGACAATTGAATTCCAGTCCTACTGGACAGCGTTCTACTGGGCCTGGTGGATTGCATGGACGCCGTTTGTGGGCATGTTCGTCGCCCGCATCTCCCGCGGCCGCACCATTCGCGAATTCGCCGCCGTGACTATCTTCGCGCCCACCGCCATTTTGGCGCTGGCCTTTACCATCTTTGGTGGCACCGCCATTTCCTTCAACCAAGACGGCGTAGAGGGCTTCGACGGGGGATCCTCCAATGAACAGGTGCTCTTTTCGATGTTCCAGGATCTTCCCCTTGGCACCATCACCCCGTTTATCCTTTTGGTCATCCTAGCGGTCTTCTTTGTCACCTCGGCTGACTCTGCCTCCGTAGTCATGGGCACCATGTCCTCCAAGGGCGACCCAACCCCGAATAAGCTCATCGTCATCTTTTGGGGCCTGTGCATGATGGGCATCGCCATCGTCATGCTGCTGACCGGCGGCGAAGACGTGCTCACCGGCCTGCAAAACCTCACCATTCTGGCCGCCCTGCCCTTCTGCCTCGTGCTGCTGACCATGATGGTGGCGTTTATCAAGGACCTGCGCTCTGATCCGATGTTCATCCGCCGCACCTATGCCCGTTCGGCGATGGATAATGCGGTCATGCGCGGCATCGCAGAGCATGGCGATGAATTCGAGTTCTCCGTCCAGCATGCCGAAGACGGCCGCGGGGCCGGCCATGACTTCGATTCCACCGCGGACCGTTATACAGAGTGGTACCAGCGCACGGATGAAGAAGGCGAAAACGTCGATTATGACTTCGAAACCGGCGAATGGTCCGATGGCTACGCCCCAGAGGATGAGGAGAAGTAATGGGTCTTCCCAGCGAAGTTGTCCTCGATGGCTACACCCTCATCGAGCAGCACGAGATTGACCACGAATTCTTATTACACGGTTCGCCGCTGAGCACGAACACTCCCCTGCTCTTCGCACTCACCATCGCCGGCATCGTACTCGTGGCCGCCAGTTTATTTCTACGCGGGCGCGGGCGGGTCATCGCCGGTGTATTGGGCGCGGTGCTCGCAGTAAGCAAGCTGTGGTGGATGCCTTTCGCCTTGGCACGACACTTCGATGACGGTCAGGTATTTGGCTATACGCTCAAGTACTTCCCGCAATACTGGCCGGTGGCCTCCATCATTGTCGGCGCCATCGCGCTCATCGGCCCGGTCTCCGCCGTTATCCGCCGGCATTAACCTCCGAGCACCGCAATCGCGATGTGAAATGCGCGTATTCACGTCGGCAGGCGAAAGGAACGCTGCTCAGCCCTCGGGCCGTCAACTGGCTTGTGCCTGCCACCACCCAGGCGCTCGCACACATCATTATTTCTGCACGCCGGCGGCCTCGCGCATGGCCTTGGTCTGCGCGGAAGGGTGCTCGTTTTCGGTGGCCAGTCGCTCGAAAGCCACGGCGGCGAGCGCTGCCGCCTGCATACCGAGCACGGAGTCATCAAAACGCATCATCGGCGAGTGGTTCCACTCGCGCTGGTTTTCGGGCGTAGAAGGGTTGGCCGTGCCCATCCACATAAACGTGCCCGGCACTTGGGAAAGAACATAGCCGAAGTCCTCGGAGGCCATCATCGGGGCTTCGAAGGGCTGCATGTTTTCTGCGCCAAACATCTGTCCCCACAGCGTGGCGGCGAATTGATTCTCCCGCGGGTTCGTCTTCGTCGTGGGATACAACACCTCGAAATCCACCTGCGCGGTGCAACGGTGCGAGGCGGCCACCGAGCTGGAGACCTCGGTGATCATTTGGCGGACGGCGTCGATCTTTTCATCGCGAAGCACGCGCACCGTCGCCCCCAGCGCCGCGCGATCTGGAATCGCGTTATACGCACCATTGCCTGCCCACAGGTTAGTCACGGTGATAACGATGGGCTCCAGCGCGTCGAAGCGGCGCGTCAGCGCGGTCTGCAGCGCCATCTGGATTTCCGCCAGCGCCGCGACGGGGTCAATGGCATCGTGCGGGCGGGACCCGTGCCCGCCCTTGCCCAGCACCGTAATGGTCAGGTTGGACGAGCTTGCCATCATCGGACCTGGAACATAGTGGAACGTGCCTCGGTCTTGCGGGCCGACGTGCAGGCCGTAGGCGGAGATTGGGCGTCGGCCAGCGGCATCGAGCACACCCTCCTCGATCATCGGTTGCGCACCGCCCGGGCCTTCCTCGCCGGGCTGGAACATAAAGGTGACATCGCCATGCAGCTCCTCGCGGTGCTCGCACAGCATGCGTGCAGCCCCAATCAGCCCCGCAGTATGCAGGTCATGGCCGCAGGCGTGCATGTATTCGTTGATCGACGCAAAGGGGCTGCCGGTCTGCTCATGCACCTCCAGCGCGTCCATATCCGCGCGTAGCAGCACCGATACCGGCCGCTCGCCGCGCTTGCCGCCGCGCAGCACCGCCACCACAGAGCTAAGATCCTGCCCCACATGGATCTCGAGTGGCAGTCCCTCGAGCGCTTCAAGAACCTTTTGCTGGGTGCGCGGCAGATGCAGCCCGATTTCCGGGTGGCGGTGCAAATCACGCCGGATTTCCTGCAGGTCCTTCACCATGTTTTCGCCCATGTCCTGAAAAATCTCCGTCGCCGGCTGCTTGCCGATGCGCGCCCTAGTTACCGGCAGCGGCGGCAGCTCCTGCGCTTGGCGCGGGACGGACTTACGGCCGGGGTGGTTGGGGCGGATAATTTTCGTGGGATCAGTCATATGGGCTCCTTTACTCGCTGTCATATTCGACAATACCGCAGGTTATCCACAGGGTGAATGGACGGCGAGACGCCAGGTGTGACGCGTGGGGCGAGTTATCCACAGGTGGGCCTCGAGGGCTTTCGTGCGGGTGGACGGTGGCTTAACCTCGCAGGCATGACCCGCTTGCAGGACTACGCCCGCCAATTAACCTCGCCGATGGAGCTTCTCGGCGAGGTCTTCGGCCTTGCCGAGGCGGACCTGCGGCGGCTCGGCATATCCCGGCAGGAATCGCGCGAATTGCTGCTGCTTGCCGATGCCTACTTCGGCCCCACCTCCTTCACCCGCCGCCAGCGCACGTGCCGGGCGACCAAGCACTGCTTAACCACACTCAAGCTGATTGAAAAATACGTCTCCCGCACCAAGACTATGCGGGACGCTTGGGCGCTGCGGGCGGAGTTGTGCGGGACGTCGCAGGACATCGACAAGCTGGCGCGCACTCGGCTCAAGGAGATGTATCCTCCCCGCCAGCCCCAGCGTGGGGTCCGCATGACCAGGCGCAAGGGCGGGCCCTCCACGCTGTCCATTACAGGCGATTCCGATTTCATCGCTGACCTGCACTCCACCATTGGGGAGGACTCCCCACTCGAGGCTGTCGACCGCATCTTCTTCCGCGGTGGTGCCACCCGCCCGGTGGCTAGCACCAATATCGTCATCCACCTCGATGAGCTGGATAAAATCTTAAGCGGCGGCGGCGAAGAGGTCACGCTGCAGATGACCAATGGTGCCGAAATTTCCGGGGCCAAGCTGGTGGAGAAAAAGCTTGCCGAGGTCGGCCTTATCACCCTCATTCACCCCTTCGAGGGTCCAGTCAACCTCTACAGGACCTCCCGGTTCGCTTCCGAAAAGCAGCGGCTGATGGCCGCCGCCGAAAACCCCTCCTGCCCGTGGGCAGAATGCAATTATCCTGCCGATAAATGCCAGGTCCACCATCTCCAGGCGTGGAAACACGGCGGCGAGACGAATATGGACAACCTGACCATTGCTTGCCCCTATCACAACGGCGTCAATGACGATGATCCGCACGCCCCACCGGTGCGTGGCCGCCTGCATCGCCACCGCGGCCGCATCGAATGGCTCCCGCCCTGGGCCTCGCCGCCCAGCTAGGTTCTCGCCTGGAAAGCGGCGCTCCGCCTGACGTCGCTTTCAACTTGCCACCACTTTTAGCAATCGCTGGTCCAGCGGTTGCCGGTTTGGCGTGTCGTGGGCCCTGTGTGCTGGCGGTGCGTTTTGGTGTGCCTTCTCGCAAGATCGAGGCAATGCCACGCCCTTTGCACTGCGGTGGAAGCAAATGCGTGGTTGGCCAGAGATTAGCTGGGCAGCGGGATTTTAGGCTTCGAGGAGGCTGCGGCCGAAATAATCGGAATCATCGGCAACGCCGGGAAGTGCGTAGAAATAGCCGCCGCCGTAGGGGCGGATATAGTCCGCCAGCGGTTCGCCTTCGAGGCGTTTTTGCACCGTGATGAACTGTCGCTTCAAGTCCTGCTGGAAGGAGATAAACACCAGGCCCACGTCGAGGGTGCCATTATCGCGCACGCCATTGTCATAGTTATAAGCGCGGCGCAGCATCAACTGGTCAGCGGTGTCTGGGGTGCGAGGATTGGCCAGACGGATGTGGGCATCGGTGGGAATCACATCGCCGGTGGCATCATCGAGGTAATCTGGTTCGGCGTGCTCGTCGCCGCCCGATAGCGGGCCGCCGGTTACGCGGTCGCGGCCAAAGATTTGCTCCTGCTCGGCGATGGAAATGCGATCCCAAAACTCGGTGTACATGGCAATAAGCCGCACCGCCATATAGCTACCGCCCGCAGCCCAATCGGGCTCATCCGAACCGGCCCACACGAGCGAATCGTAGTCATCAGGACCGGGATTGACGATGCCATCCTTAAACCCCAAATGATTGCGCTGCGTACCCGACGGCCGCGGGGAATTCATATAACCGTTCTGCCGCCAGCGCACCGCCACATCGCCGCGGGTATGGCGCAAAATATCGCGCAGCGCGTGGAGAACAGTATCGCGTTCATCGGCGCAAATCTGTAAAGCAAGGTCACCGTGACATTTTTCTTCTTGCAGGGTGTCATCGGCAAACGCTTCCATCGCGCGCAGGTGGGCGGGCTTGTAGGCGGCGAGGCCGAAGCGGGCATCGAAAAGCGAATCGCCCACAGCGAGCGTGATAGATAAGTGATCGGCCGGAAGCTCAGGGCCCAGCTCGCCCGAATCCATTGCCGGGTAAGCAATGCCATCGGGCGCGGGAGTGCCACCAGCGGTTAAGATGCGTGCCCTTTCACTTAGCGTGCGCAGGAGCTTGTCCAAACGGGCCTTTGTCTTGACCTGCACGTCCAACGCCACTATTTCCGAGTATTTCTGCGGGGGATTTATGATGCCTTGCTGGTGTTCGCCGTGAAAATCCAGCGCGCCCGGCTGATCCACGGAATCGGTGGTTTCGAGCGGAAGCGACGTGGACTGCGCTTCTGCTCCCGGGGCAGCTGCGCCTGCGGCCGCGGAGGCGGCAAGGCCAGACAGAAAGGAGCGGCGGGAAAAGTTAAACGGGCACGGCACTAGTTCATCCTCCGGATAACGGTCATGGTGGCAACCGGGGCGAGCAGCTCATTCGCCTTGGCGACGCCCGCCTGCAAGCGCAGGCGGTCCTCCTGCTGCCAGTCCGCAAAAGCCACGCTCGGCGCGCCACCGTATTTATCGTCGAATTCCTCAGCCAAGGAGTCCAAGTCCGCGAGCTGATCGTAGATGGGCGCGGTATCCAAGCCGCGATCCTCGACCAAGGAGCGCACGGGATCCAGCGTTTGCCGCGTCGATGTAATGATTCCGCGCAGGGCGGTAGGCAGGGCGTGGGCGCCGAAATCGCGCTCGCCGCGCAGGTCAAAACGCTCGAACTCCTCCATCACCTCATGCGCGCGCAGCCCATAATCCGGGGCGGGAATGGCAAAATGGGAGGTGTCGAGGGCGTGGGCGGTCTGGTCGGTGGCATCGGCAAGCGCGGCGGCGGGCTGGATAGCATCGCTCGGCGGGCGATTGGACCACAGGATGCGCTCGATGTCTTCGTAGCCCTCCAAATCCGGGCCGGGCCACTCCGCGCTGGAATCGTCGAAGGAGCGATAATACTCCAGGTAGTCCAGGTAGGCGGCTTGGGCGGCGGGGCGGGAGGAAGAAGCGGCATCGGCAAGCGCATGCGCGCGCTTTTGCAACTCAGGCACGCGCTTTTTCTGGTTTTCAGCCTGCTTGATGGACACCGCGGCGACCTCGTGATCCGTAATGGGGACCATCTTGGGCGCATTCGTAACGGTGGACCCCGTCACCGTGAAAACGTCGGACTCCACGGCGGAATCGTTGTGGAAGACGCAGGTCAGGTGGTAGGTTCCGTCCTCCAGCTGCGGGTTCCACTCGCGAACGGCAGGGGTGCCGATGCGCTCGAGAACCTGATAGGCATTGCCCTTGTCATCGGAAACGTAGACCGTGAGGGCAAGCCCGGTGGTGTTATTAATCTTCCATTTCGCCTCACCCTGCACATCCTCAGGCGCCGGGCAGGAATACACATCGCGCACGGCGAGCTCGCGTGTGGGCTGCTCGCTGCCCTGCCCACTGAGCGTGGCCTGGGTACCCGTTTGCGGGATGGAGAGCCCAACGGCGAGCGCGAATGCAACGGCGAAACGGGAAATCTTCATAAATTAGAAAGGCAGGTTCTTCAAATCCAGGCCGGGGTGACCACTCATGAGCCAGCCGATGATGCCGGCGGCTACGCCCAGTGCGGCGAGGATGCCGATGATGCCTACCTTGGAGGAACCGGAAGCGGCGTGGTTAGTATCCGGCTGCTGGGCCTTATCCAGCGTGGTCACGGCAGGAACGCCCTGCTCGGTGACCTTGGTGTCATTCATGCCATCGACAACCGGCTTCAGGTTGGTGCCAGCGCGCGAGGTGTCATCCACGCGCTCTACGGAGTCATAATCCTGCGCCACAGTGCCATCGGTTTCATTGAGGAAGAGCTTCGGGGCCTTCTCCGCAACCGCGAAGTCGAACATGCCGGTGATCTCACCCGCGCGGTCATCGAAGGAATCGCCGCCCAAGCGGCCGAGGCCCCCAGTTGTCCTGGATGAACTTGGTCACCGAGGTCTGCTCGGTATAGGTGGAATCGATGTGGTTGGTCTTGGCATAGGGAGATACCACCAACAGCGGCTGGCGAGTACCGGGGCCGCACTGGCCGTTCTTATCACCCTTGATGCCTACCTTCGCGGCAGCGGCGGTGCAGATTTCCTTGTCCTGGTGCGGATCAGTGGAGCCGTTGAGGATTTCCGGCGCCTTGTGGTCGTACCAGCCATCGGAATCGTCGTAGGCGATGACGACTGCGGTGGAATCCCACTCCGGGGAGTTTTGCAGCTCGTTGATGTAGTGGGTGATAAACGCTTGCTCATCCAGCGGATTGGAGTAGCCAGCGTGGCCATCCTGGTAGTTGGCGGCCTTGAGGAAGGACACGGAAGGCAGGTTGCCCTGCTCGATGGCGGTATCGAAGTCCGCGAGGTCGTACTGGTGGTTTGCCTGGTCGGTCTTGCCAATCATGTCATCGCTGGACGGGGCCAGGTGGTGTGGGTTGGCGGTAGAGGCGTAGTACTGGAACGGCTCGTGGTGCGGGTTGTAGTCCGTCTGGTTCTGGCCGGTCAGCGTGGTGTGCGAAGAACCGCAGCGGGCGCGGGAGTCCTTCGTTGCCTCATCGGTGGGGCGGAATCCGCCTTGGAACCAGCCCCAAGTGACGTCCTTATCGTTGAGCTGGTCACCAATGTTCTTGGAGTGCATAGCGGTGACCTGGTTGGTACCGGCGGAGGACTTATTGGAGCAGTCATCGAAAAGCGGGTCTGGGTCGCCCACCACGGTGGCGGTAGCCCCGTCCTCGGATACGCCGGCCAGGGCGTGGTTCTTGCCATCCTCGATTTTCTGCTGGTCGCCCGTGGCTGGGTCGTGCATGGTGGCATCCGCAACGGTGCCGGAAATCAGGTTCAGCGCGCCCGGGGTGGAGGGGCCGAAGATGGTGGAAAAGCTATTGTCATTCAGCGCGAAATTCTGCGCGTAGTTCCACATGCCGGTCACGGTATTTCCGTCGTAGTATCCCATGGTCATGCCGGGAGTGGCGTAGGAGCCTTCGCCATACTTATCGATGTCCGTGGACACCGTCTCCGGGAATTTGTCCATCTTTCCGCCGTTGTAGGCTTCCTGCTCATCGGCGTAGTGGTGGTTCTGGTCCGTTGTTACGGCGTGTTCGGGAGCGATGCGGAAGGGCTTGATGGAGTTGGGGTTCTTCTCCCCCAGCAGGTCAGCATTTTCGAGGTTTTCTGCCCGTGGAGTGTCGGCCTTGGCGGTGAACTTAGGGGCGGGTTTCTCGCTGCCCTGCAGCTTCTCGTCGTCGTTATTTGCGGCGTTCGGGTAGGTGCCGAAGTAGTGGTCGAAGGAAATGTTTTCGGAGTAAATGACCACGACGTGATCGATGGGGGTCTTGGTTTCTGCCTGTGCGATACCGGGGACCAAGGAGGTCGTAGCAGCGGCTGCGGCGCACACTGCCACAGCGCGAAAGCGAAGCTTCATCTTATTTTCCGCCTTAAGTTAAACGAGTGAAACAAAGAGGGAGAAAGTGGCTGTGGCTCGCCGAAGAGTCATCGGTCGCTTTCGAATCGAAATTAAACGCCGTGAAACCATAAACCGCAAACACTCAAAAAGGGCATTCCCAGTCTCAGGAATGCCCTATGGGTGCTGCTCAGCCTCGCTTTTAGGCGGCAGCCACCGCGGAGATTGTTAACTGAAAGTTAAAGTACTATTACGCTGCGCTTTCCAGTGCTTAGTCGTCCGCGTCCGTCGACAGCGCCGCCACGAAGGCCTCCTGCGGTACCGACACGGAACCCAAGGTCTTCATACGCTTTTTACCCGCCTTCTGCTTTTCCAGCAGCTTGCGCTTACGCGAGATATCGCCGCCGTAACACTTGGCCAGCACATCCTTGCGCATAGCACGGATGTTTTCGCGGGCGATGACCTTAGTACCAATAGCCGCCTGGACGGGGACCTCGAATTGCTGGCGTGGAATCAATTCCTTTAGCTTCTTGGTCATCTTATTGCCGTACCACTGGGCGGAATCGCGGTGGATGATGGCGGAGAAAGCATCCACCGGGTCGCCGTTGAGGAGGATATCGACCTTAACGAGGTCAGACTGCTGCTCGCCGGCCTCCTCGTAGTTGAGCGAGGCGTAGCCCTTGGTGCGGGATTTCAACATGTCGAAGAAGTCGAAGATGATTTCACCCAATGGCATGGTGTAGCGCAGCTCCACGCGGTCTTCGGACAGGTAATCCATCCCGCCCATCTGGCCACGCTTGGATTGGCAGAGCTCCATGGTCGGGCCGACGAACTGCTCGGGCACGATGACGGTCATGGAGACAATGGGCTCGTAGACCTCGTTGAGCTTTCCTTCCGGCCAGTCCGAGGGGTTGTGAACCCAGCTTTCCTCGCCGTCTTCTGCCACCACGCGGTAGGTCACGGACGGGGCGGTAGAAATCAGGTCGAGGCCGAACTCGCGCTCCAGGCGGTCGCGGGTGATTTCCATGTGCAGCAGGCCCAAGAAGCCGCAGCGGAAGCCAAAGCCAAGGGCGACGGAGGTCTCGGGCTCGAAGGTCAAGGAGGCATCGTTAAGCTGCAGCTTTTCTAGCGCATCGCGCAGGTCGGGGAAATCGGCCTGGGAGATGGGGAAAAGCCCGGAATAAACCATTGGATCGGGATCCTTGTAGCCCTTCAGCGGGGTCTCGGCGCCGCCGTGGGACCAGGTAACGGTATCGCCCACCTTAGTCTCGCGCACGTCCTTCACGCCGGTAATAAGGTAGCCCACCTCGCCGGAGCCCAATCCCTCGCACTTTCGCATCGTGGGCGAGACGATGCCGATTTCCAGCAGCTCGTGGTTGGCGTTGGTGGACATCATCGTCACCTTCTGGCGCGGGGTGAGCTTGCCGTCCACCATGCGGATATAGGTCACCACGCCGCGGTACGTGTCATAGACGGAGTCAAAAATCATCGCGCGCGCGGGCGCATCGGGCGCATGCTCCGAGGAAGGCGGCGGAACCAGCTCGCAGACCTTATCGAGCAGCTCAACCACGCCTTCGCCGGTCTTGCCCGATACCTTCAGCACTTCCTCGGGCTCGCAGCCGATGATATTCGCGATTTCCAGCGCGTACTTATCCGGATCCGCCGCGGGCAGGTCGATCTTATTGAGCACTGGGATGATTTCCAGGTCATTTTCCATCGCCAGGTACAGGTTGGCGAGGGTTTGGGCTTCGATGCCCTGGGCGGCATCGACAAGCAGGATGGCTCCCTCACACGCCTCGAGCGCGCGGGAGACCTCGTAGGTAAAGTCCACGTGGCCGGGCGTATCGATCATCTGCATGACGATCTGCTCGCCTGCCGATGCCCCAGATTGCGGCACCCACGGCAGGCGCACGTTCTGCGCCTTAATCGTAATGCCGCGTTCGCGCTCGATATCCATATTATCGAGGAACTGGTCACGCATATCGCGCTCCGCAACCACCTTAGATAGCTGCAGGATGCGGTCTGCCAGCGTCGACTTTCCGTGGTCGATGTGAGCAATAATGCAGAAGTTACGGATCCGGGAGGGATCCGTAAACGTCGTGGCCGCAAAGTTTTCAGACATATGTCTACAATAGTCGACATGAATTCCGGCATGCTCACCCGTCTGCGCGAGGCGCTCGGAATCAGCGAGCGCGAGCCCGTGGACTCTGGCCTCAACCGCATCAACTCCCAGTTAGGGCTGGACAGATCCCCCCAAAGCCACGAGCCGCGCAAGGCCGCCTCCATCCAGGTCGAGGCCACTGCGGCGCATCCCCGTTCCATCTTCTTCTCCCCCGATATGGACGGCCAGGCCGATTCTGGCGAGGTCGTGTGGGTGTGGACGCCTTCGGAAGGCAAGCAGTCCCCTCCCCGCGAGCGCGCTATCTTGGTGGTCGGGCGCACCCGCACCACCGTGACCGGCCTGCTCATTTCCGCCAACCCAGAGCATGCGCTTGACGATGCCTGGCTGGAAATCGGCTGCGGCGAATGGGACGCCTCCGGGCGCAATTGTTGGGTGCGCTTGGACCGTTTATTGGAGGTTTCCGAGGAGCAGGTGCGCCGGCAGGGCATCCTTTTTCCAGAACGCAGGTTCGAAAGGATTGCCAACCGCTTGCGCTCGCGCTATCACTGGGCGTAGTTCTGCGGCGCGGCGCCCGCAGACTTGGCTCGTGCGCGGTTGCGCTGCTATTATTTGCAAGTTACTTACTTTCCGGGCGCGTTGGTCGGGGCGGGCAGGACCTTGGGTTCGCTCTTCGAATACCAACGCCGAGCGGTTTCCCGCCCTTGGCGGGGATCGCGGGACACGTCCGGCGGGTTTGTTTCTGAATTAATCATCTTCGATTATCAAGAGGTATTTTTCATGGCTAATATCAAGTCCAAGCAGAAGCGCGTTCTGACCAACGAGAAGTCTCGTCAGCGCAACAAGAGCGTGCGTTCCGCGGTTCGCACCGAGATCCGCAAGTTCCACGCAGCCGTAGAGACTGGTGACAAGGCTGCAGCTGAAAAGCAGCTGCGCGTTGCTTCCCGTGCGCTGGATAAGTCCGTTTCCAAGGGCGTCTTCCACCGCAATGCTGCTGCTAACAAGAAGTCCGGTTTGGCTACCGCCTTCAACAAGATGGACTAGTAACTAGCCTTCTTGTCTCCCCCGAACAAAGCGCTGCCTGCGTGCAGCGGCTTGTTCGGGGGATTTTTTATTGCGCCGTTTTCATTGCTCGTGATGGGCCTAGGCTAGATCATCGGCAAAGTAGGCCTCGAAGATCTTGCCTGCATCTGCATAGGCCACCGACAATGATGTCCGGCCATGGGTTTCCACAAAAGTCTGGATGGCGGTTTGAAACTGCGTGTGGATGATATTGACCGCCGGGATGAGCCGAGAATCCGAGGCCTTCCACCCCTCGCGGGCTTGCAATGCTCGGCGAATGTGCATCATGACGCGCTCGTTTCGGCGCCAGTACATGGATAATAATTTCCCATCCTGGGAGAGTGCTCGGGCGGTCAATTGGGAGATTTCTGGGAAATGATTGTTGCCCACAGCGTGCTCGAATTCCGCGTTTGCCATGATTGCAGAATCCTCCCGCAGGCTGCCGGTGGGCAGGCCAGCGGCGAAGTTTTGCAATTGCTGGTCGAATTTTTCCGAAACTTCCGGTCCGAGTACCGCTGACTCCTTGTCCTTGACGTAGTTAAAGAGGGTGCGCCGAGATATCCCGACGTCGTGCGCAAGCTCTTCCATGGTGAACCCGTCATACCCGCGGTCAATGACGAGCCGCAGCGCTGCGACGCGGATCTCTGAAATGCGCGGCATACTCTCTCCCCTCTTCCTCACGATATTCAACCCGTGGAAACCCAACAATTCAACCCCATAAATATGGTATTTTTCTTCACTTTATAGTCTTTCTGCCCACCAAGAAAACCGACCCTTGGTAGGCTTCCCTAACCTCCTTAAATCGCCGAAGTTACAGCATGTCAACGCGGCGTTCCCAACCCACGACGGCGAACCAGACGCCGAATCAAGCACTAAAGCAGGCGCTGGAGCAGGTGCTTGATCGCCGTGATATTTTGCACTGCAACACTTAGTTTATGGGCCTGTATGTTCGAAAGGGTGATGGTGTTCGTGTCTGCGGGGGCGGCTAAGATAGGTGACCAATGAACAACGTCAAGCCTCTGGTGAAATGGGCCGGCGGGAAACGCCAGCTCTTGCCGCATATTCACGCCGCCCTGCCCGCTGGGACACCGCGGCGTTATTATGAACCCTTCATCGGCGGTGGCGCGGTTTTATTTTCGCTCACTCCGGCCGCAGCGCGGGTCAATGACCTCAACTCGGAGCTCATCAATTTATATAAGGTAGTGCGCGAAGGCGTCGAAGAACTCATTAGCCTGGTATCGACCTACCCGAACGACGCGGATTTTTTCTATCAGCTGCGCGCGGTAGACCGCGATGCAGAACGGTTCGCGGCGCTATCTGCTACAGAGCGCGCCGCGCGGACGCTGTATCTGAATAAGACCTGCTATAACGGCCTGTACCGGGTAAATTCCGCGGGGCAATTCAACGCGCCTTTTGGCCGTTATAAGAACCCCACCATCTGTGATGCGGATACGCTGCGCGGGGTCCACCAGTATTTTCGGGACAATGACATCGCCTTCACGCAGGGCGATTTCACTGCGGCGGTAGCAGATGCCGGTGAAGGAGACTTTGTCTATTTCGATCCGCCTTATGACCCGGTCAACGTCACCAGCTCCTTTACCGGTTATCAAAAGGGCGGTTTTGACCGCGCGGAGCAAGAGCGCTTGAAGGCGGTGTGCGATGACCTCAATGCCCGCGGCGTGAAATTCCTCCTGTCCAATTCCGCCACGGAGTTCATCCGCGACCTCTACGCGGATTATTCCATCGACACTGTTGCGGCCACCCGCGCCATCAATTCCGTGGGATCACGCCGCGGCAAGGTAGATGAAGTGCTCGTGCGCAATTACGAGGTGGGCCATGAGTAAAGCACCGAGCACCCAGGAGCAGCGGGAGCTTCGCGCGCTTTTCGGAGTCCCAGAGGGCGAAAAGCTTGGCCTCGATGATTGGGGATGGCTGCGCATCATGGCCGCAAGGTGTGGCGAGGAGCTGGAAGAAAACGGATACTTCTACCTCACGGCCAAGGAGCTAAAAGAGCTTTCCGGCCGGGAACCGCGGCTGATGGCCAAGCACGATTTTTCTACCTCGCGCCCGTGGATTTTCAAAGAACTGGGTTTGGGTATTCTCCCGGTGAGCCGCAGCGAATACTTCGTCGGGCCGTTGGACCTGTACGAACGGTTCCCGGACCCGACCCACGCCGGGCCGAGTTCTGTGCGCACGTTGGACATGCCAGCCGGCCTTGACACCCTTGACATCGAGAGCGTGAACTCGGAATCGATGGCGTTAAATGTGGCATCGGCAAGCGGCATGCTTGAGCACTTCTTGGGGTGCGAGCCATTGCAGGCCACCGTCGCCGGGCGCATGTCGTCGCTGGAAATGACGATTCCAGTGCCGGATCTGGGGCTGGAAGTCAAGGTCGACCGCGCGCAGATGGAAATCGACGGCGGCTTCGAATCGCTCGAGCATTTGGTGCTGGTGGAGGCGAAAAATCACATCTCCGAAGATTTCAATATCCGGCAATTGTATTTTCCGTACCGACGCTTCCAACAATGGCTATCTAAAGCCGTGGTGCCCGTCTTTTTGGTCTACTCGAATGGGATTTTCCACCTGTATCGGTACGATTTCACCGATCCCGCGGATTTTCGCAGCATCGCGCTGGTGGACCACGCCCGCTACGCGCTTAGCGCTTCGCACCTCAGCGTGGATGATGCGCTGGGCATTATTGGCTCCGTCGAGGCTGAGCCGGAGCCGGCGGGGATTCCCTTCCCGCAGGCCAATAGCTTCGAGCGCGTGGTCAACCTGGTGGAGCTCATTGCGCAGCAGCCGATGAGCAAGGAGGAAATTGCGGAGCAGTACGACTTCCATCTGCGCCAGGCAGACTATTACGCCAATGCGGCCTGCTATCTCGGGCTGCTGGCGCTTGCTGATGGCCACTATCAGCTCACCCCTCGCGGCGAAAAGGCCATCACACAGCCGCGGCGCGATGGGCGCAATGCTGCCCTGCTGCGCGCGTTGGCGGCGCGGCGGGTATTCCGCCAGGCGCTGGAGATGAGCCTGCGGCGCGGGAAGGTGGCCGAGACGCACGAGATTGCGGCGTCGATAGAAGGACTCGGCCTGGGCGCTGGCACGGCGAGGCGGAGGGCCTCGACGGTGGCGCGGTGGATCCAGTGGGCGCTGGATGTGGTGGCAGAGGGCGAACCTGAGACTCTGCCGGGGCTTTAAGCCACGAGCTGCTGTACACCAGCGACCACGAGCGCGACGCCGGCGATAATGAAGAACAGGCCCGATCCGATATCGATCCACGGGCCGGCGGCGATGAGCTTGCGGCGCACCGCATTCGTGGAAATCACCGTGGCCACCACGAGGAAGAAGGCGAAGGCCGATAGTGCCAGCGCCAGGGTTAAGGCGATGGCCAACCACAACGGTGGGGATGCCGGCAGCTGCGGGGCGATCATGGCGGCGAGGAACAACACGATCTTCGGGTTAGACAGGTTCGTTGCCAGCCCCATCTTGAAGGAATGGCGCAGCCGGCCCAGCTTGGCCTCGGCGTCCTCCAAATCAACGGGCGGGTTGGTGCGCTGTTCGAGGCCGCTGCGCAGCGCCCGCCATCCCATGAAAACGAGGAAGCTGCCGCCGATTGCCTGGACCGCCCCTAAGATTCCGGGGAAGGCGGTCAGAAGGGCGGCCGCACCAAAGACCGTGGCACCACACCAGAACAACACGCCGATTTGAATGCCCGCGGCCGCAGCGATGGCGTGGCGGCGCGACTTGGTGGCATAGCGGGTGACCAGGATGATATCTGGGCCTGGCGAGGCCACGCCCACTAGGTTCATCAGGAGGATGGTGAAAAAGGAAGTCCAGCTCACTGCGCGGACTCGCCTTCCAGGCGACCGAGCAGATCCTCGCGGCCAAACATGCGGGCCGAATCGATGGCGGTTGGCTGGCCGGCGGTAGCGGAGGCGCCGGCGTTTAGGAGGGCATCGATAACCGCGTCTTCTTTTTTGAAGATCGCACCTGCCAGGGGCGATTGGCCGCGATCATTGAGCAAGTTCACGTCGGCACCGGCGCCCGCCAGCGCGGTAACGAGATCCGCGTGGCCGTGGTAGGCGGCAAGCATGAGAAAAGACTGGCCGTCTTGGTTGACCAGATTGATATTGACGCCCTGGTCAATATAGTTCAGGAGATCCGGGTTTCCCTCCCGCGCCATGTCAAAGAGCCGACCGGCGAATTCTTGCACTTGTTCCTCAGACATGGGCTCTAGCTTAACGTGCCAATTCCGCGACTCGTTTTACGGCCGCCTCAACGGCGAATTCGGGCTCACCACCTTGGCCTTTAACGGCGGCATCCAGTTCGGAGACGAGGATGACGGCGGCGGTGATGTCATCGGCGGTCCAGCGCCTGGCTACGGGCTGGGTCATTTTTACAACGTACGGGGCAAGCCCGGTTTGGCTGGCAAGGGTGTACTGGTCCCCGCGGGCGGAATACAGGCGCGCGATGGCGCCGACCTTATTGGCCAAGGCCGCAGCGATGGCCACGGGGCTGGCGCCGAGCTGGAGGGCGCGCCGGCAGGTGGAGACGGCGGCCTCGACGCGGCCGGCGACGGCGACATCGGCAATGTCCCAGTTGGCAACCTCGGCCACGCCGACGTAATAATTGCGCACCGCTTCCTGCGTCACGTTGCCACCGGTATCGGCCACGAGCTGGGAGATGGCGGAGGCAAGCTCGCGGAGGTCGGAGCCGACGCCGTCGAGTACCGCGTGCACGACGTCCGGGGTGGGGCGAACGCCATGGGAGGCAAACTCGCGGGTGGCCCACTGCCCCAGCTCATTGGGATAGAGCGAAAAGACCTCGTGCACCTCCGCAATCTTGCGCAGCTTCGCCACTAGTTCGGGCGCCTTCTTCTTTTTCTTCAGCGTTTTCGCGGCCACGGAATAGACCACCACCATGGTCATGCCCGGCGCAGGATTAACGCAGGCGCGCAGGATGATATCGACTACCTCTTTCCCGGCGCGTTCGCAGTCCGTGATGACGATGACGCGGTTATCGCCAAACAGCGACGGGCTGGTGGCCTCCAGGATTTCGCCCTCGGAAACCTCGGAGGCCTTGAGCATCATCAATTCGGGGCGATTGGCCTCGCCTTCGGCCGCGGCCTTGTGAATGGTGTGGCGGGCGCGTTCGGTGAGGAATTCATCGTCGCCGAGAATGAGGTGTACGGGAGGCATGTCCATCATTTTAGCGCTAGGCGGCAAACAGACCCAGACAAGCGATAACCCCCGCCAAGGTCAGCCATGGCCGGTAATACAGCAGCCCTGCGATGACCCATCCGTACGCGAGGAGCGTAAATAGCGGGTGGGCGGTGATGGTGACCACGGGCAGGCTAGCCACGCCGTGGGCGATGGTATTGATCCACCACGCTGCGGGTTCGATGAGTTTTAATAATCCCGCGGCGACGATGCTCAAGGGGCCTAGCTGCGCGGCGATGGCCGCGAGCAGCCCTACCACGGTAATGGGTGCGGTGGCGGGTGCTACCAAGACATTGGCGAGGACCGAGACGACGGATACCTCGCCGGACATGAGGGCGATAAGCGGCAGGGTGAGGATATCGGCGGCAATCGCCACGGCAATAGCGCGCAGGAAGATGGCGGGCCAGCCGGTGACCGCGAGCTGCGAATAGATAAGCGGGCTTAGCATGACGATGCCGAAGGTCGCCGCGCACGATAGCGCGAAGCCAAAATGCACCGCGAGGTCCGAATCCACGAAAAGGAGGGTGAGGATGCCGAGGCTGAGCGCGTGGATGGGTTCCATGGTGGAAGAGTGCAGCACCGCGAGCAGGCCTACTACCCCGGCGACAGCCGCGCGCTGCACCGAAGGTTCAAGTCCCACCAAGACGACATATGTGGCTAACGCGGCCAAGGACACCGCCACCCTGGTGCGCGGTCCGGCGGCGCACGCGGCGCAAATGATGGCGGCGAAGGAACAGACGATGGCCACATTGGCACCGGATACAGCGCTGAGGTGCGATAGCCCGGTATCGATGTAGAGTTCGCGCTCGGCGGGACTTTGCAGGGAGGTATCGCCAAGCACCATGCCTGGGATGAGCCCCTGGCTGCTCGGGCCTACCGCCTCTAGTACGACCGCCCGGAAGTTATCGGCCACCCGTGCGGCCCAGCCGGCCAGGCCCGAAGATGGCGCGGAGATACTCAGGTGGGAGGCGTTGGCTATCACGTTCCCGACTCCGGGTTGGTCGGACTCGGAAAGCTGTACCGCTGCCGTGACCTGCGTTCCGGCGGGTGCGCTCAGTGGTTCGGGGCTAAAGACCGGAAGCTGCGCGGGATAGCCCGGAACATCGAGCCGGATGAGCCAGCCGCCGGTGCTCGTTTGGGTCGGCGCGGTGACCACGCGGCCGGTAATCTCGCGGCCGAAGTCGAAGGCGGCCGCTCGCGCCTGCCGCACGGCGGCTACGAAGGCGGCGGCGCTGGCGAGCACGCCGCAAAAGATGGCTTGGCCCCAGTGCCGGGCGAGCAGGCATATTCCTACGACACTGCCGATGCACGCCACGGTCCACCCCTGCCCGAAAACCAGCACCGCGATGACCGCCACCCATGCGGTCAAGGCGCCGGGCAGCAGGCGGAGTTCTTTCATCGCGGCGTGGCCTCTTCTGCTTACAGCTGCACGTTATATTTGAGCTTGGCAAACTTGGCGGGACCAATCCCGCTGACCTCGAGGAGTTCCTCGACGTCCTTAAATCCCCCGCGCTCTTCACGGAAGGAGACGATGGCTTCCGCGGTGACCTCCCCTACCCCGTTGAGATCCATGAGATCGGCGGCGGTCGCGGAATTAAGGCTGACTTTATCGCCGCCGGCGGGTGCTGCGATGGGGGCATCGGCAAGCGCGGGGTCGGGCGGAGCACCTTGGGGCAGGATGTGGAGCTGCTGGCCATCGGCAAGCCGCTGCGCTTGGTTGAGCGTCATGGTCTCCGCCTCCGGCAAAGGCGTGGCGGCCGCGAGGGCATCAGCGACGCGAGCACCGGGCTCGAGGGTCTTCAGGCCAGGTGCTGCAACCTCGCCGACGACGGATACGACGATTTCGCTAGCCTCCGCGCTGAACTCGGCGGTGGTACTGCCCATCGCCGCGGGTTCGGGCATGCCGGACTCATCCGAATTGCGGGAGCTCAGGCCCAGCCAGATAATGACGCCCACCACCACGATGACGGCTATCGCGCAGGCTTGCCAACGGCTGATGCGCACGCGCGGGCGCGGGTAATCGACCTGGAGGAGTTCTTCCTCGCCGGTGGGTTGGGTAAATTCGCGGAGTCGTTCGCTGATCTTGGGTGCCGCCATAGCCCACAGGCTAGGAAGCCGCCGCGTGCGGTGCGAGAACGTGGGCAGAGGCGCTGTGGATAAGTCGTTGTAGGAGGCAACCAAACGGGTCCTGGCGGGATAGTTATCCACAATCAGGGGCGCACAGGCCGTAGGGCTTCGCCCGTGCGTGCGAGGGCCTAGGAGCTAAATACCGCAGATACCCCAATGGCGGAGGGCCCAGCGTGCACGGCGAGCACCTCGGTTAAGGGCGTGGTGATAAAGGACGTGCCTTCTGGCAGAGCATCGCGCAAGAGGCCCTGCAGCTTGTCCGCCGCTTCGCCGGCCTGGTTGTGCTGAATGGCGATGAAGGCGGGCTCGCCGGCGGCGCGGGCGGCGATGATCTCTACCACCTTGGTAAAGGCCTTGGTTTGCGTGCGGGTTTTTCCCACCAGTTCCAGTTTGCCGTCCACGATGGACATAATCGGCTTGGTGGCTAGAAGCGCGGTGGACAACATGGCGGTGGCGGCAGACATGCGGCCTGAGCGGCGCATATCCTCCGTGGAATGCAGGTACACCCAGGTAGCCGCGCGCTCGATGCTGTCTAGTGCCGCCGCGTGGCATTCTTCCAGCGCTTTGCCCTGTGCTGCCTTGGTGGCCGCCGCCATCGCCGCCGCGCCCATGACCATGCCGGCAGAGCCGGAATCGATAACGCGAACCGTATCGGGGAAAACCCCAGCCGCGGCCACCGCGGCCGACCACGTGGACGAAAGCTCCTTGGATAGGTGAATGGCGATGACGCCATCATCCTGTGCTTTTTCCATCTCTCGGCCGTAGGCAGCGGCCAATTCGAGGGAGGAAAGGCCCGAAGTGGTGCGCAGTTTTCCGCCCTTATCCTCGCTATCCATCACGTGCAGGTCAATGACGGTGATATCGAGTTCTGCAGCAATCTCTGGGGGCAGGCTGGCCGCGGAGTCAGTAATGACGCGAACGGTCACTAGGTATCTGCCCCTCCATCACCGGTGACCTCGCCACCCATATTCCAGCCATCGAAGTACCACTGCGCGCTCGTCACCGTCTGCGGCGTAAATTCCAGCGAGGTCACGGGGGTTTCCGGATTGAAATCCGGGCGGGCGGTCAGTTGCGACCAGTGGGTATTTTTCAGACCGGATAAAATGCCGTACTGGCCGTGATCCAGACCCAACAGGTGGCACGTCAGCGCGGAGATGGCGCCACCGTGGGCGACGATGAGCACGGCGCCGTCATCCCAGCCGGAAAATTCCTGCATGAGCTCGTCGACTACCGGGCGTGCGCGCCGCGCCACATCTACGCGGGACTCGCCTTCTGGCGGCGCCCAAGTGGGATCGTGGCGCCAGATTGCGCGGGCGCCAGGGAATTCTGCATCCACTTCGGCAGAGCTCTTGCCTTGCCACTGCCCCAGATTGGTCTCGCGCAGGCGGGGATCCGTAGAAAAGTCCAGGCCGAGCGATTCTGCCACCACCCGCGCGGTTTCTCGCGCGCGCTGCAAATCGGAGGCGACGATTTTTACCACGCCCTGATCCCGGAGCAGGCGCGCGGCGGCGCGGGCCTGTTCATATCCGACATCGGAAAGCTCAGTGTCCAAGTGGCCCTGCATGCGGCCGGAGGCATTGTAGGTGGTTTGTCCGTGGCGGATCAGAATCAGGCGGCGGCTCATGGTGGGGTTAAAGCTCCTCGTCCTCGCCAGGGGCCTTTTGCGCCAATGGCAGCTCATCAATGGAATCCACGGTGCGCGGGTTAACGCCATTAGTCCAATCGCCAGGGCGCTCGGGTGGCTCAATGCCCTCAATGTCCACCAACGGGCAATCGTGGTAGAGGCGGTCAAGCCCGTAGTGCTCGCGCTGATCGGTGCGCTGCACGTGGATGACGATATTGCCATAGTCCAACAGCACCCATCGGTTTTCGCGGTTGCCCTCGCGGCGCTGTGGCTCAAAGCCCTGGGCCGTCATTTGGTCCTCCACCTCATCCACGATGGAGCCGACCTGGCGCTCATTATCGGCAGAAGTCAGCACGAAAACCTCGGTGATGGCAAGGACATCGGAGACATCGATTGCTGCGATATTGCTAGCTAACTTGTCCTGTGCGGCATGTGCCGCGGTTGCCGCCATGCGGCGGGCGAGATCAGAAATAGACAATGTATAAAAATTCCCTTTTCGCGTCTGGTGAGGAAGTGTCTTTTAGCTGTCTATTCTTGCACGTTCGGCGCGATTGTGCCCAAACTTGAACTATAAAGGTTTATCCGGCTGCGCCGAGTAGAGATTATTTTTGGTGATGTATTGCACCACTCCATCCGGAACCAGGTACCACACCGGCTGGTTTTGCGCGGCCCGCTCGCGGCAATCCGTGGAAGAAATGGCCATGGCGGGGATATCGATGAGGTTGATATCTTCCCGCGAGTCGGCCGGCAGCATGTCTGTACTCAGCTCGTAGCCTGGGCGCGTAACACCCACGAAGTGCGCCATTTCCAGCATCTCTTCCCAGTTATGCCAGCTCATGATGGACTGCAGGGAATCCGCACCGGTGATGAAGTAAAATTCGGCACCCGGAAAAAGGTCACGCAGATCGCGCAGGGTATCGATGGTATAGGTAGGGCCCTTGCGGTCAATATCCACGCGGGAGACGGTAAAACGCGGGTTGGAGGCCGTTGCCACCATGGTCATCAAATACCGGTGCTCCGCGGCGGTGACCTCGCGGGAGGCCTTCTGCCACGGTTGACCGGTGGGTACAAAGACTACGGTATCGAGGGCAAAGCGGTGCGCCGCCTCGCTGGCGGCGACCAAGTGGCCATTGTGGATTGGATCAAAGGTGCCGCCCATGATCCCAATGCGCTGGGAATTAGTCATGGCTGGAGAGTATAGCCGCTACCCTGCTGGGGAGTTAAGCCAGCCACGGTATCGGCCACGCGGGCATTGTCCTGTTCCACCGCCGCATCGCCCTCACTTTCGCGGAAATACGACGCGTGGTGGGCGGCCTTAGTGGCTAGGGCGTCTTTGGCATTGCGCAGGTTGAGATCACAAACGAAGTCGCCGGCAAGGCAGTAGTCGATACGGCGATCGGCCGGCAGTGCGGCACTGTGAGGAATGAGATATCGCGGAATCGGCCCGGCCATGCCGCCGGGACGCCGCAAGGGATTGCCCAGGTAGATCGCCCCGGCGAGCTTGTCCTTGGACGCGAGGTAGCGCTCCGCGCTTGTGGCGATAATGGCTCCTTGCGAATACCCAGCGGTGATATAGCGCGGGCTGCAACCCGTTTCCTCTTCGTACTGCTCCACCACGCGCGGCGCGTTGTTCATGCCGCTGCGCAGGCTCTGCACAAAGCCAACGGTGACCTGATAGATCAACTCGTGCAAGGGGTGCTCCAACAGCACTCCGCCCAGGCGTCGCATCAGCTGCAGCGGGCGCAGGTTTTCGCCCTCTTGGGCCAGCGGTGGCAGGTTCATCGAGGCTGGATATGCATCTGCATCCAGCGCCAGCACGTAGGCATTACCCATGGTGCCGGGGTGACGTTGTTCTACCAGGTGGAAGAGCGCTGCGAGGTTGGGACCTTCATAACCATTGGATTCCGCGCCCTGTTCCGAGTAGCGCTGTGGGCCGAAATACTCACCGTGTTCCTCGTTTTGGTCCGAGCCGCGTGCGGCAAGGAAAACGTAATCGGGACAGGTCTCGGCCTGCGTGTGGGGCTGACCCGCCGCCGCGGCAGGGGCGAGCATAGACATGCCAAGCGCCGCCGTGGCGGCGATAGTTACGAAACCAGCGGCGGCGCGAGAGCGAGGAAAAAGACGCATATTCTTATGGGCGTACGTGACCGGTGCCTTGGAGGACCCACTTGGAAGAGGTCAGCTCCGGCAGGGCCATTGGGCCACGAGCGTGCAGCTTCTGGGTGGAAATACCGATTTCTGCACCCATGCCGTAGACCTCGCCATCGGTGAAGGCAGTGGAGGCGTTGAGCATAACGGCTGCGGCATCGACCTCGTTGCCGAACTTAACCAAGACGTCCGCATCCTGGGCCGCGATGCCCTCGGTGTGGCCGGTGGTAAATTCCGCGATGTGCGCGATGGCAGCGTCAACGCCGTCAACCACCTTGGCGCAGATGTCCATGGACAGCGACTCTTCGCGCCAATCCTCCTCGGTGGCCTGGACAACGTCCGTGGCACCGAAGCCCTCGAGCTCGTCAACGTCACCGTGGACGGTGACGTCTGCATCTTGGAGGGCGCGGACGATGCGCAGCTTGGTGGCATCATCAAGCGCAGCATCAATAAGCACGCACTCGGTGGAGTTGCAGACCGAGGTGCGGCGGGTCTTGCCGTTGATTACCATGTCGATGGCCTTGTCCATATCGGCCGAGGCATCGATGTAGAAGTGGCAGTTGCCGGTACCGGTCTCGATGGCTGGAACAGTAGCGCCGGTAACCACGGCCTCGATGAGCTTGGCGCCGCCGCGGGGGATAACCAAATCCACCAGGCCGCGGGCGGTAATCAAGTCTTGGACGGAGTCGTGGGTCTCACACGGCAGTAGCTGGACTACCTCGCGTGGCAGATCAAACTCTGCAAGGGTGTCCTGCAGAAGCTCCACCAGCTTGGTATTGGAGTTGCGCGCGGACTTGGAACCGCGCAGCAGCGGCACATTACCGGACTTCAGGGCGAGGCCGAAAGCATCCACGGTGACGTTCGGGCGAGCCTCGTAGACCATGCCCATCACGCCGAGCGGGACGCGCACCTGCTTCATCTGGATGCCGTTATCCATGGTGCGGCCCTGCAGGATCTCGCCTACTGGGTCTTGCAGGCCAGCGACCTGACGCAGGCCATCTGCAATACCCTCGACGCGGGCAGCGTCCAGGGTCAGGCGGTCAATGAGGGAATCGGACATGCCGCGTTCGCGACCTGCCTCAATATCCTGCTGGTTAGCAGCAAGGATGTCATCGGTGTGGGCAATAAGATTTTCAGCTGCGCGCTGCAAGATTTCATTCTTGCGCGGCGTGGACAGCTGCGCCACGACGGGCGCAACGTCCTTAGCAGCACGGGCTTTGGACAGAACTTCTTCGCGTTCAGTGTTGCTCATGTCATACCAGAGTAACGTACCTGCCCGAGTTTTTCAGCCGCCCGTCTTTTACCTCGCACTTTTCCTCAATTGTGCGGGCTACGCAGTGAAATCTCCTCCCCTTCCCTCGCCCGAAACTGCAGTAAAACTCACAGGTTCAAACCCTAATGTTCATTACCTTGAAAATGATACTTGGGTATGTTTATTCTTTGCTTAATAGGTTTCACTGCAAAAAAGGAGCATTTATGAAAAAGAACGTGGCCAAGCTGGGCCTGATGCTGACTCTGAGCGGGCTCGCCCTCACCGCCTGCAGCACGAATGACGGCGGAAACGATTCAGACGCGGGCTCCGGTTCGGGCGTTGATCAGACCATCAAGGCTGTTGCCACCACCACGCAGATCTGCGATTACCTCACTCAAATTGCTCAGGGTGGCATGACGCTGCACAAGGTGGATTCCAGCGGCAAGGAAACCACCGAGGGCGATGGTGGTACCACCCTCGATCTCACCTGCCTGTTGGCGCCGAATGCCAGCGCTCACGAACACGAAATGACCCCGCAGCAGATGAGTGCCATGGCGGATGCGGATTTCCTCTTTAAAAACGGCGTCGACCTCGAGCACTTTCTCGATAATGCCGTGGAGTCCTCCGGCTTCGATGGCGAGACTATCGTCACCGCAGGCGATGACGATTCCAACCACAAGATAGACCTTCGCCCGTGGCCCTTCCCCGGCGAGGACGGCGAGGAACCAGAATTCACCCACGACCCACACGTATGGACCTCCCCCAAGAACGCCAAAATCCAGGTACAAAACATCGTGGATGCCTTGGCCGATAAGGAACCATCCGTGAAGAAAGTCGGTGAAAAATACACCAAGCAGCTCGACGAGCTGGATAAATGGGTCACCGAGTCCCTGGAGACCGTCCCTGAGCAGGAACGCGTGCTCTTTTCATCGCACGATGCCTTCGGCTACTTCTCCAACGACTATGACGTGGAATTCATCGGATCCGCGCTCACGGACTTCAATAACCAGCAGGACGCTACTTCCTCGCACATCGAGGACGCAGCCAAGGAGGTCCGCGATTCCGGCGCCAAGGCTATTTTCGCGGAAAACTCCAATAACTCTAAGTCCATCGAGGCCATCGCCCGCGCCGCAGGTGTCAAGGCCATTACGGATGAAGACGCCCTGTACGGCGATTCCTTGGGCGTGCCAAATAGCGACGGTGCAACCTACATCGGCTCCATCATCCACAACGTCACCACCTTGGTAGATGCCTGGGACGGTGAAGTGGCCGATCTGCCAGAAAGCCTGGACGCCGCGCAATGAGTGCACCGCTTTTAAAGCTTTCCCATGCCTCTTGCGGCTATGGCACCACCACCATCGTGGACGATGTCTCCTTAACCATCCACGAAGGTGAGGCCATCGCGCTGCTGGGGGCTAATGGTGCTGGTAAGTCCACGCTCTTAAAGGCCATCGCTGGCCTTGCCACCCTGCGCGGCGAGCACGAGCGCACGGCGACGCTGGGATATGTTCCCCAGCACCACACCTGCGATCCCACCTTCCCCATCACCGCCTGCCGGGTCGTGGAAATGGGCTTGCTCAACAAGGCCTCGTGGTGGGAGCGTATGGGCAGCATGCGCCGCCTGCGCCCGCAGATCACCCAAGCGCTAGAGCTCGTCGGCATGGCGGAAAAGGCGAAGACGCGCTGGGACAAGCTCTCGGGCGGGCAGCGCCAACGCATATTTATCGCCCGCGCGCTCGCCGCACACCCAGACCTCGTACTCATGGACGAGCCCTTCAATGGCCTGGACCAAGACAGCAGGCAGGTGCTTTTAGGGATCATCGCCAAGCTTAAGGAAAGCGGGGTTGCCCTGCTCATTTCCACCCACGATCCCATTTTGGCGCAGCGCGCCTGCGATGCCGGAATGCTCATCGTGGACGGTCACAGCGAGGTCCTTGATACCGAGGATGCAGTCGAGCGCTACCTGGAGGCCACGTCGGTATTTCAGGGGGACATGTGACGCTTCTGCTTACTGCTCCCTTTATGCAGCGCGCGGCCCTGTTTTTGCTGTGCGTAGCCCTGACCGGCGCGGTGATCAGCGTGGTGGTCAACCTGCGCCGCATGGAATTTAGCGTCGAGGCGCTGGTCCACTCGGTATTCCCGGGCATCGTCATTGGCCTGGCCGTGGCGGGCTTTCCCGGCATCTTGCCCGGCGCCGCCATAGCTGCTGGCGTCGCAGTGCTCATTTTGGCGCGCCTTAATTCCGGCAGCGACGGCCACGATCATGAATCCGGCACTGCGGTGGTGCTGACCTTGATGTACGGCATCGGCGTGGTCATCAGCCTCGCCGTAGGGGATCGTTCCGGCCAGCTAGAGGCCCTTATGTTTGGCCGCTTGCTCGATATCACCACTGACCGCATGATCCCCTCGGTCATCTTGTGCCTGGTTGCCGCCCTGCTCATCCTGGCCACCTGGCGCTCGCAAGTAGCCGTCGCCTTTGACCGCGAATCCGCGCGCGCCACCGGCATCCGCGTGGGGCTAATCGATGTCACTGCCAACGTAGCGGTGGGCCTAATCGTAGTCGCCGCGAGCTCCGCCATTGGTGTGTTGCTCGTCTTGGGTTTCGTCGTGGTACCAGGCCTGGTCGGGCGCGTCTTAGCCAGCACCCCGGTGCAGATGCTCCTGTGGGCATTGGTCGGCGCGGTGCTAGCCGTATGCGTGGGCCTGTGGCTCATGCTTTCGGTAACCTCCCACCAGATTTCCCCGCAGGCCATCGTCGCGCTGTCGCTGTCCCTAACCGTTCCGCTCGCACTTTTAGGCAGGCGCATATGGGGGTCTTAACATTGCCATTCCTCGAAGCCATCGCGGTGGGCTGCCTTTCCGGGTTGGTAGGCACGCTCATGGTGCTGGGCAACCGCGTCTTTTTTGCAGAGAGCCTTTCTCACGGCACCTTTCCCGGCGCGGTTATCGGCGTCGTCGTAGCCAATGCGCTGGGCGCCAACTTGAGCGATGGGCTCATGCTCGGCTCCGTGGCGGTCTGCATCCCATTGGCGATTTTCATGCATTACCTGGGCAAGGTGCGTGGCGTATCCTCTACCGCTGCGGCGGGCACCACGCTCACTCTGGGCTTTGCTCTGGGCATTTTGCTGCTGCGTTGGTTTCAGCCGTTGCCGCTGCACGTCGATAGCTTCCTGGTGGGCTCGCTAACTACAGTTAACCACCGCGATGTCGCCGTCGCGGCCGGACTGGTCGTTATCTGTTTGCTGGCGGTATTGGCCTGCCGGCGCCGCCTTTTCCAGGCCTATTTCGACCCCAGCACGTCCCCGCATAGCGGGCTTTACGATGCCCTGACGCTCGGCCTTATCTGCTTGACGATGGCTGCGGTCATCCCCGCCGTCGGCACCATCTTGTCCATTGCCCTACTCGTGGCCCCGGCCGCGGGTCTGCGCCCGTGGGTATCGCGGCCGGAGGTGCTGCTTATCGGGGCTGGCATCATTGGCATCACCATCGCGGTCGCCGGGCTTTTTATCGCCGCGCACTTAAGCCTTTCGGCCGGCGGCACCATCGCCATTGTGGCGGGCGTCTTTTACCTCACCAGCATGGCGGCCTATAAGGCGGTTTCCTAGCGTGCGGCGCTGCAGGGCGCCGCACCGCGCCGCAACAGCGCGGCGAGTAGCACAGTGCTGCGTCGCAGGTTAATTGGTTGAGGCGAGGCGGACGGTGATCTCACGGGCGGCTACCTCCGCCAGCGACATCTCTCCGCTTTCGGTCTGCACCGTCAACAGGCCAGCCACGCTATCGCTGACGCGCAGCTCGTTGCCCAGCTCCACACCAAAGCGGTCGAGGTAGCGCAACAGGCCTGGATCCTCATCACAAACGCGCTCCACGGTCACGGGCGCATCGAGCGGGGCGCTGGCGAGCGTGAGTGTGCCGAGATCCTCGATGCCACCGCCGACATCGGGAATGGGATCGCCGTGTGGATCGCGGTCGGGAGACCCCAACAGCGCATCGATGCCGCCAATAAAACGATCGGAGCAGGCGTGCTCGAGGCGGTCAGCGTCCTCGTGCACCTCGTCCCAGGAATAATCCAGGGTCTCTACCAAGAAGGTTTCTAAAAGCCGGTGGCGGCGCACCATCTGCATCGCCAGCTCGCGGCCCGCAGGGCTCAATGAGACGCCCTGATAGCGCTCATGCTCCACCAGACCTTGGGAGGCGAGCTTTTTAATCGCCTCGGAGGCAGTGGGCACCTTTTGTTCCAGGCGGCCCGCCACATCCTTCAGCGCCACTGGGGCACCCCCGGAGTGCTCCGATAAGTCCCACAGAACCTTGAGGTAGTCCTGGCTACGGGTAGGGAGTTCTTCTAGGTGCATGTCCACCATCTTAGTAATCGTGCTTGTGTCGTCCTGGGATAAGTGTTAGGTTAATAGTAGTTCAACACGTTGAACTTTTAATTTCACTTGCCACGGACAGTGGGCGGTACGTCCTTTCTTCGGTACACACACGACGCACTCAGCCTTCGCTGTCCGTGGCTTTTGATTTTTCTAGTATCCCGCCTCCGGATCTACCTGGGTGGGCATGGACTCTCCCTTCTCCCACGCGGCGGCATTCGCATTGAAAATATCGCCCATGTGGTACTGCGCCACGTGCTTTGTCGCCCCGATGTGCGGGGTCATGGTGCAATTGGGCAGGGAGAGCAACGGGTGGCCATCGGGAAGCGGCTCTGGGTCCACGACTTCCAAGCCAGCGCCTGCAATTTCGCCCTCGCGCAGGGCATCCACGAGGTCATCGGTAACCACGGTGCTGCCGCGCCCGACGTTGATAAACAGCGCGGACGGTTTCATGGCGCGGAACTTCGCAGCATCGATTAGCCCCTCCGTTTCCTGCGTGGCGGGCAGGATGCAGAAAATAACATCGGCCTCGCCCCACACGTGCGCGGCATCAGCCATGGCCACCACCTCGTCGGCGCCCCCCCACGGGGCGGCCGGAGCGATTCACGGCGGTGATGTGGACCCCAAAGGGCTTGAGCAGGGCAATGAGCTGCTTGCCGATGCCCCCAGCACCCAAAATCGCCACCTTCTTCGGCCCCTGCTGGTCATAGATCCACTCCTGCGCTTCATCCAGCTCCTTAGCCACCGACCAGGTGCCGGCCTGTGTAAAGGCCTTGTGCTGGTGGGCCTGGGAGAGCAGGAGGCCCAAGGCGCATTCGGCCACCGGCTTGGCAAAGGCACCGGCGGAATTGCACCACGGCAATCCGTCAGGGGTAATCAATCCAGCATCAATGAGTTGGTTTACACCGGTAAAACAATGCTGCACCCAGCGAATATTGTCCGGCATCTCTGGAATGCGGCGCGGGCTGGGTGTGTTATTGACATAGACCTCTGCGTCTTCGAGGTTTTCTACGCGTTCGTGGCCGGCAGCGCTTAAGTCATCGACCATAGGCTGCCAGGTTTCTGGTCCCATAAAATACTTCATGGGACCAGCGTACGGCACGCGGCTAGATGCGCGAGGCGAAGTTGGAAAGGTAATCCGCGTGCACGACGGAGCGGCGCTTATCTTCTGGCAGCTCGCTCATCTGCATGCCCTTGATCGCGTTCAATTCCTCGGAATCGAAGCGGACCTCACCGCGGCCGATAACCTCGCCCTTCGGGCCCAAGATATCGATGATCTCGCCCTTGTTGAATTCACCGCGGACATCGGTAATACCCACGGCAAGCAAGGAGGTACCGCCCTTGGTCACGGCTTCCTTCGCACCCTCATCCAGGCGCACGGCTCCGCCGGTATCGGCGCAGTAGAGTGCCCAGAACTTCCAGGCCGAAAGCTGGCGTTCCTCGCGGGTGTGGAATACGGTGCCCACGGAGGCATCGGAAAGCGCGGGGCCAATGTTATCGGTGGAGGTCAACAGCACTGGAATGCCGCCGCGGGTGGCCAGGCGGGCGGCCGAGACCTTCGTGGCCATACCGCCGGTGCCGACCTTGCCGCCATCGCCTGCAACAACACCCTTGAGGTCCTTACCGGTGCGCACCTCGTCGATGAACTTCGCATCCGGCTCGGCCGGGTTCTTGTCATAGAGGCCATCAACGTCAGAGAACAGGAAGAGCGCGTCTGCGCCCACCAAATTGGCGACCAAGGCCGACAGGCGGTCGTTATCGCCAAAGTGCATCTCCGAGGTAGCAACGGCGTCGTTTTCGTTCACGATGGGAATGGTGCGCAGCTGGCGCAGGCGGTCAATGGTGCGCTGCGCGTTGCGGGCGCGATCGCGGTGCCCGGCATCGGACGCCGTAAGCAGCACCTGACCGATGGTGCGCTGGTAACGCGCAAAGGAACGGCCCCACTCATAAGCTAGGTGAACCTGGCCCACAGACGCCGAGGCCTGCTTCGTAGCCAGGTCGGTGGGGCGCTGGTGCAGGCCGAGCGGGCCCATACCGGCAGCAACCGCACCGGAGGAAACGATGATGACATCGGAGCGTCCCATGCGTGCGTGGACAGCATCAACGATGTGATCGATCTTTTCCTGCGCCACGCGGAAATTCTCATCCGTCAGCGACGAGGAACCAATCTTTACAACGACGCGCTTGGCCTCAGCGATAGAGTTGCGCAATTCGGATTCAAACCCGGAGGCTATCGGATTTTCATCAAGGGCTTCGGGGAACGGAGTATCAGCGGTAGGGCCATCAAACGGCTCTACGGGGAGCGGAAGAATGGGCTCTTTCTGTTGATCAGCAGACATAACTCAATAGTGTACAAAGCTTAGGCCGCCCGCCCCCTTCATTGGGGCACATTTCCCCCATGTGCGCAGCATAATGCGTCTGAACTGGGGGCAATCATCCGGTGGAATTGCCCCCACTTCCCTTCACTGGAAGTTAACGACTAACCCTGCCACCGGTCACGGTTAGCGCCTTCGCGGGTGATCTCTTCCTCGTCTCCGTAGTCGAGCTCATCAACCAAGCCACGCCGGGCTTGGGAAGCACGCTTGCGCTCCGCCGCAGACACGCGCTTAGTGCCCTTGAGGCGGGCATCCTCACCGCGACTGGCCATAGTGGGATCGCCGCCGGTCATCGGCTCCCATTCGAAGGTAATGCCGCCGATGGTAACGGGACAGCCTTCCACCGCGCCCTGCTTGTGCAGCTCGTCTTCCACGCCGGCCTTGGCCAGGCGGTCCGCCAAGTAGCCCACGGCCTCATCGTTTTCAAAGTCGGTCTGGGTGATCCAGCGCTCGATCTTTTCACCTTCCACGATGAATCCGCCCTGCACTTCTGGATCCGGTCGCACGCTAAAGTCTGCGAAGCTGCCGGTGTTTTTCTTATGCGCTTGGGCCTTGGGGTGAATAACCGTATGGGAAGGATCCCGCTTCGGCTTAGGCTGTGCCTTGTGGTGCTCGGTGACCATTTCCATGAGCTTGAACTTCAGCGGATCCAAACCCTTACGCGCTGCCGCAGAAATGATGAACACCGGCCAACCAAACTTTTCCTCCAGGTCATCCTTGACGAACTCCGCAAGCTCTTCTGCTTCCGGCACATCGGCCTTATTCAAAATGATAACGCGCGGGCGCTCGCGCAGTTCACCCAAGCCGGTATCGCTTTCTAGCGCCTCCTGGTACTTAGCCAGCTCATTTTCCAGCGCCTCAATATCGGATTCCGGATCGCGGCCCGGCTCGATGGATGCGGTATCAACGACGTGGGCCAGCACGGCCGTGCGCTCGATGTGGCGCAAGAAGTCTAGCCCCAAGCCTTTGCCATCGGCGGCGCCAGGGATAAGGCCAGGGACATCTGCAATGGTAAAGGAGCTATCACCCATATCCACCACACCCAAGTTGGGCTGCAGGGTGGTAAACGGGTAGTCACCAATCTTCGGCTTGGCTGCAGACAGCACAGAGATCAACGAGGACTTGCCCGCCGAAGGAAATCCCACAAGCCCCACATCCGCCATGGATTTCAGCTCGAGCACCAAATCATGAGCTTGGCCGGGCTCTCCCTGCAGCGCAAAGCCCGGTGCCTTGCGGTTCTTAGACGCAAGCGCCGCGTTGCCCAAGCCACCGAAACCGCCCTCGGCCGCGACGAAACGCGTGCCCGGCACGGTGAGATCCGCGAGGGTCTCACCCTTTTCCGTGCGCACAACCGTACCTGCGGGAACCTCCAGAATCAGGTCCTCACCGCGCGCGCCATTGCGCATATCGCCGGCACCGTTACCACCGCGCTCGGCCTTAATATGCGGGCGGTAGTGGAAGTCCATCAAGGTATGGATCTGCTCTGAGACCTCCAAAACAATGTCGCCACCGTGGCCGCCATTGCCGCCATCCGGTCCGCCCAATGGCTTGAATTTCTCGCGGTGGACAGACACACAGCCATGCCCACCGTCGCCAGCCTGCAAGTGCAAGACGACGCGGTCAATAAATCGTGCCATGATGTGCCACACCCTTCTTATTTAAATCTATTGTCTTAGCCAGTGTAATGCGTAGCCAAGCTCGGACTCCAACCCATGCCCTGCCAGCACAGTGGGAGGTAAAACGAGAAAATCCTCGAGCTGCCCTCACCCGTAGTGAAAGCTGCCCGAGGATTGACTGCTGCGGTCGTGCTTAAGCAGTAGCTTCTGCAGCAACCTCTTCAGCCGGGATGATGTTGACCATCCGACGGCCGCGCTTGATGCCGAACTTCACGGAGCCAGCAGCAAGTGCGAACAAGGTGTCATCGCCGCCGCGACCAACGTTCTCACCTGGGTGGAACTTGGTGCCGCGCTGACGCACGATGATCTCGCCGGCGTTAACCTGCTGACCACCGAAGCGCTTGACGCCGAGGCGCTTGGACTCGGAATCGCGACCGTTGCTGGAGCTGGAAGCACCCTTCTTGTGTGCCATGTCGTTTCCCTCCTTCGGGGATGATTTGCAGCCCGGTTAAGGCTTACTTGATACCGGTGATCTTCAAGGTGGTCTGAGGCTGGCGGTGACCCAAACGCCTCTTGTAACCAGTCTTGTTCTTGTACTTCAGGATATCAATCTTTGGACCTTTACCCTGTTCAACGATTTCCGCAGCAACGGAAACCTTCTCCAAGTCGGAAGCCTTGGACTTCACAGCGGCGCCATCGACGAGCAGAACCGGGGTGAGAGCCACGGCAGAGCCTGGCTCACCCTCGATCTTCTCGACCTTGACGAGGTCACCTTCAGCAACCTTGTACTGCTTGCCGCCGGTCTTGACGATCGCGTACATAGAGGGTTACCCCTTATCTAAACTCGCTCGGACACGGCATCCAGGCCGTTATCCGAATGGACACTTACATATTGCGTTCAGACCCCGCGCGAACATGTCCGCAATCACCGGGCGGCAATTGTGGGCTGATCCAGCGCCGAGAGTTCTAAACAGCGACTGTCAAAGATTACCCCGCCGCGGGTACAAAATACAAACCACGCACTTCGCACCCGCGTGGCGATGCCCTAGGACGTAGCTCGCCGTGCTACGCGGCGCCGCCGCCGGCCCGCGTCCTTAGCACCAGTCTGCGGGGTCTCCGGCGCGTTAGTGGACGCCTTTTCCCCAGCACGTTCCTGCCGCGCGGCCGCAGCCGGCGCCCCGGTCTTTTTCACCGCGCGCTTCTTCCCACGGCGAATGACCTTGGTTTCGGTCTGCGGAGCACTAGCCTTCTGGGAATCCTTCTCCCCTTGAACAGGTGTAGCCGTTGGGCTACCCGCATTGTGCGAGGTGGCCTTATCCCTCGGGTTCGTACGCACCACGCGGCGCTTGCCGCGACGGCCTCCCTGAACCGAGGAATTCTTCTTCCCGCCACTGATATTCTCGTGGCGCTGCTCCGCAGTTCGCGGGGTGTCCCCGCGCTTGTCGTCCTGCTTTACATCCTGCGCGTTTGCCCTGTGTGAGGCCTGCACATTTGCCCGGCGGGAGTTCGGCTGGGTGCGAACGCTGCGACGCCGACCGCGCCCGCGTGACTTGCTGCGGGGCTTTTGCTGCTCGGCGGCCTGCTGTGCCGCATCGTCACCGCGTTCCTTATCGGAGGAACCCGTGGATTCCTCTTTTTGTGGCTGGGCATAATCCTCTGGGCGCGGGCGATTATCGGAACGCGAATTCCCGCGCGTGCGCCGCTTCCGGCGCGGAGAAGCCTCAAACTCGGCTACTGCCTCCTCGTAGGTCTTCTCCGGGGCATCGGTAGCTACCGCCTTCTTCTCTTCAGCCTTCGCTTCAGCGACCTGCTGGCGCTGGTTCGGCTGCTCCTGCACGCGACGGGAAGCCGGCGAGGTCCGCGTTGCCCGGCGCGGCTTCTTGCCCCGCTGGGTGCGCTTCTTCTCCTTCGCCGGTGATTCTTGACCATCGGGCACATAGGAATTAAATTCCTGTACCTCATCGCTTTCGGCAGCGTTTTCTGCCGCAGCATAGGCGATGGCCTCGATTTCAGAGACCTCAGACTTCTTCTGCGCCCGGCGGCGCTTGTTCTGCTTGTCTTCGCTGCGGCCACGGCTGCGCTCGTCACGGTGTCCGCGGGCGTTGTCGGCTCGCTTCTGTGGGGCCTTCTGTGTGGAGTCGGCGGTCTCATCGTCTACGACGACATTGGCCACGAGCTCCTCCAGCGACGGTGACTGCTCGTCCTCGCTGCTGTAGAGGGGAGCATTGGTCTTCTGGTACTTCTGCGGCTGGTGAGCGGCCCTATGCCCCTTGTGGTGCTTCTGCCCCTTCTTCTCCGCGCGCTCGTCTTCATCGTCGTGCTCGTGCATGGCCACGGCAGCCGGGTGCTGCTGGGGATCGTGGTCTGGCTTCTTGTGCGACTTAGAGGAACCGTGCGAATGGTGGCCGGAGTAGTTGTCTTCGGCTTCATCGACCGGGTACTCGTGAATAATGATGCCGCGGCCATGGCAGTGCTCGCATTCGGTAGAAAAGGTTTCTACCAGGCCGGTGCCCAAGCGCTTGCGCGTCATTTGCACCAAGCCTAAGGAGGTGACCTCGGATACCTGGTGGCGCGTGCGGTCGCGGCCCAAGGCCTCCTTCAAGCGGCGCAAAACCAGGTCCTGGTTTTCCGGCAGGACCATGTCAATAAAGTCCACTACGATCATCCCGCCCAGATCGCGCAGGCGCATCTGGCGCACGATTTCTTCGGCCGCCTCCAGGTTATTGCGGGTCACGGTCTCTTCCAGGTTGCCGCCGGAGCCGGTGAACTTGCCGGTGTTGACATCGATGACGGTCATGGCCTCGGTACGGTCGATGACCAAGGTACCGCCAGATGGTAGCCATACCTTGCGCGAGAGCGCCTTATGCAGCTGCTCATCAATGCGGTAGGCGGCAAAGGCGTCCTGGCCGCCGTGGTCCTTCGGCTTATAGCGCACCACGCGGTCCGCAAGGTCCGGGGCCATGGATTCCACGTAGGCATTGACCGTATTAAAGGACCGCTTCCCATCCACGATCAGGCGATGGAAGTCTTCGTTGAAGAGATCCCGGACGACCTTGATGAGCATATTCGGCTCTTCATAGAGCGTGACCGGCTTAGCACCCTTGGAGGATTTTTCCTTCTTAGCTTGGGCGGAAATATCTTCCCACCGGTTATGCAGGCGCTGCACATCTGCTGCAATGGCCTCCTCGGGAACGTTTTCGGCAGCGGTGCGGATGATGGCGCCGCCATCGCCTGGCACGACGCGGCCCAAGATGTCCTTTAAGCGCTTGCGCTCCGGCGCCGGCAGCTTGCGCGAAATTCCAGCACTGCGGCCGCCCGGTACGTAGACAAGGTAGCGGCCGGCCAAGGAAATTCGGGTGGTTAGACGCGCACCCTTGTGGCCAATCGGGTCCTTTGCCACCTGCACCAAGATTTGGTCGCCGGATTTCAGGGTATTTTCAACCTTGCGGGACCGCCCGTGCAATTTGGTCTTGCGCCAGTCAATCTCGCCAGCATAAAGCACACCATTGCGGCCCTGGCCGATGTCCACGAATGCCGCCTCCATGGATGGCAAGACGTTTTGCACGCGGCCTAAGTAAATATTGCCAATGAGGGAGGCTTGGGCCTCGGTGGTAACGAAATGCTCGACCAAGAGGTCATCTTCAAGCACGCCCACCTGCGTGACGATGCCCGCACCGTCCTCGCGCTGCTTATCGCGCACCACCATGGTGCGCTCCACGGCCTCGCGCCGTGCCAAAAATTCCGCCTGGGACACGATGTGCTGACGCTCGCGGCCCTTTTCGCGCAATTCTGCGCGACGGCGCTTCTGCGCCTCGATGCGGGTGGAGCCACGGATGGCCTTGGGCTCATCGATAAGCTCCGGCTCCTTATCCGCCGCATCCTTCTTGGAGTTCTCGTTTCCGCCGCGCCCGCGGGACGTCCCGCGGCGGCCGCGACGCCGCTTGTCAGAGCCCCCGCGCGTTGCCTTATTGCCTGCCTCGGCCTCGTCGGCCTCAGCGAGCTCGGCGTCTCCGGCAGGATCCGCCGCATCTGCGGCTTCAGCGATAGCTGCCATGTCCGCAGCCTCGTCCTCGCCAAGCTCCTCGGTTTCCTGCTGCTGCGGCGGCATAAACAGCGGCGCGAAGTCATACGCGGCGGAATCGTCGTCGGTCTCCGCGCGCGGGACGATGCGCGGTGCATAGTAATCATCGTCGAAATCCTCGCCGGCCTCTGCCAGCACCTCATGCAGCTTGGCTGGATCCACGGTCCCCGTCGTGTCACCCTCACCGGCATCCGCAGCGCCAGCATCGGCAGCATCGGCATCTTCAGCGTCTGTAACGTCTTCAGCGCGCGCGGGTGCTTTCGCCGGCTCAGGATCCGGCAGACGGTCCGGTGCCTGCTTTACATCCGGCAATGCGCTTTTTACCAGCGAAGCATCGACTTTTTCCTCAATCTGGGAGATTTCATTGTCCACGTTCTTGCGCACGCGGTAGCGCAGGTTCTTTTCCTCTTCCGCATCGGCTGCGGTGTTGTCAGCCGGGGCAGCGTCTGCTTCCGCGACATCGGCCTGTGCCGGTTCTTTCTTTGCCGTAGGCGCGGACTTCTTCGTGGCCTTGCGGGTGCGGCGAGCACGCTTGGTGGTCTTGGCCTTGTTCTCGGGCTTTGCATCCTCTGGGTTCTCGTCCGCGGCTGCCGGCTGCCCCGCCTCCGCAGCCCCGGCGTGGCGCGCCAAAGCCGCAAAGAGGTCGCCGGCTTCCGCGCGGGTAATAGAGCTCTGTGCGGTCTTATTCAGGCCCATGTCCTTCAGCTGAGCCACCAGCTGGCGTGATGATAGGCCGAGCTTTTTGGCCATGGCATATACGCGAGTTTTATCTTTGAGCTCGCTCGGATCTATCCGCTGGGCCAAAGTCGCAGCTGCCTGTAGGTTTTCAGTTGTTTCTTGAGAGTTCTGTGCCGCCATTAGTTGGGCTTACTCCTGTACTTCGATTGTATGGTGCGCCAGCTACTCGGGCGCAGGCACAGCCCCTAGGGAAACTGTGCCGCTGCCGCACGAATAGCCACGATTAAACGCATTGCATTAAAGCTTGTGGGTTATGAAATTATGCGCGCTTTGCGCGTGAGTTCCATTGTGTCACACAATCCTGGCGCGGCGAGCAGGCTGTGGGCGATGCTACGTTTGAAATTATGGCAGAACTGGCACCGCGTCCCGCACGGACATTATCGCAGTACCGGCAGCGCAATGAGATTACGCCGAAAGAGGCGTGCTTATGCGGCGTTCCGGCCGGCTTTGCTCTCGGTTTTGCCCAAACGGGGGCCAGCTACATGCTGATGGGCGCCGCCGTTTTTGCGGTCTTTGCGGTCATCGGATTAGTGCCACTCATCCGCCACTATCCCCGCTCCATTGGGGCTAGCCAGGATGTCTACCTCGAGGGCGATTACCCCGCCATTGCTTATTGGGCACCAGTAATTCCAATTGCCCTACCGCTGGCCATGGCCCCGCTATCCGCGGCTGGCTGGTTGCCGGACATTTCCCTGGCCCCACCCGTAGAAGGTATCTTAACCGGCGCGGTGTCGGCGTTCGCATTTCCACTGGGCTTGTGGGCCATGTTTTCCCAGTCCTTCCGCATTGGCCGCCGCCGCATGCAGCGCATCGTGGCTGAAGATCCACTAGAAGGGGTCACGGATAGTGCCATGGAGCTTGCCGATGCCCACCTCGATACCCTCACCGCCCTCGTCACCGCCGGGGCAGTCCAGGGCAATACGACCACCACCAAGGCCTTGTCCCGCCTGATGCAGGTGGAGCTAGATCCTCTGTCCGATGCGATCCAGGAATTAAAAAAGCATGGGCTAGTGGAGGTAGAAAATATTGGGCTGCGCTCCAAAGTAGAAAGCTGGCGCATCACCCTCTCCCCTACTGGCGTGCGGTGCTTATATCAACTTGGCAGGCGCTAATTCGGCAGAGTCCGGTCTCCAGGAAATAACTTGGGACCAATCCAGAGCATTACGTATACCAGGCCAACCAAAACCGGAATTTCGACAAGGGGTCCGATAGTACCGGCCAATGCTTGAGCAGAGGTAGCTCCAAAGGTACCAATGGACACCGCGATGGCTAACTCAAAATTATTTCCCGCTGCGGTAAAGGCCACTGAGGCAGATTGTGCATAGTTCATTCCGACAGCCTTAGCTACGCCCAAAGCCAAAAAGAACATCCCGACAAAGTACAGCATCAGAGGCACCGCTACCCTAACTACCGCTATCGGCTGCTCCACGAGCTGTTCTCCCTGCAGGGAGAACAGTAAGACAATTGTGTACAGCAAACCGATCATTGCCAAAGGAGACACGGCGGGAAGGTAACGGTTTTCAAACCACTCACGCCCTTTAGTTTTCTCTGCCCATACTCGGGAGATGATCCCAAGCAAAAGCGGAATTCCTAAGAATACGAGCACTGAAGTAACAATGGACCAGAAAGAAAATTCGACAGAGGTGGTATCAAGGCCCAGCCACCCCGGTAGTATCTGCAAATAGAACCAACCCAGGACTCCGAACATCGCAACTTGGAAAACGGAGTTGATTGCTACTAGTACTGCCGTGGCTTCCCGGTCACCGCAGGATAGGTCTGACCATACCAAGACCATTGCGATGCAGCGGGCAAGGCCGACAATAATAAGACCCGTGCGCAACTCGGGTTGATCCGCCAAGAATAGCCAAGCCAGTACGAACATGAATGCTGGCCCTACAAGCCAATTTAAAACGATCGACACGGTCATCAGCCGTCTGTCAGTGGCAATCTCCCGAGTCTTTTCATAGCGCACTTTAGCAAGCGGTGGATACATCATCACCAGCAGTCCTAAAGCGATTGGGAGGGAAATACCTCCAATTTCCAAAGCTGAGAGCGCGTTCCCTATTCCTGGAAGGAAATGACCTATGAGCAGGCCAAGGACCATAGCTAGGATGATCCACAGGGGTAGAAAGCGATCGAGAAAAGCTAAACGCGGCTGCTGTGAGGTAGCCATACTTGTCTCCTTCATTGACCCAAGTCGCACCGTACCGTGTAGCACTGTAGCCATTCATATCGATACCTGTCAATATGAAAGGGTGTGTCAAACGCCCATATACTAAAGGCATGGTTTCTTCGCACGGCATGACCAAAGATCCCCACATCAACGAATGTTGTTCACTCAGCAACGGCCCCCTAGACCCGGCCGATTCCGTGCATCTTGCCCAGCAATTCAAGGTACTTGCAGATCCCGCCCGACTTCGTCTTTTATCCATCTTGTGCGATAAAGGCTGCGGCCCGATGAGCGTTTCCGAACTGACCACATTATCCGGTCTCAGCCAGCCAACGGTATCTCACCATCTTGCAAAATTGCGGGATGCTGGCCTCTTAGCCAAACGACAGACTGGCCGCACCGTCACCCACGAAGTACAAAAGCAAGCTTTCACCGCACTGTGCAAGCTACTCTCCTTCGACTAAAAAGCCGCCAACCTTAAAATCTTGGCCTAATATGTCTGCAACACTGTGGACCAAGCAAAGTTTTTAGCCCCTCAATAAATCCCCTTATAAATGAAAAGGCCCGAGCTTAATGCTCGGGCCTCCTTGAAATCTAGGTAACGTCAGTACTTAGAGGTTGGGGAACCAAATTCCGATCTCGCGCTCTGCGGACTCTGGGGAGTCGGAGCCGTGCACGATGTTCTCGCCCACGCTGAGTGCGAAGTCACCGCGGATGGAACCCGGTGCAGCCTTGGAGACTGGGTCGGTGCCACCGGCCAGCTGGCGCCATGCCTCGATGGCGCGCTCGCCTTCAACGACGCCGGCAATCAATGGTGCGGAGGTGATGAAGTCCACCAGCTCGCCGAAGAATGGCTTATCCTTGTGCTCTTCGTAGTGCTTTTCTGCGGTCTCGCGGTCAGCTACTCGCAGGTCCAGCTCGGCCAGCTTGAGGCCCTTGCGCTCGATACGGGCAATAATCTCGCCCACGTGGCCGTTCTTTACGCCGTCCGGCTTAATGAGGATCAATGTACGTTCAGTCATGCCCCATACTGTACCGAATACCCACAATTCTTCCACGACCGAGGGCTATATGCGGGGGCAGCGCAGTGGGCGGCACTAAGTAAGCTGCTGGACTATCTCCGTCGCGCGCTCGTGGGAGGTCCCCCTAAACCAGAGGCGCACTTGGTTAACCGCCGTGCCGAACTGGCCGTTGCCCAGCAAGCGCTTAATCTCTGCGCGCTGCTTTTCATCCAAATCATCAAGGGTGGCTTCTTCCGCCCGTTGAAAATTAGCGCGCAGGGCAAGGACTAAAAACACGGCGGCAATGATGAGTGCTACCAGCGGCAGCCACGGTGTACCCGTGGCTGCGCGGGCAGCGACCGCGGCAATGCAAGCCAGGGCCGCGAGGACGAGATAGACGGTGCGCATGGCCACTACTTCTGGTTGAGGTGCTGGGTAGTTAAGTAACCGCGCTTCATGCGGGCGATTAAGTTACTGCGCAAATACGCCGCAAGGAGCCACTCCATGCCAAAGATGATGAAGATCGCGGCGATTGACCAGTGCGCCATGAAGCCAAGGATAAGGCCCAATAGCTGCGCCCACACGATGACGGTCAGCGCCCACTTCTTATTCATAAACGCGATCATGCCCAAGTGGAATATCAGGGCACCTATGACTACGCCGTAGTTAAACGGCGTCCACAACGTGCCGTCATACAGCTTGTACAACAGCGGCAGCGCCAAAACGAGCGTGATTGACTCCATGATGAGCGAGCTGGCGATGACCATGCCATTAAAGCTCTTGAGCGGATCCTTGACGGGATCCTGCCCTAGGCCCAATGGGCCGATTTCATTGTCCGCGATTTCGTCGCCGCGGCGCGGCGGCCGAGACGGACGATGCGGACGGGACTGGGGATCAGGGCTGGTCATGCGGGCTCCTTTCCAAACATCGCGCGGGCTTCGCCGGCGGTGACCACCGAACCGGTAATGACAATACCGGAGCCGGATTGCACCTCGGACTCCTCGGCCAGCTCCACGGCTTGCGCGTAGGCGCCAGGCAGATCATCGGCCACATAGACGCGCTCTTCGCCATAAATATCGCGGGCGGTTTCCGCCAGTTCATAGGCATCAATCGCACGCGGCGAGGAGTTCTGGGAGATGACTACCTCGCTCAAATACGGCTCCAGCGCGGCAAGAATGCCCTGGGCGTCCTTATCGCCAAAGATGGAGACCACGCCGATAAGCCGGGCGAAATCGAAGTCGCGGTCGAGCGCCGCGCCGAGTGCCTTGGCGCCGTGGGGATTGTGGGCGGCATCGATAAACGTCGTGGGCGAGGTGCGCACGCGCTCGAGGCGGCCGGGCGAAATCGTCTTGGCAAAACCGTTGCGCACAGAGGCAATATCCAACGGATGCCCGGAAGAGGCACCGAAGAAGGCTTCCACCGCTGCAAGGGCAACGGCCGCATTCTTGGCCTGGTGCTCGCCGTGCAGCGGCAAGAAAATATCCTCATACATTCC
The DNA here is from genome assembly GCF_040225595.1 of Corynebacterium sp. KPL2734. NCBI lineage: Bacteria > Bacillati > Actinomycetota > Actinomycetes > Mycobacteriales > Corynebacteriaceae > Corynebacterium > Corynebacterium sp. KPL2734. The sequence continues at coordinate 96,785 of NZ_JBEHFO010000003.1, read as the reverse complement.
GCCAAGGCCCTGGATATTGACCTGCTGGCCACCGACCGCGATGCGGGATTCTAAGGCCGCGAATTCCGCTCCGGAGCGGGCCACGCCGGCATCCATATCCACCGCGCGCTGCAGGATGACCTGCATGGCCTCGGGGTCTTGCTCAGCAATGATGGCGATATTTTCATTCGGAGTCAGCGGATCTTCGGCATCGGCGCGGCGCTTGATGATGCCCGCCTTCTCCCCCGCAATCTCCCGAATATCGCTGCCCAGGTAATCCGTGTGGTCGAGGCCCACCGAGGTAATCACGGAGACGTCCGCATTGACCACGTTCGTGGCATCCCACAACCCGCCGAGGCCGACCTCGACGACGGCGACGTCAACGGGGGCATCGGCAAACGCTGCATAGGACAGGCCTACCAAGACCTCGAACTTGGACATGGGAACGTCTGAGCGCGCATCCACCATCTCCACGTATGGCTTGATTTCGTGCCACAGGCGTACGTAGTAGCGCGGGTGGATGGGCCGGCCATCGATGCCGATGCGCTCGGTAACCCGCTGCAGGTGCGGGCTGGTAACCAAGCCCACGCGGCGGTGGAAGGAACGCAGCAGCGAATCGACCATGCGCGCGGTAGAAGACTTGCCATTGGTGCCCGCGATGTGGATGACATCAAAGGACTGTTCGGGGTGACCGAGCAAATCCATGAGCATCTCGATGCGCTCCAGGGTGGGCTCGATCTTGGTCTCCGGCCAGCGCTGGTTGAGCTCGTCTTCCACCTCACCGAGCGCCTGCAACTCCTCCGGGGATACCTCTTGGGGCGCGGCGTCGTTATATTCTTCGTCCTCGCCCATGCCAAGGTTCAGGGTCAGGCCCGATTCCGTGATCTCCACCGGGGTGCCATCGGTGCCCTCTTTGAGGGCGTCGACGATCTCAAAATCGTCCTCTCCCCCGGCGGCCTCGCCGTTCCCGTTGGCGTCGTGATTGAAGCGCTGATCTGACACTACTTAAGGCCCTCCAAACGGCTGGTAATGCGCTCGACTTCCTCGCGCGCGATGTCTTGGCGCGCCCGAATCTTATTGACCACGTCTTCCGGCGCCTTGGCCAGGAAGTTCTCATTGCCCAGCTTCTTGCCGGTCTGTTCCAGTTCCTTATTGGCCTTGGCCAGATCCTTTTCCAGGCGCTTGCGCTCTGCTTCGACGTCGACCGCGCCGTGGGTATCCAGCGTGACCTCCACGGTGGCCTGGGACAGGCGCACCTCAATGGAGGCCGAGGGGTTAAAGTCCTCGCCCGGCGCGGTGGTATTGGCCAGGTTGCGGACCAATTCCTCTTGGCCCTGCAGATCTGCCGCGGCGAAGTCGAGGCGGCCCGGCACCTTTTGTGAGGGCTTAACTCCCTGATCGGAGCGGAACCGGCGCAGCTCGGTAATGAGCTTATCGGCATCATCGATGCGGCGGGCGGCCACCGCGTCCTTGGTGGCGCCGCCGTTGGTATCAGCCACCGTGGGCCACGGGGCGATGACGATGGATTCCCCGCCGGTCAATGCCTTCCACAGCACCTCGGTCACATACGGCATGGTGGGGTGCAATAGGCGCAGCACCACGTCGATGACGCGGCCCAAGACGATCTGGGTATTGCGGCCTTCTACCGTTTCGCCATCGCGCGGGATCTGAGTCTTGGCAATCTCCAGGTACCAGTCACAGAGCTCATCCCAGGTGAAGTGGTAAAGCAGCTCGTTGGCTTTGGCAAATTGATAATCATCCAAGTAGGCATCGACCTGGGTGCGCACCTCTTCGGCGCGGTCGAGGATCCAGCGGTCGGCATCCGAAAGCTCCGTGCGGCTAGGCAAAGGTGCCACGCCGGCGCCATTCATCAGCGCAAACTTGGTGGCATTAAAGAGCTTCGTAGCGAAGTTGCGCGATGCCGCGGCGGCGTCAGAGCCCAGCGGCAAGTCCACGCCCGGGTTGGCGCCGCGAGCCAGGGTAAAGCGCAGCGCATCGGCGCCGTAATCGCGCACCCAGTCCATCGGGTCAATGCCATTGCCCAGGGACTTGGACATCTTGCGGCCCTGCTCATCGCGCACAAGGCCGTGCAGGTAGAGGTCCTTGAAAGGAATCTGCGGGCGGCCATCGGTGCCCGTACCCAAAAGCTCTGGGGTCTTGGTGCCGGCGAAGGTGCCGAACATCATCATGCGCGCGACCCAGAAGAACAAAATGTCATAGGCCGTAACGAGCACATTGGTGGGATAGAACTTCTCCAGATCCGGGGTCTTATCGGGCCAGCCCAGGGTGGAAAATGGCCACAGCGCCGAAGAGAACCAGGTATCGAGGACATCCGGATCCTGCTCGTAGCCTGCCGGCGGCTCCTCATCGGGACCGACGCACACGATGTCGCGCTCGACCTCGCCGGACTCGTTCGTGCGCTCCGGGCCATACCAAATGGGGATGCGGTGGCCCCACCACAGCTGGCGGGAAATGCACCAATCGTGCATGTCATCGACCCACTCAAAATAGCGCGGCTCCAGCGACTGCGGGTGCAAAACGGTATCGCCCTCACGCACGGCATCGCCAGAGGCCTTCGCCATCTGCGCGACATCGACGAACCACTGCAGCGACAGGCGCGGCTCGATGGGCTCGCCGGAGCGCTCCGAGTGGCCCACGGAGTGAACATAGGGGCGGATTTCTTTGACGATGCGCCCCTGCTCCCGCAGCGCCTCCCTAATTTCCACGCGCGCATCTTCGCGCGTCATGCCATCGAACCGGGTGCCGGTATGCGCGATGTGGCCGGTGGTATCCATCACCGTCCGCATATCCAAGTTATGACGGGTGCCCATGGCGTAGTCATTGGGATCGTGGGCCGGGGTGATCTTTACTGCACCGGTACCAAACTCCATGTCCACGTAATCATCGGCGATGATCTTCAGCTTCAAGTCATCGCGGAAGGGGTGATCCAATTCCTGGCCCACGAGGTGGGCGTAGCGCTCATCGTCGGGGTGGACGGCAATGGCGACATCGCCAAGCATGGTTTCCACACGCGTGGTGGCAACAATGAGGTGCGGCTCATCGTCATTGAGCGAACCATAACGGATGGAGACCAGCTCGCCCTCGACGTCCTTGTAGACGACCTCGATATCAGAAACGGCGGTCTCTAACACCGGTGACCAGTTGACCAGGCGGTTGGCCCGGTAAATCATGCCCTCCTCGTAGAGGTTCTTAAAGATGGTCTGCACCGCGCGCGACAGGCCCTCATCCAGGGTAAAGCGCTCGCGGGTCCAGTCCACGGAGTCACCGATGGCGCGCATCTGGTTCTGGATGGTGCCGCCGTATTGCTCCTTCCATTCCCAGACCTTGTCGATGAACTCCTCGCGCTCATAATCCCAGCGCTTTTTGCCCTCCTGCTCACGCAGACGGGCCTCCACCTTGGTCTGGGTGGCGATGCCTGCGTGGTCAGCGCCCGGCAGCCACAGGGTGGCATAGCCCTGCATGCGCTTGCGGCGAATGATGGAGTCGATCAGAGTGTGGTCCAAGGCGTGGCCCATGTGCAGCTGGCCGGTGACGTTCGGCGGCGGCAGCACGATGGAATAGGGCTCCGCCTCCGAGGATGCATCCGGGGTGAAGTAACCGGCGCTTACCCAGCCTTCGTAGAGGTCTTTTTCTACTGCCTGCGGCTCCCAGGACTTGGGAAGCTGGTCCGCGCGGTTGGTGCCAACGAGTTGCTCTTTATTCTGATCAGTCACCTGGCCAACTCTACCCTGTGCGTCAACTGGCACCACCGGCCTGTCTAGAGTAAGGGCATGTCTCACAACCCTGGCCACCGCGCCCGCCTCCGCACCCGTTACTTCACCCAAGCCAAAGACAACTCTCAGGCCTTCGCGTGCCTGACGAGCTACGACTGCTTGACCGCCGAAATCTTCGATGAAGCCGGGGTCGATCTCCTGCTCGTCGGCGATTCCCTGGCCAACGTGGTGCTGGGCCGCGAAACCACGCTCTCGCTCACCCTCGATGAGATGATCCCGCTGGCCCGCGCGGTGGTTGCTTCGACCTCCCGCGCCTTCGTGGTGGTGGACCTTCCCTTCGGCTCCTATGAGGACGGCCCCTCCCAGGCGCTGGAGACCGCGGTGCGCGTCATGAAGGAAACCGGCGCGCAGGCCGTGAAGCTGGAGGGCGGTGCGGAGCGCGCTCCCATTGTTGCCGCGCTTGTCGCCGCCGGCATCCCGGTCTGCGCCCACATTGGCTTTACACCCCAGCAGGTCCACGCCTTGGGCGGCTTCGTGGTCCAAGGCCGGGGTGCCGGTGCGGAGAAGCTTCACGACGACGCCCGCGCCCTCGCCGAGGCCGGCGCCTTCGCCGTGGTGCTGGAGATGGTCCCGGCAGCCCTTGCTGAGCAGGTGACCAAGGAGCTGCCCATCCCCACCATCGGCATCGGCGCCGGCGCGCAGACCGACGGTCAGATTCTGGTGTGGACCGATGCCTTCGGCCTGGGAGGTCCCAAGGCGCCGCGTTTTGTGCGCCGCTACGCGAATCTGCGCGGCGCGCTGCTGGAAGGAGCGAAGGACTATGTCGCAGATGTGGGTGAACGTTCCTTCCCCAACGCCGAGGAGTCTTTCGAGGACTAAGGTCTTAAGCCATGCAGATCCTCACAACTAAATCCGAGCTCCGTGCCTTCCGCGCGGCAGCGTCCGGTTCCGTGGGTTTGGTGCCCACGATGGGCGCGCTTCACGACGGCCACGCTTCCCTCATTCGCCGCGCCCGCGAAGACAACGACACCGTGGTGTGCTCGGTCTTTGTCAATCCCCTCCAGTTCACGGACCTGGGCGACTGCGAAGACTACCGCGCCTACCCGCGCACCCTCGACGCGGATGCCGCACTGCTGGACTCGTTGGGAGTCGATGCGGTCTTCGCCCCCAGCGTGGAGGAAATGTACCCGGGTGGCACCCCGCGGGTGTGGGTGCGCACGGGTGAGATGGGCTCGGTCTTGGAAGGTGCCTCGCGCCCCGGCCACTTTGACGGCGTGGCCACCGTGGTGAGCAAGCTGTTTCACCTTGTCACACCAGACCGCGCTTATTTTGGGCAAAAGGATGCGCAGCAAGTAGCGATCATCCGCCGCCTGGTGGCGGACCTCGACCTGCCGCTGGACATCATCAGCGTGCCCATCGTGCGCGCAACGGACGGCGTGGCCGAGTCCAGCCGCAATGCGCGCCTCAGTGCCGCCGAGCGTGAGCAGGCGGTCGCCTTATCCCAGGCACTCTTCGCGCTGCAGGATGGCGCCTCACGTGAAGAAGCTGAGGCCCAGCTCGCTTCCTCCCCCGGCGTGACGGTGGATTACCTCACCGTGGTGGACCCGGCCACGCTCGAGCCCGTAGATGCACAACACCGGCCCGCCTTGGCGCTGGTAGCAGCGCATGTGGGGCCGGTGCGGCTCATCGATAACTTGGTGCTGGAGGCTTAACCTTTCAGCAGGTGGGCTACGGCCTCGCGCTCCTCACGCAGCTCCTGCACGGAGGCCTCGATGCGCTCCTTCTGGAAATCGCTGAGCTCCAGGCCTTGGACGATTTCCCACTTGCCGTCGCGGCAAATGGTGGGAAAGCCGCAGATGAGGCCCTCGTCTACACCGTAGGAACCATCCGAAGACACGGCGGCGGTGCGCCAATCCTCGGTGCCGTGGACCCAATCGTGCATGTGATCCACGGCGGCAGATGCTGCCGACGCAGCCGACGAGCTGCCGCGCACCTCAATGATCTCCGCGCCGCGCTTGGCCACCTTGGGGATCATCTCCTCGCGGTACCACTGCTCATCTACCTCCGCGTTAGAAAAAGCGATATCCGGGAACTGGGTCGCGGAGTGATTACCCCAGACCGCAATCTTGGAAAAGTCCTTGGTGGCCTTGCCCGTCTTAGCCGCCAGCTGCCCCAAGGTGCGGTTGTGGTCCAAGCGCATCAGCGCGTTGAACTGGGAGTTATCCAGATCCGGCGCGCTATGTGCGGCGATCAGCGCGTTGGTATTGGCCGGGTTGCCCACCACCAGCACGCGGACATCGCGCGCCGCGTAGTCATTGATGGCCTTGCCTTGCTCAGTAAAGATGGCGCCATTGGCCTCGAGTAGGTCTGCGCGCTCCATGCCCTTGCTGCGCGGGCGGGAGCCCACAAGGAATGCGGCGGAGACATCCTCGAAGGCGACCTTGAGGTCATCTGTCACCGTAATCGAGTTAACCAGTGGCAGGGCGGAATCGCGCAGCTCCATGGCCACGCCCTCGGCCTTTTCTACTACCGCGGGGATTTCCAATAGTGCAAGGTCTACCGGGGTGTCCTTGCCAAATACGTCGCCTGCGGCAATCCGCCACAGCAGCGAGTAGGCGATATTTCCGGCGGCGCCGGTGACGGTTACTTTTACTGGCTGGGTCATGCTCATTCCTCCTCGTATGTCGTGGAGTTGTAAGCGCCCCTCATGCACGCCACCCTCCACGGGATGTATCCACCCCCGAGCTTAGCGCTATCCGGAGGTAGCGTGTTGTGAAATTTATCCCCCTCTTTCGGAGGGAAAACGCCGCTAAATTTCCGGATATTACCCCCGTTTACCTCCAAATTAACGCCCCCAATGTGCACATTCCTCCCGCGACGTGGGAATAATCGGGCATGATAGAAGCGGCACAGCCCCACCGGGGAGTGCGCGTGCAGGGATACGTTCCCTGCTTTTGGGCGGCTACATATTGGTCACCTCGCTACCGCACCGGACCAGCATTAGGCCTGCCGCGCACTGCCTAAGACCACTACCCACTATCGCCACATCGGCGCCGCGAAGCAGAGATAGGACACATGCTATGAGCACTGAGCACATCGAACCGCTGCACGCTGCGGAGCAGGCGGAGGACTCCGACGCTCACGCTGCGGATTCCATCAGCACCGATGCCGTGGTGGATATCGCCATTTCCCAGTTTTCCGCGTTGGGTTTTTCTGAAACTAAGCTAGATACCATCGCCGCGGAATCTGGCATGTCCAAGCGCATGATTCACTACCATTTTGGCGATAAGCAGGGCCTGTACTTGAGCGCTTTAAGCACCGCCGCCGAGCGCCTCCGCCCCGACGAAGAGGATCTGGAGCTCGATTCCGCCGTCCCAGTCGAAGGTGTGCGCAAGCTGGTGGACTGGATCTTCTGGCAGTACGTCAATCACCCTGAAGCCATTCGCATGATGACCTGGGAAACTGCGCAGTCCATCGTGGGTTCTTCTACCAATCCCGTCGCAGATTTCAGCGGCGTCGCCCTTCATCTAGACCGCCTGCTCATGCTGGGCCAGGACGCCGGCGCCTTCCGCCCGGGTATTTCCACCAACGATATTTTCACCATCATCGCCTCGCTCACCTCGTACCGCGTGACCAACCGAGCAATGATGGACAACCTTTTAGGCGTAGATATGTCCAGCCAGGCAAATATCGACGGCCTGCACAGGCTTACCGTCGATACCGTGCTGGCATTCCTCACCGCCAATATCCCCGATTCCGGCCACGAGTCGTACTTGGTGCCTTCTGATGCCGACGAGGGCGACGAGGCCTCCCCGCAAGACATCTACGGCGAGGCATAAAAAGAAAGCACCGGCTGCTTGCCGATGCCCCTTTTTCCTACCGCAGCGTTTCTCTCGCTAGGCCGATTCCTTTGCCTCATCCTTGTAGGTAAATTCGGGCTCTGCGCCCTGGGTGACGCACTCCGCGGTGATGTGCACAGCGGAAATATCTTCCCTGTCTGGCAGCTCAAACATCACCGGCACAAGCAGTTCTTCCAGAATTGCGCGCAAACCGCGCGCGCCGGTTTTACGCTCGAGGGCAAGCTCTGCGATAGCATCCAGCGCCCCGGCATCCATGTCCAGCTCGCAGTCATCCATCTCAAATAGGCGGCTGTATTGCTTGAGCAGGGAGTTCTTGGGCTCGGTCAACACCTTGACCAGGGCCTCGCGGTCCAAGTTATCCACCGTCGCCACCACGGGCAGGCGGCCGATAAATTCTGGGATCAAGCCGAACTTCACGAGGTCTTCCGGGCGCACCTGGGAAAATAGGTCCACCTTTTCCCGCTCGTCTTCGGTGCCCAGCTTCGCGCCAAACCCAACGCCCTTCTTGCCCACGCGATCCGCGATCACCTGGTCGAGGCCCGCAAACGCGCCGGCGACAATGAAGAGGATATTGGAGGTATCCAGCTGGATAAATTCCTGGTTCGGGTGCTTGCGCCCGCCCTGCGGCGGGATAGCAGCCACGGTTCCCTCCAGGATCTTCAGCAGCGCCTGCTGCACGCCTTCGCCGGAGACATCGCGGGTAATGGAGGGGTTTTCGGATTTGCGGGAAATCTTATCCACTTCGTCGACGTAGATGATTCCGCGCTGGGCGCGCTCCACATCGAAATCTGCTGCCTGCAGCAGCTTCAAGAGGATGTTTTCTACGTCCTCACCCACATAGCCGGCCTCGGTCAAGCTGGTGGCATCCGCGATGGCGAACGGCACATCCAGCAGGCGCGCCAAGGTTTGCGCCAGGTAGGTCTTACCGGAACCGGTGGGCCCCAACATCAAAATATTGGACTTGGAGATCTCTACCTCTTCGCCCTCGGCCTTCTTCCGTCGCGCATCTAACGCAGCGGATTCTTCTGCCTTAATGCGCTTGTAGTGGTTATACACCGCAACCGACAGCACGCGCTTGGCCTTGTCCTGGCCAATGACGTACTTATCCAAAAAGGAAGAAATCTGCGAAGGCTTAGGCAGGCGCACCTCCGCCTCAGAAGACTCCTCGGCCTGCTCGTGGCCGAGCTCTTCTTCAATAATCTCATTGCAGAGCTCGATGCACTCATCGCAGATGTAGACCCCGCCGCCGGCGATGAGCTTTTTCACCTGCTTTTGGCTCTTTCCGCAGAAGGAACACTTCAGGAGATCAGCGCTTTCTTGCATACGTGCCATTCAGTACTTTCACACTCGCTCTTGTTTACCGCTTTTAAAGGTGGGGCGGAAGGCTCGCTCACTTCCATCCCCGCGGTTGGTTGTTCAAAAATCTACCTTAGTAAATCAACCCGACACGGCTCCTATTCATTCCCTCCGCGTGGCGAAATTCGCAGATCTTTATCCGCCCACACCACTAAACTTGGGATTGGATCCTCCACTACCTCCACCACCGCCGAAGGAGCCATTTCATGTTTGACCTCACCAACCATACCGCGATTGTCACGGGCGGGGCTGCGGGCATCGGCAAAGGCATCGTTGCCTCCCTGCGCGAAGCCGGCGCCAACGTCATTATCGCCGATATTGACACCGACAAGGCTGAAGCCACCGCCGCGGAGCTCGGTGCTACCGCCTATTCTATCGATGTCACCGATAGGGACTCCATTAAAGAACTGTTTGCCAAAGCCCACACCGCGCACGGCGCAATCGATATCGTCTGTTCCAATGCCGGGGTCTTTCCCAACTGCCCGTTGGAAGAGATGACGGATAAGCAGTGGGAAACCATGTTTGATATCAATACCCACGGCACGTTCAAGGTCGTGCAGGAGGCCCTCCCGTATATGAAGGAACGAGGCTACGGGCGCATTGTCATTACCACCTCCATTACCGGCTCGCACACCGGCTTTCCCGGCTGGGCGCACTACGGCGCCTCCAAGGCGGCCCAACAAGGTTTCATCCGCTCCGCTGCCCTAGAAATCGCCCGCGATGGCATCACCATCAATGGCGTTTTGCCCGGAAATATCCTCACCGAAGGCCTCGAGGCACAGGGCCAGGAGTACCTCGATGAGATGACGCGCTCCATTCCGCTGCACCGGCTTGGCAGCCCCCGCGATATTGGCAATGCCGCGGCCTTCCTCGCCTCCACCGAGGCCGGATATATCACCGGCCAAACGCTCATTATTGATGGCGGCCAGCTCCTGCCCGAAACCCCGGAGGCCATCCTGCCGCCGCGCTAGCCTGCACGTGCCTAGCCAGCCACTAAGACACAGATAACCCCGCCGGCACCAAGGTGGTGCGCGGCGGGGTTATTTAGTGCGGTTTTTATTGCAACCAGCCAAAGTCGAGCAAGAATGCCTCGACATCGAGCATTTCTAGCTCATCTGGCGCGTGGCCGACAACGAATGCGAAGGACTCAGCGACGTCCTTAGTCGTCGCGGGGGTAAGCCCCGCGACAACGAGATTTTCCGCTACGCGGGCAGAAACCGGTGCCTGAGCCACGGTATCCAAACCCGTACCCGTGGTGGAGTCCTTGAACATATCGCTAATGCCACCAAAGAAGGTCCGCATTGTGTTCATCTCTCTCACCTCTCAATGTTGCGTTGTTGATAGGCATCAATATACTTGGTACTTACCCACTAAGCAACCCCTAAGCCACTTAAAGTTAACCTTTTATTAACTTTAAGTGGCTGTGAGGCATATTACATGATCACGGGCCTGCCCCTGGCCCGCGGGTTATTGTTAAAGTTCTCCAAATGGGGTGAAGCCAAAGTAGTGGTCTAGGGTATCGCGCGCAATCCACGCGATTGCTACTACGATGACGGCACCCAATACGGCGTAAACGGTCCATCCCAGCATCTTCATCTGCCGGCTAGCGGGAGTATCTCCCACCACCACGCCGTTATCATCCCGAATGGGATCTCCCGTCATGGAACGCATGCCCAGAGCGAACAGCAGGGGAATGCCGGCGCCGAAGACAAGGGCCAAGCCAGCGACGCGGAGTATAGATTCAAAGATTTCTGCAACAGTCATGTTCTAGCGCTCCTCGTGTGGAGTAGATGAGGTGGAGTTAGTGTCCCCGTCGAGCGCCGCTACCGAGGTCATGCCCCCTGCGGCTGCGACGGACTCTTTCGCACCAACGCGCGGCTCCAAGGACGAATCCACGGACTCAGCATTTTCCTCCCAGTCATTATTGACGTTGGAAGCATCGACCGGGTTCATGCGGGAGCGGATGACGATAAGTGCGGCCACGGCCAAGAGCAGGACGAAGTCCACGATGGCGCCGGTAGCCACCGTCGTGGCAGAGGAAACGCCGTGCGCCAGCCACCAAGATGCGAAGCCAACGAAGGCGGCGCAGGGCAGCGTAATAAGCCAGGCGGCCACCATGCGCATCGCCACGCCCCAACGCACTTCCGCGCCGCGGCGTCCCAAACCAGTACCAAGGATGGAACCGGTAGACACGTGGGTCGTAGACAGCGCCATGCCGCCGGATGCGGAGGTCAAGATGATGGCCGCAGATGTAGCCTCGGCCGCCATACCTTGTGGGGATTCGATCTCCACTAGGCCCTTACCCAGGGTGCGGATAACGCGCCAGCCGCCGGACAAAGTACCGGCCGCAATGGCAATCGCACAAGCGACAATGACCCAGGTAGGAATGCGGGCATCAGCAACCGCATGGCCCGAAGCCACAAGGGCAAGGAAGATAACGCCCATGGTCTTCTGGGCATCACCGGCACCGTGTGCCAGCGATACCAAGCAGGCGGTAACAATCTGGCCGTGACGGAAGTGCCCGTTCTTTTCCTTATTAGGGATGGTGTTAGTCACCCAATAAACGAGGAAGGTGGCGCACGCCGATACCAAAGCGGCGATAATCGGGGACGCCACCGCTGGAATGATGATCTTTCCCATAATGGAGGTCCACTCCACTCCCCCAGTGCCCATAGCGGCGAAACCTGCGCCGATAAGGCCACCGAAAAGCGCGTGGGAAGAGCTGGACGGCAGTCCGAGCAACCAGGTGAAAAGGTTCCACAGAATACCGCCGATAAGGCCGGTAAAGACCACCATCAGCAGGGCCTGACCGTCCGTGTCAGCGGCAGCACCCGAAAGATCATAGGAATCGAGGTTGACGATGCCTTTAGCCACCGTTGCCGCGACATTCACGGACAGGAATGCGCCGACGAGGTTGAGTGCGGCAGAAATCGCTACCGCAGTAAATGGCTTCAGTGCGCCAGTGGCAATAGAGGTTGCCATCGCATTGGCAGTATCGTGAAAACCATTGGTGAAGTCGAAGGCTAGGGCGGTAACCACCACGATGCCCAAGATAATCAGAGTCGCTGTCACAGCATTAGCCCCTTGTAAGCAAACAACAATTGAGGAGAAGGTGCAATTACGACGCCTTCATGCGTCGCGTCCCTTGAGCAGGGTACCCCGCAATAATAAGGCAGGCCAATAGCATTTCTAAGAAGTAAACTGTACTTTGCCTAGTGTTAACCTGCCGCACAGGCCTTGGCTTCGACCACACGCCGAAAATCCGCGCTTTAGCAGCGTTTTTAAGAAATCTAATCTATTTCCAGCCTTTAATACCGTGGCGTAAAACACTAAAAGAGGTGCGCCGGCTTAGCGCCAACGCACCCCTCAAAATAAAGGGTTTTACCTTCCCTTTTTAACGGAAGGTAGCGAACTTCTTGACCACCCAGCGGCTCAGTACGAGCAGGACGATGCCCAGCGCGATGGAGCCGGCGCCCAAGGAAATAAAGAAGGTGTTTTCCGCAGCCGCGTCCTCTGGGTTGTAGAAGCTAGCCAGCGAACCGGCAAGCGCGGTACCCATGGCCACGGCCATCATCCACACAGCCATCATGCGCGATGGGAACGCCTCAGGTGCCACCTTGGTGGCCAGGGAGTTGCCCACCGGGGACAGCATCAGCTCACCCATAGTAAACAGGAAGAGGATCCAGATAATGACATACATTGGCGTGGAGTTTGCGCCCGAGCCGGAGAACGGCAGGAAGAAGAAGAGCGAGATGCCGATGATGATATTAGCCACGCCGAACTTCACCGGCGTGGACCACTGACGGTCACCGAGCTTCGTCCACATAGCGGCGAAGATTGCGGAGAAGACAACAATGAAGATCGGGTTAATGGACTGCACCAGTGACGGCGGAATCTCGTAGCCAAAGATATGGCGGTCCAAGCGCACATCGGCATAAATGGTCATCACGGTAAATTGCTGCTGGAAGATACCGAAGAACAGCACACCGGAGATGAACATCGGGATAAAGCCCAAGAGGCGGTTCTTTTCTTTCCGGCTCACCAAATCAGAGGTGTACATCTGAATCCAGAAGTACACGGCGGCGATAAGTGCGACGGCGGTGACGATATTGGACAGCCACTCCACCTTGATAATTCCAGTACCCAGGCCGACGACCATCACGAGGATGACGACGACAATCGCACCCAAGCCCATCATGCGCTGCTTGGAGTCCGCCGGGTTTGGAATTCCGTGGCCGGCATCCTTAATGGTTGTCTTACGCATCAAGGTGTACTGGATAAGGCCTAGGGCCATACCTACGGCCGCGATGCCGAAGCCCCAGTGGAAGCCCTTCCAGCCCCACATTGCAGTGGTAAGCAGCGGGCCGAAGAGGGCGCCGATATTAACGCCCATGTAGAAGATGGAAAAGCCGCCGTCACGGCGGGGATCGTCACGGCTATACAGGGAGCCCAGCACCACCGAAGCGGTGGTCTTGACACCACCGGAACCAACGGCGATGAGGATCAGGCCAATCGCCAGACCGGTCACTGCAGGGATAAAGGCCAAGACGAGGTGTCCGGCCATTACCATGATGGCGGAATAGAACAGGGTACGTTCCGCGCCGAGGATGCGGTCTGCTACCAACGAGGCCAACAGGCAAGCCATATACACCAAGCCGCCGTACGCGCCGACGATTGACGTTGCATCGCCGCGGTCGAGGCCTAGGCCCCCACCTGTCGTGGCGTAGTACATGTACAGCAGCACGATGGACTGCATGCCATAGAAGCTGAATCGCTCCCACATTTCCACGCCGAAGAGGTTTGCCAGCCCCCACGGGTGGCCGAAGAAAGTGCGCTCCCCGCTCGAAGCAGCGGGTGCGGAGGACCGATCCTCCGCCTCTGGATCGTTATTTGCCATAACATAATACGACCACTCAGAGGTCTGATTCACAAATCCGGCATTATACGTGAAACATCGCACTGAAAAATCTGCCTAACGACCTGCAGATATTCTTCCGGGGGGATTCACCCCGTTTGGGGTAAGTACTCGCGGACTGGTGCTACCCCGACACGTCCCTCTCAAAGACTCCTGCCGATCCACTCATATACAAATAATAAAAGCCCTGCGAGGGCTTCTCTCGAAGCGGCCTCGCAGGGCTTCCTCTGATGGATTTAGTCCATCAGGACCGAATTAAGAATTGAGCTTGCGGTACTCAAAGACGGTATCGATGATACCGTATTCCACGGCATCTTCCGCGGTCAAGATCTTATCGCGGTCGGTGTCGATGCGGATTTGCTCAGGCGTACGGCCGGTGTGCTCCGCCAAGGTGTTTTCCATCAAGGTGCGCATACGCTCGATCTCTGCGGCCTGGATCTCCAAGTCCGATACCTGCCCCTGGGTTCCCTGGGTTGCAGGCTGGTGGATCAATACGCGGGAGTTCGGCAGCGCCGCACGCTTGCCCGGAGCACCAGCGGCCAACAGCACTGCGGCAGCGGAAGCTGCCTGGCCTAAGCACACGGTCTGCACATCAGGGCGCACGTAGCGCATGGTGTCATAAATGGCCATCAAGGCAGTAAAGGAACCACCCGGCGAATTGATGTACATGGTGATGTCACGGTCCGGGTCCTGGCTCTCAAGAACCAGCAGCTGGGCCATGATGTCATTGGCAGAGGTGTCATCGACCTGGGTGCCCAAGAAGATGATGCGCTCCTCAAAGAGCTTGGAGTACGGGTTGGTTTCCTTCGTCCCCTGAGCGGACTGCTCAATAAAGGAGGGCAGTACGTAACGGGAACTTGGCATCTGCGACTTATTCATAATGATTTTCTCCTTATTCCCTAGTTGCTCAGTGGGCCGTTCACGGACTCGATGACGTGGTCAACAATGCCGTAGTCCTTGGCTTGCTGCGCAGTCATCCAGCGGTCGCGGTCAGAGTCCTTGGTGATCTGCTCGAAGGTTTGGCCGGTGTGCTCTGCAATGAGCTCAGCCATCTCGCGCTTGGTCTGGGCGAATTGCTCCGCCTGGATGGCGATATCGGCAGCAGTACCGCCCACACCAGCGGAAGGCTGGTGCATCATGATGCGAGTGTGCGGCAGCGCATAGCGCTTGCCCTTCGTACCACCGGAGAGCAGGAACTGGCCCATGGAAGCAGCCAAGCCCATGCCATAGGTGGAAATATCGCAGGGCGAGTACTTCATCGTGTCATAAATTGCCATGCCCGCGGTCACGGAGCCACCCGGGGAGTTGATGTAGAGCGAAATATCGCGCGTGGGATCCTCTGCGGAAAGCAGCAGGATCTGTGCGCACAACTTATTGGCAATTTCATCGTCTACCTGGGTGCCCAAAAAGATAATGCGCTCGTGCAACAGGCGCTCGTAGACGCTGTCACCCAAGTTCAGGCCGGAGCCTGCTGGGGTGGTCATCTGAAGCTGGTCAGATTTCTTAGACATTCGAAAAGTCTCCTTGAGGACGGTTAATCTCTAATGCCACCACATTACTTAATGTGGCGATAATTGTGGGGTCTGTTCGCTATCAGCGTTTGCACCGAACTTTGTCTGCGCTTTCGACCCGGCGATGAGAAAAGCCCAGCCAGACTTCCTCGTGTATGCGAGGAGTCAAGCTGGGCTTTAAGAAGAGGATTTACTCCGCGTCGGTAGCTTCGTTTTCGTCTTCATCTGCGTCACCGAAGTACTGCTCAACGTCAACGTCGTTGCCCTCTTCGTCCTTGACGGTGGTACGGCAAATGGCGGCAGCCAGTGCCTTGCCACGGCGAACGTCAGAGAACAGGTTGGCAATCTGGCCGTTGGACTGCAGCTGCTGGATGAACTGGTTCGGGTCCATGCCATAGGACTGAGCGGTGAACAGAATGTGATCCGAGAGTTCCTGCTGGGAAACTTCCGGCTCTTCCTTTTCTGCCACGGCATCCAAGAAGATCTGCGTGCGCACGGACTCTTCAGCCTGCTCGCGGTTCTGCTTATCAAACTCTTCGCGGGAGGTGCCTTGCGCCTCGAGCAGCTGTGCCAGTGCCTTCTCATCGTGTGCCAGCTGGCCCAAGATCTGGTGCAGCTGGGCGTGAGCCTGCTCGTCGACGACGGACTGAGGCAGTTCAAAGTCGACATCGGCAAGCGCAGCCTTCAGAACCTCATCGCGGATCTGGCCGGCCTGCTCAGCTTTCTTGGACTCCTCGACCTCGGTCTTGGTAGCTTCGCGCAGCTCCTCGATCGTGTCGTACTCGGAGGCCATCTGGGCGAACTCATCGTCCATGTCCGGCAGCTTGCGCTCCTTGGTCTGCTGCACGTGGACCTTGAAGGTAGCTTCTTCGTCCTTGTGCTCACCGGACTGAATGGTGGAGGTGAACTCGTTATCCTCACCGGTCTTCATGCCGCGCAGTGCTGTGTCCAGACCCTTGATGAGGTTGTCGTCACCGATGGAGTAGGACAGGCCTTCGGTGGAAGCATCCTCGATCTTCTCACCGTCTACCTCGGCGGTGATGTCGATGATGGCGTAGTCACCAGTCTTCATCTTGCGCTTGGTGTCCTTCAGCTCACCGAAGCGCTCTGCAAGATCCTCGAGGGCCTTGTCCACGTCTTCTTCGCCGGCCTTGATGGCTGGGACGGTGATGGAGATTTCGGAGAAGTCCGGAACCTCGAACTCAGGGCGAACATCAACCTCGGCGGTAAACTCGACGAAGTCCTTGTCTTCAATCTTGGAAATGTCCACGTCCGGCTGGCCGATGACCTTCAGGTCTTCCGACTGAACAGCCTGCTCGTAGCGGGAAGGCAGCATGTCGTTGACGACCTGCTCCAGAATCGGGCCGCGGCCGAAGCGAGCGTCGATCAGCTGGCGCGGAGCCTTGCCCTTACGGAAACCTGGAATAGAAACCTGCTGCGCGATTGCCGCGTAAGCTTGATCGATTTCCTGGTCCAGCTCCGCAAACGGAACGTTGACGGTGAGCTTAACGCGGGTATCGCTCAGCTTGTCTACGGTGGTCTTCACGAGTGAATCTCCCTGGCTTCATTGTTTTTCTACGTACATAAAAATTAAAGGGGGTCTGAAAAACCTTATTAGGGCATTTTCAGACCCCCATACGTCGGGGCGACAGGATTTGAACCTGCGACCCCCTGCTCCCAAAGCAGGTGCGCTACCAAACTGCGCCACGCCCCGTATGTAGGCCACCAAGTTGCCTTGGCTGCGTTGCATACCTGAGCCAGTTTAGCGTGTTGGTTTTAAATCTCCTAAATCAGCCCCCTGTTAAGGGCGTAGCCGCAGGTTAGCGGCATAATTCCCGGAAGCTGGATTAGAAATCGAAATCAAACATGCCGTCAAAGAATCCGCCGCCATCACCGTCAGATAATCCGTCGAAGAAGCCGCCACCGTCACCTGCGTCTCCCCCTCCGGCACCGCCGCCCATATCGCCGGCATCCCCGGCGTCTCCGGCATCTCCGCCGCCGTCGGCTCCGTCCATTCCTTCGCCACCCTCGGCGCCGCCCCAGTCGCCGTTTTCTGCGGCGGCTGCGGAATAGCCCACGCCGGACATGCCAGCAAACATGGCGTTAAACATCATGGAATAACCCATCATCCACACGCCCGTTTGCAGGGCATCCGCCCACCAAGAGCGGGAGTACCAACCGGCCGGAACGGGGCGGCCGGCTACGGTTCCGCCTGGGTAATAGTTCGGAGTTTCCTCGGAGGCGTATGGGGACGCAGTCAGCTGCTCGCCATTCGCATCCACCGTGCGCTTCTCGGTGACCTTACCGGCGGCGCGCTGTCCCTCCAGCGGCGGCAATTCCGGGCCCGGGTTCATGTCCATAATCTCGCGAGCGGCATTGACGTAATGCATACCCTCAAGCGCCGATTCGCGGGCCAAATTGGCTTGCTTGACCGTGGTGGCCTGCGAAATAGCGGAATTAGCCGCGGTAAAGCGCTCTGATGCGTCCGCCATTGCCTGCTGCGAGGCGGTATCCGTGCCGGAGATTTGCATGACCTGACCGCCCAGACGCTCAATCCAGCGACGCGCATCCGCTTGGGCATCCGCTAACTGCTGCGCCTCTCGCTCCTCCCGGTTCTTTTTTGAGCTGCGCGAGGATAGATACCACGCGCCACCACCGAGTACGACTACAAGAAGTAGGAGTTCCACAACAATCATCGCTTTCTTTGCCGGAATTGGTTCTATCTATTTTAACGGCCTATCCACTGCGTGTGTTCCCTATTTTCGTTTTGGGGCGCACATGCGCTAAAGTAGCCGACAGCGTTCGAGGTAACGCTGTGGGAATGTCGTATAGTGGCTAATACCTCAGCCTTCCAAGCTGAAGACGCGGGTTCGATTCCCGTCATTCCCTCGCTTTAACCCACCGTATGGTGGGTTTTTCCATATCTGCAGCTAGGCCCCTCCTTGCCGATGCCCCCTCCATCCCGCTGCCCATCTCCCGTTAAGCGCGGCCGTGAATACATCACATTGGGGCGGTGGCCAGAAAAGCGTAATCTGGTGTGCATGACCGTACCTAATATTACTTTGAATGATGGAAATACAATCCCCCAGCTGGGCTTTGGTGTATTCCAGATGGACCCGGAAAAGACCGAGGAATACGTAGCCGAGGCGCTACGCGTGGGCTACCGCCACATCGATACCGCAGCTATTTACGGCAATGAAGAAGGCGTGGGCAAGGCCATTGCTAACTCCGGCATCCCGCGTGAGGAGCTCTTCATCACCACCAAGCTGTGGAATGACCGCCACACCGATGCCGCTGCAGCGCTGGATGAATCCCTGCAGAAGCTGGGCTTTGACTACGTAGACCTATACCTCATCCACTGGCCTACCCCGGCCAAGGGCACCTACGTGGAGGCTTGGAAGCAGCTCATTGAATTGCGCAAAGAGGGCAAGGCGAAGTCCATCGGCGTGTCCAACTTTGAGCCGGAGCACCTAGATCAACTGGAGGTGCACACAGACGTCGTTCCTGCGATTAACCAGGTGGAGCTGCACCCTTACCTGCAGCGCTGGCGCGAACTGGATGCGGGACGCGCACACGGCATCGCCATCGAGGCTTGGGGCCCGCTGGGTCAGGGCAAGAGCGATATCTTGGAGGCACCAGAGGTGACTGAAGCAGCCGAGGCACACGGTGTTTCCCCAGCCCAAGCCATTATTCGCTGGCACCTGCAAAATGGGGTCATCCTCTTCCCCAAGTCCTCGACGCCATCGCGCATTGCAGAAAACTTCGATGTCTTCGGCTTCGAGCTCACGGATGCGGAAATGGCTGCCATTACCTCGTTGGAGGAAGGCGAAGACGGCCGCGGTGGGCACCACCCCAATGACATGAACGACGCATAATGTGCTCGGTATAATCACCACATAAAACGCCGCGTGGCCCAAATGGCCCGCGGCGTTCATTTATGTCTGTGCAAGGAACTTGGCGGCTTTAGCGCGGGTCCTTAGGCAGCTCAGGTGGGATATTGGTGCGCTCGTATTCTGCGAGGATATCGATGCGGCGCTGGTGGCGCTCGGCGCGGGACCATTCTTGATCCAAGAAGGCATCCACGATTTCTAGGGCCTCTTCTTGCGAGTGCATGCGCCCGCCGATGCCGATGAGCTGCGCATTATTGTGCTCGCGGGCCAGGCGCGCGGTTTCTGGCGACCATGCCAGCGCGCAGCGCGCGCCCTTGACCTTATTGGCGGCAATCTGCTCGCCATTTCCGGATCCGCCCAGCACGATTCCCAGAGAACCTGGATCGTTGACGGTGCATAGGGCCGCTTCAATGCAGAATGCGGGGTAGTCATCCTCGGCGTCATAGGTATGAGCGCCGCAGTCGATAACGTCATGGCCTTGTTTGGTGAGGTGTTCAGAAATCAGGTTTTTAGTCTCAAAACCTGCGTGGTCAGCTCCAAGATATACGCGCATAACCCCTACAGTACCGGCACCGCCGCCTTCTAGGCACCACTTTGCACAACCTATTTCGCCCATAGCCCAGCACTGTTAAGCTAAAGCGCAGATTACGTGCTGCACAGAAAGGCGATAAAAATGAACCCTCGCGTCCTCGCACTCTACGGCAGCATCCTTGCTATCGCGGTGCTGTTATTTGCGGCGAATATTTTCTTAACCAATAAGAACTACCTAGTGCCGCTTATTCATACCGCACTTTTCACAGTCGCCCACCTAGTACTGGGGCTGTGGTGGCTGAACCAGAGGGCGATAAAGAAAAATCGCCCCGGCGGTTTGGCCGCGGTGATTGGGATTTTATCCCTGCTCACCGCGGCCTCGTGGGCCACGTGGGTGGCCGCCGCTTGGTCAGAATTCCAGGCTCAGGCGGCCCTGCCCATCATCAATATCGCCGGGGTACCGGCGTTTTTACTCACGCCGGTAATCGCGGTGTGCTGCCTTGCCGCCGCGGTAGGCCGCAGGCAAGACCAGCAGCGCTTATAACTAGTCCTCTTCTACCTGTGGCATCTCCGTGCGGGAGCGCTTGATTTCGAAGAAGTAAGGGAACTGAGCCAGGCGCACGGAGGCATCGAAAAGCTCACCGGCTTCCTCACCCTTGGGAACGCGGGTGATAACCGGGCCGAAGAAGGCGGTATCGCCCAGCTTAATAACCGGGGTTCCTACCTCATCGCCCACGGAAGAAATTCCGTTGTGGTGGTACTCGCGCAGCTTCTCGTCGTACTCCTCGGTGTGGGCCACCTCTGCAAAGTCTGCGGGGAGGCCAACCTGCTCTAATGCCTGGGCGATGATCTCGTCATAGCCACCATCGCCCTTCTTGCCGCCGTTGCCCTTGGCGTGAATCAGGGTGCCCATGGCGGTATAAAGCTCATCAACCTTTTCTGGCTGCTCGGTCTTAACCTTGGCGAATACGCGGGCAGGGCCCCAGTTGGCCTCCATCATTTCCATGTATTCGGGATCAAGATCGCGGCCATCATTAAGCACCGACAGGGACATCGGCTCGAATTCCACCGCAATATCGCGGACCTTTTCTACCTCTTTTATCCAGCGGGACGTTGCCCATGCGAACGGGCAGGAAGCATCGAACCAAAACTTAACTGGGGTAGTCATTATTCCTCCTTGAAATAAGTGCAGTTTGCCCCACCACTGTAAACCCGCTGCTAACCTTGATGCATCACTATTTTCGTTAGCAAAGGAGAATCTAGGCAATGACCTCTGTAAACCTCACGTGGGAGGAAGCAAAAAATCGCTCCCAGATGCTCAAGGTTGACCATTACGATGTCACTTTAGACCTTAAGCATTCCGATACCCACTTCGTGTCCACCACCACGGTGCGCTTTAGCACCCAGGAGGCCGGTTCTACCTTCATCGATCTGCGCGCGGACAAGCTGCACGAGGTACGCCTGAATGGAAACCCGCTGCCCACGCAGTCCTATGACCCCACCTACGGCATTCCCCTTTCCGGGCTGCAGGTAGCGGACTACACGCTCGAGGTCACCGCTGAGATCCCCTTCTCCCGAACCGGTGAGGGCCTACACCGCTTCGTGGACCCTGCCGATGACGAGGTCTACCTCTACACCCAGTTTGAAACCGCCGATGCCAAGCGCGTTTTTGCCTGCTTCGATCAACCGGATCTGAAGGCCACCTATTCCCTGCACTTTAAGGCTCCGGAGGAGTGGACCATTATCACCAATGGCCCGGTCACCCGCGAGGGCGATACCACCCACTCCGAAATCGACTACCCGCTGTCGACCTACCTGGTTGCCTTGTGCGCAGGCCCGTACCACGAGGTCACCGATACTTGGCGCGGCGAGCTGACCGAGCACCCCGAAGGCAAGCCGGCCCAGCAGCTCGAGGTCCCGCTCGGTATTTACTGCCGCGCCTCTCTGGCTGATTCCCTCGATGCCGAGCGCCTATTTACTGAGACCAAGCAGGGCTTCGACTTCTACCACCGCAACTTCGGCTTCCCCTACCCCTTTGGCAAGTACGACCAGATTTTCGTCCCCGAGTTCAACGCCGGCGCGATGGAAAACGCCGGTTGCGTAACCCTTCGCGATGAATACGTCTTTACCTCGCAGGCCACGCACTACAAGTACGAGCGCCGCGCCGATACGGTCCTCCACGAGCTCGCCCACATGTGGTTCGGTGACCTCGTGACCATGCAGTGGTGGAATGACCTGTGGCTCAACGAGTCCTTCGCCACCTGGTCTGCTGCCATTTCGCAGGCGGAAGAAACCGAATACGATACCGCCTGGGTCACCTTCGCCAACGTGGAAAAGTCCTGGGCCTACCAGCAGGATCAACTGCCTACCACCCACCCCATTTCCACCGATGCCAGCGATATCGAAACCGTGGAGCAAAACTTCGACGGCATCACCTACGCCAAGGGCGCCTCGGTGCTCAAGCAGCTGCAGGCTTATGTCGGCCGCGAGAACTTCCTCGCTGGCGTGCGCCGCCACTTCGCCGCCCACGCGTGGAGCAATGCCACCTTCGATGATCTTCTCCGCCACCTCGAAGAGGCATCCGGGCGCGATCTCTCCTTCTGGGCGCAGCAATGGCTGAAGACCACTGGTATTAATACCCTGGCGGTTGCCACGGCGGCCGACGATGACGGCACCATCACCCAGGCGCACCTTACCCAGCGCGGCGATACCCTGCGCACCCACCGCGTGGCGGTGGGCCTGTACGGCACGCAGGGCGGCAAGGTCGTGCGCACCGAGCGCCTTGAGATGGACGTGGAGGGCAAATCCACCGAGATCCCAGAGCTGGTCGGTCGCAACCTCAATGACATCGACTTCATCCTGCCCAACGATGACGATCTGACCTACTGCCTCATCGCTTTGGACGCAGGCTCCCTGCAATTCCTGCTGGATAATATCGAGAAATTCGATGACCCCATGGCGCGCACCCTCTGCTGGTCCACCGCCTGGGAGATGACCCGCGCCGGCACCATGCGCGCCCGCGACTTCATCCGCTTGGTGGCCCGCGGCATGAAGGCGGAGACCGAGCTCGCCGTCCTCGAGCGCATCGTCTCGTAGGCTTCTACCGCGCTGAAGAACTACGCGGATCCGACGTGGGCGAAAGACAGCACGGTTCTGGCGCAGGCGCTTGTCGATGGCGCCCGGAGCACCGATACGCAGCGTTCCATCATCTGCACGCAGGCGCTGTCCAGGATTCCGCTGCACCAGCCGGCCCGCGACTACCTGCACGATCTCCTCGCGGATTCCGATGATGCCGGGCTGCGCTGGTCCGCCGTCGCAGCGCTTGCTGCCGCGGGCGCGCTTGCCGATGCCGAGGCCGCCATCGCCGCCCAGCTCAAGCGCGATAACTCCGCTACCGGCCACTACTCTTCCCTGCGCGCCCGCGCCGCGATTGCCACCGCGGATAATAAGCGCGCGGTATGGGAAGAGATCGTCGCCGGGGATCTCACCAACCGCGAGCTCACCTCCAAGCTGGAAGGGCTGAACTACCCGCACTCCGATGACCTCCTGCCCACCGCGGAATTCTTTGAGGTGGCCGAAAAGATCTGGGATTCCCAGTCCTCCGAGGTGGGCCTGACCACCGTCACCGGGCTATTCCCGTCCTGGGATATCACCCAAGACGGCCTCGATCGCGCCGATGCCTTCCTGCAGAAGGATCTGGCAGGCGGCCTGCGCCGCGCGATCACCGAGCAGCGCGACCGCGTGGCCCGCGCCCTGCGCAACCGCGAGGTCGACGCCAACTAGGTGACTATTTCTTGCGGAGGTTCAGCTCGATGCGCGGGCGCACCTGGATCTCCGTGAGCTGGGTGGTGGGCCCAGCCTCCACGACGGTGCGGATGGCGCGCGCCACCTCCACGGGCGCAATAACCTCGCTCGGGTTATAGTCCTGCAGGCCCTCCAGCATCGGGGTGTCGGTGGGGCCTGGCGCCACGGTGGAGACGCGGATACCGGGTTCGGAGATACGCAGGGCATCGGCAAGCGCATACAGCGCGTGCTTCGTCGCGGCATAAACCACGTTATCGCCGTAGCTCTTGCGCCCCGCCCCCGAGTTAATGAAGACGACGGTGCCCTCTGCCTTGCGCAGCTGCGGCAAGAGCGCGCGGGTGACCTCCGCCGGCGCGTGGACGTTTAAGTCCATGTGGGCGCGCCAATCGTGCGGGGTGGCCTCTTCCACCGAGAACTTCGTGGCGCGCGCCGCGCCGTGCACGAGCACATCGACCCGCTCTAGCTCGGGCAGCTGCATGCCCTCGTCCAAGCCGGCGACCAAGTCGCTGGCAACCGGCGTGATATTCGCGGCCTCCGGCAGCTCTTCGGCGCTGCGGCCCAGCGCATACACGTGGTGATCGCGGGCGAGATCCTTGATGATCTCGCGCCCCATGCCACCGGTGGCACCGGTAACGACGGCGATTTTCTCTGGCACATTCATGGTATCAGTCATGCCACCCCATCATAGGGAAAATGGATGCTAGCGGTGCGCGGCGTCCGTCCCCGTTCCGCGATGTGGAACGATAGGGGCTATGGCTACTCCTGCAATCGCGATCGTCGGCATGGGCCCGCGCGGCATTTCCATCTTGGAACGCCTCGCCGCCCGCATGGATGATTCCAGTTCCCCCGTTACCGTCCACCTCATCGACGAGGCCCAGCACGGCGCCGGCCGCGTCTGGGACACCGCCCAAACCAAGACCCTGTGCATGAATACGCGCGCGGGCGCCGTCACGCTTTTTACCGAGCCCGGCGCGACGGTGAATGCCCCAGTGCTCGAGGGGCCGACGCAATACGAGTGGATCCAACTGCTGCGCGGCGAGGGCGATAAGGTAGCTCCTGCCAAGCGCGAGCTTTTTACCCAGCACCCTCCGGCCGCGCATATTGCCACCGAGTACCGCGCGGAGCTGGCCGCTACCCGCCCGGAGTCCAACCCCACCCGCGCGTTATATGGCGAGTACCTGCGCTGGGTCTATGATGTGGTGCTGGCGCGCCTGCCGGAGAGCATTTCTACGGTCAGCCACCACCACCGCGTGGAGACCATCTCCGCAGACGGCGCGGCCGATATCCTGCACTTGGACGATGGCTCGCAGGTGCGCGCCGATGCCACGGTCCTAGCCTATGGCTGGATGGCGCCGCGCTTTAATGATGAGGAGCAGCGCTTGGCGGAGTCTGGGTTGCGGTGGATCGCACCGGGCAACCCCGTGGAACAAGACTATGGCGCCATTCCCGCCGGTGAAGACGTGTTGGTGCGCGGTCTGGGCATGGGCTTTTATGACATCATGGCGCTAACCACCATCGAGCGCGGGGGCAAATTCGTCGAGGATGCCACCACCCGCTCCGGCCTGCGCTACGAGGCGAGCGGGAAGGAACCACATTTCATCGTCTCGTCCGGGCGCGGTTATCCCTTTCATCCCAAATCCGAGTACAACGAGCTGCCGCCCACGATGCCGCGGCGGCGGTTGCATGAGGTCATCGACAAGCTCCAGGGCACTGAGGACATCGACTTTGACGCCCAGGTTTGGCCTGCCATCGCCCGCGATAGCTACGAGACGTATATCACCACGCTGGAACGGGTGAATCCGGAAGCGCTGCTCCGCCCGCGCGAAGAGATCCTCGCGGTCATCGATTCCACCGCGCCAGATGATCTCGGCACCGCCCTTGCTCCCCTGGTCACCCTGCCGTGGGATATGACAGATCTTATGTACCAGGTCGCTGGTTTTACCGGCGATATTTCGGCGCTCACCGCCCACATTGCGGATAGCCTGGCGAGCGATATTCAGGAGGCTGCCGCCGGCCACGATTCGCCCATGAAGGCAGCACTGTGGTCGCTGTCCCAGTCGCGCAAGCCCGCCTCCATCCTCGGCGCGGAGGGCCGCTATACCCGCGAGTCCCGCACGGGCCGCTACGCGCAGTTCATGTCCTTTGGGCAGATGGTGGGCTCGGGACCTCCGCTTTTCCGCGTGCGCCAATTGCTCGCGCTTGTCGATGCCCACCTAGTCCGCTTCCTCGGCGATCACCCCACCCTCGCCATCGAGTCAGACCATTTCACCCTGACCTCTGGCCCGCGCTCGGCATCCGCGCCCACGCTTGTCGATGCCTTTATGCACAAGCCCGATATCCGCGTCGCCGACGATCCGCTCACCCGCGGATTAGCCGAGAATGAGCGGGTGCGTCCGTTTGCTGATCACGGGCAGGACACCGGTTCCCCCGAAACCGATGGTGCCACGCGGCGCACCGTCCATCCGGACGGCAGCCTGGATGAACGCCTGCATATCGTGGGCATCCCCACCTATGCGCAGTGGCCGGATACAACGATTTCCCCCATGCCGGGCACGGATCCGCTCATGCTGCAGGAAACAGATAAGACCGCCGGTTCCCTCTTAAAGGTTGCCGGCGGCCACTAAGTACGCGTTTTAGAGCGCTTTTAAAGGGCGTCGAGGGCCTGCTGCAGATCCGCTAGCAGGTCATCGATGTCCTCGATGCCGATGGAGATGCGCACCATGTCCTCCGGCGGCACCAATTCGGAGCCTTCAGCCGATACGTGGGTCATATTCTGCGGGTGCTCGATGAGCGATTCCACCCCACCCAGCGATTCCGCTAGGCAGATAAGCCGCGTATTCAAACAAATCTGCTTGGCGTGCTCTGGGTTGTGGAAGCGCACGGACATCATGCCGCCGAACCCGCGCATCTGCTGCGCCGCCAGCTCGTGGCCCGGGTGCTCCGCCAATCCCGGGTACCGCACCTGTTTGACCTCTGGGCGGGCCTGTAAGAATTCCGCCACCTTTTGCGCATTGGCGCAGTGGCGGTCCATGCGCACGCCGAGGGTCTTAATACCGCGGGCGGTCAGGTAAGCATCGAAAGGCGAGGCGACCGCGCCCACATTGCCCTGGAAATACAGCAGCTGCTCATCCACCTCGGGGTCATTGGTAACTACGGCGCCACCGAGGACATCGGAATGCCCACCCAAGTACTTCGTGGTGGAGTGCAGGACGTGGTCTGCGCCGAGTGCGAGCGGGTTCTGGAGGTACGGTGTGGCGAAAGTATTATCCACCAGCACCTGAGCATTGCCCTTAACCTTGGCCACTGCCGCAATATCGGTGATATTCAGCGCCGGGTTGGTCGGGGTTTCTAGCCAGATGAGCTTGGTATTGTCCTTGACCGCAGCGGCGACGGCATCGACATCGCAGGTATTGATAATGGACATCTCCACGCCCCACTCCGTGAAATCATTAAGCAGGCGGTAGGAACCGCCGTAGGAGTCATTGCCCAAGATGACGTGGTCGCCGGGGCGCACCAGAATGCGCACCATCGTATCGGCGGCTGCCATACCAGTGGCAAAGACGCGGGCGTAGTCCGCGCCCTCCAGCGCAGCCAAGGTCTTTTCAAGGGATCGAACCGTCGGGTTGGCCACGCGCCCGTATTCGAAGCCGCCGCGCAGCTGCGCGAGGCCATCTTGGGCGAACGTGGTCGAGGCGTAGATCGGCACGTTAATGGATCCCATGTGCGGATCCGGGTGATATCCAGCGTGAATGGATCGGGATGAAAATCCTTTTGCCAAGTTATGCGCGCTGTGTTCAGTCATGCCTCCCAATCGTAGACTAAGCGGTTCATCCACACCGGCCATTCGGCAATTTATATTCGGTTCCGCCCGCGCTGCAATTTCTGCGCTGTCAGTGAGATTTCAGGATTCTTCTCTACAATGGGTGCGGTTAGCTTGTGTCTACGATCAAGAAAGAATGATGAGTACGAACTTATTTATCACGGCTCAGGGCGCTGCAGAGAAAAAAGACGATGCAGTCGAGTCCGTATCGAGCTTCTGGAACGACGAAAACGTTCAGCTTTGGCTTATCGAGCGGCCCATTCGCATCGGCCTCATTATCATCTTGGCCTTCATTGCGCACTGGGCGCTGCGCCACCTCATCAACCGGCTGGCGAAAAACAGCATTAAGGCCTCCACCCTCAAAAAGCCCAGCCGCAGCCGCAGCAGGTCTGGAGAGGACGGACAACCGGATGACACCCTGCGAGAAACAAGGGAGGCCCGCCGGGCCTCGAGGATTAAGACCCTCGCCGGCGTGGGGCGATCGGCGGTTGCCATCGTGGTCTGGGTTTCGGCCGGCATCGCCATCCTGGATGAATTGGAAGTCAACGTTGCCCCGCTGATCGCGTCTGCCGGTGTAATCGGTGTCGCCCTCGGCTTCGGTGCACAGGAACTGGTCCGAGACTTTCTCTCCGGTATTTTCATGCTCATTGAGGATCAATACGGCATTGGCGATGTCATTGACTTAGGCAACGGCGTCTTCGGTGACGTCGAGTCCATTTCCCTGCGCATTACCACCGTCCGCGATATCGACGGTGCCCTGTGGTACGTCCGCAATGGCGAAATCTTGCAGGTGGCTAACCACTCCGATGAGTACTCCGTTGCCCGCATCCAAATCCCTGTCGGGCTATCCAATGACCCTGAGGTTGCTGGCGATGTCATCGACAAGGCCGTCAAGGATGCCGTCAAGGACGAAAAGATCCGCAAGATGGTGCTCAGCACCCCGCGCATCGACGGCATGTCCAAGTTCGAGCCGGACTACGTCTCCTTCCGCGTTTCCACCAAGACGCTGCCGGGCCGCCAGTGGGACGTCCAGCGCTTTGTCCAGTCCCGCGTCCTCAACGTCATGCACGCAGAGGGCATCAGCACCCCCTACCCACACGGCATCGGCATTGCCAATCCGCACAAGGGAGACGATGCCTAAATGAATTCCGTCTATGAAGCCATCGGTGGGACCCCTACCTTTGAACGCCTAGTGCATGGCTTTTATGACCAGGTCAAAGAAGACGACGTGATTGGCCCCATGTATCCAGATCAAGATTGGGAAGGCGCGGAACAGCGCCTTACCTGGTTCCTGATTCAGTACTGGGGCGGTCCCCAACACTTCTCCGAAAACCGCGGCCACCCGCGCCTGCGTATGCGGCATGCGACCTTCCCCATCGACATGGAAGCTCACGACCGCTGGCTCGAGCTGATGGGAAAATCCCTCGATAGCATCGAGGAAGACACCATCCCGCCGGCGTATCGCACCATGGTTTGGGACCACATGCAGCGCGTCGCCGCCATGCTCATCAATAGAGCGCCTTAATTTTTCACCTGCTTGTAACGCTGCTTTTGCAAGCGTTTCAAGCCACAAACAGGGGCCCGCGCACTTCCATATTAGGTAGTGCACGGGCCCCTTTACTGTGCATCAGCGCTAGCACCGGCTTGCGCTAGCACCTATCTAGTCCTGCCAGTCGAATGCCTGGCGTACCGGCTCGGATACCAGCTTGCCGCCGCGGGTCATGACGCCGGAGCGCAAGCCTGGAAAGCGCTCGATTGCGGCATCGAGGTTGTCGTTGGCTACCGCGCGGATATACGGCAGCGTCGCCGAAGCCAAAGCGCGGGCCGAGGTATTAGCCACCGCACCAGGCATATTGGCCACACAGTAGAAGAGGGTGTCGTGGACCTTGAAGGTCGGCTCGTCGTGGGAGGTCTTGCGCGAGTTCTCGAAGCAGCCGCCTTGGTCGATGGCGACATCGACAAGCACTGCGCCCTCCTTCATCTTCTTCACGGTCTCCTCGCGGACCAGCTTTGGTGCCGCCGCACCTGGAATCAGTACGGCGCCAATGACGAGATCGGCCTCCTCCAACTCCTTATCCAGCGTGGACGGATCAGAGATCAGGGTGCGCACGCCGCCGGCGTACTGGTCATCAAAGCGCTGCAGGACGTGCGGATCCACGTCCAAGACCGTGACCTCTGCGCGCAGACCGTGTGCCATCGCAACGGCGGACGCGCCTACCTGGCCACCGCCGATGACCACCACGCGCGCAGGCTGGGTGCCCGGGATACCGGAGACCAAGAGGCCGCGGCCGCCCTGGGTGGACAAAAGGTGGTGTGAACCCTCAATGACGGCCAAGCGCCCAGCGACCTGGGACATAGGGGTCAAAAGCGGCAGGGTGCCGCGGCGATCAGTAACGGTTTCATAAGCAATCGAGGTCGTCTTCGATTCCGTCAGCGCCTCCGTCAGCGGGCGATCCGCTGCCAAGTGCAGGTAGGTAAAGACGGTGAGATCCGAACGCAGGTACTGATACTCGGACTCGAGCGGTTCCTTTACCTTCAGCAGGAGCTCGGCCTTGGCCCACGTCTCGTCCGCAGAATCAACGATGGTAGCGCCAGCCTCTACGTACTCCTCATCGGGGAAGGACGCGCCTACGCCTGCGCCCGTTTCGATGAAAAGCTCGTGCCCATCAGCAACCAAGGTCCGCACCTCAGTTGGGGTGAGGGCAACGCGGCTTTCATTATTCATGATTTCTTTAGGTACAGAAATGCGCACGGAGGTTCTCCTTCATGTGTTGGTTACAGTGGCGAAAATTTACTTCTCGCTGTCAGGTTAACGCAGAATGCAAAGGAGAATATAAGTTTGTGTATATTTCACGAACGGGGGTGACAGCAATAATCGCACTTTCCCCGATACCGCAGTGTATAGGGTTAAAAATCCACACCCGGAAAATAACTACCACCCCCGACTATTGGGTTATAGATATTACTTACTGTCTGTTTTGGGCGGTAAGATCCCAGATTCGGGGAGTGATTACAGGACCGATAGCCGCGTGGAACGGTAGATGCTGCCAAACGGTGCATCAAGGCGCACCCACCGGCCAAGACTCGACACTCGCAGGTGCCGCGGAATATCCATGGAGGCAGAGAACCCCGGAATTAGCCCCAAGTTGGTGCAGGCAAAGATCATCCGCATCGGGATTTCCACCGTCTGTCCATTGCCTTCAACCGTGACCACGGTCTGATTAAGCAAACTGGGTGGCGGGCCCATAGGACCGGAAAACTCCCGGGTCAGCTTTTGACCTTGGTCCGAAAGGTCGCGAACCACCGCCACCGGCAGGGTATCCACCACGCTAAAGCCGGTGGCCGGGGGCAATGCGCCCGGCCACGACGCATCGCGAGCTGGGCCGAGTTCCATAATGCCGGTGCCATCGTGTTCCGCGAGCTGTTGCTCCAGCGTCTCCGCGGACACCACTGCCCCATCGCGGGAGACAACCCCCTGCACCCGCCGGGAGGCGACGACCTCGAAGGGGGTGGTCACGAAGGCATCGACAACGTCATCGGCAAGCTGGCGCAGGCGCACCGACGCATTCGCGTCTACCCCAACTGCGCGCGCAAGAAGGGCCCGTAAGCCAGGTCCTCCGCTGCGAACTTCAAACGACTCGGTGACCATGGCTAACGGGCCCTACCTTTCTTCATGTGCCTAGTGCGCCAGTTAGGAAGCGCTCATCTGCAGAATATCCTTTTCCTCATCCGTAAGCGGGCGCGGGGTGTGCTTCTTCTTGTCAATGACAACCTGCACACAGTTCACCGTGGCCGCTACCTCCCCAGCAGCGGTCTTGACCTGCTGGGTCGTGGTAAAGGATGACGAACCGATCTGGGAAACGGAGGTTTCCACGATGACGTGGGCATTGCCCTCAAAGGGAATGGGCCGCATATAGTCCACGTCGAGATGACGCACCAAGGCCATGAAATCGATACCCTTGGCATAGATATTCTCCTTGGCAAAAGCCAAGCGCGCCTCCTGGGCAACCTCGATATAGTTGGCGTTCATCATGTGGCCGTACATATCGAAATCGCCCCAACGGGTGGACACTTGGTGGGTATGCGCGTTATCGGTCGCCATCATTCTCCTCAGGAATTATCGGGTGAGCTTGCGGTGAGTTACGCGAGAAGGACGGGCGGCGTCTTCTCCCAGACGCTCCACCTTGTTCTTCTCATAGTCACCAAAGTTACCCTCAAACCAGAACCATTGCCCCTCGGCAACGTTGCCTTCCCACGCCAAAATGTGGGTACAGGTGCGGTCCAAGAACCAGCGGTCGTGGGAAATAACAACGGCACAGCCAGGGAATTTCTCCAAGGCGTTTTCTAGCGAACCCAGGGTTTCGACGTCCAAGTCGTTGGTTGGCTCGTCAAGAAGGATAAGGTTGCCTCCCTCTTTCAGGGTCAGCGCCAAGTTCAAGCGGTTGCGCTCACCACCGGAGAGCACCTTCGACGGCTTTTGCTGATCCGGGCCCTTGAAACCGAAGGCGGAAAGGTATGCGCGCGATGGCATCTCATTTTGGCCAACGTGAATATAATCCAGCCCGCCGGAAACGACCTCCCACACGGTAGCCTCTGGGTCGATATTCTCGCGGTTCTGGTCCACGTAGGACAGCTTGACGGTCTCACCGACCTCAACGGAGCCATCATCCGGTTCTTCCAAACCGACGATGGTCTTAAACAGCGTGGTCTTACCCACACCGTTCGGGCCGATAACACCGACGATGCCGTTGCGCGGCAGGGTGAAGGAAAGGTCCTTAATCAGGGTTCGATCATCGAAGCCCTTGACCAGGTTCTTCGCCTCGACAACCTTATTGCCCAAGCGCGGCGGCGTAGGAATCTGGATTTCCTCGAAGTCCAGCTTCTTGTACTTCTCCGCCTCGGCAGCCATCTCTTCGTAGCGCTCCAAACGCGCCTTGTTCTTGGCCTGGCGAGCCTTGGCACCGGAGCGTACCCATTCCAGCTCGTCCTTCAAGCGCTTGCGCAGCTTGGCGTCCTTCTTACCGGCAACCTGGAGGCGCTCTTGCTTCTTATCCAGGTAGGTGGAGTAGTTGCCCTCGTACGGGTACAGCTTGCCGCGGTCCACCTCACAGATCCAGCCTGCCACGTGGTCCAAGAAGTAACGGTCGTGGGTGACGGCCAAGACGGCACCTGGGTAATCCGCCAAGTGCTTTTCCAGCCACTCCACGGACTCGGCGTCCAAGTGGTTGGTGGGCTCGTCCAAAAGCAGCAGGTCCGGCTCCGTCAACAGGAGCTTGGCCAAGGCCACGCGACGGCGCTCACCACCGGAGAGGTTGGTCACCGGGGCATCGGAAGGCGGGCAGCGCAATGCTTCCATTGCCTGCTCGATCTTGGAATCAACCTCCCATGCATCGGCAGCATCCAGGTCCTCTTGCAGCTTGCCCATTTCTACCATGAGCTCGTCGCTGTAATTGGTCGCCATTTCTTCGGCGATTTCCTCGAAGCGCTGCTTCTTTTCAAAGATATCGCCGAGGCCCTCCTCGACGTTGCCGCGCACGGTCTTTTCTTCATTCAGCGGCGGCTCCTGCTGCAGGATGCCCACGGTAGCGCCCGGGTCGAGGAATGCCTCACCATTGGAGGGCTGATCCAAGCCGGCCATGATCTTCAGAATGGAGGATTTACCGGCACCATTGGGGCCGACCACACCAATCTTGGCGCCCGGGTAGAACGCCATCGTGACATCATCAAGGATGACCTTATCGCCAATTGCCTTGCGCACGTTTTTCATCGTGTAGATGAATTCGCCCACTTTTACCCCTTTGCAAAAATTTGGGAGACGTATTTATCTACACAAACACTACATCAGAATGCGCGCCTAGGTGCCTCGGGTCGGGCGAACCCGAGGCGGATGGCTGGCGCTATGCATGCACGGTTTCGGCGGTCTCCTCCTCTTGCGTTGCTACTTCCTCACTGTCCTGGGCTGCCACGCTATTTCCCGCTTGGATGCGGTCTGCAGCGGTATCGGCGGCGGTATCTCCCGGCGCGGAGTTATCCACGTCGGGCTCAACTTCGTTATCACCAAGCTCCGGAATAGCGATGTTTTCCTGGTTATATTGCGGCGCCAAGCGTTTTGCACCAATGACGTGGCGGTTTAGGTCCAAGCCCACATACTGTGCCTTGATAAAGGTGCGGTAGTGGTCCTTGCCCTCATCATCGCGCCACTGATCGGAGACGATCGAGCCGCAGACGAGCAATGGCATCCCTTTAGCCAGGGATTTCTTGACGTTGATGGCAAATTGGTTCCACATTTCCACGTCAATAAAGAGGTGGTCTACATCGCGCCACTGCTGCTGGCCGCGCTGGTTCTCCGCCTCGGTGCCGGTATCGGCGGGGCGGTCAGGAACGCGCCGTGAGGATGCGATGCGCAGTTTGGTTTTATATGCGCCGGTCGAGGTCTTGGTCAAGATCGGGTCTTGGGTAAGGCGGCCGGTGAGCATCACTGGGTATTGAGACATGGTGCTGAAATTCCTTTACTAGGTTGTGAGTTCGCGAGTGGTATGTCCCTCGCTCGCCTTCACATCCTGCTGCCGCAGCGCAACCCGCACCATGCTATGACCATCAGCGCTGTGGATAACTTGTTGTTCTCTTCAACAAAGTGGCGCCAGGATGGTCACTTTCGGGTGAGTTTTCCACAAGTGGCCGGCTATTTAGTGCCCGCGGAACCCGCTTTCATCGCCGTGGCTCATATTCTCCAGCATCGCGTTATAGCGGGCGAGCTCAGCGTCATCGTCCGCCTCCGCCTGCACGTCGTGGCGCCGTGCGGTCGCGCGGTCATCGCGCAGCCAATCCAAGAAGAGCTTGCCAAAGACAATGACCAAGGGGAATTGGCCAAAGCCCCAGGCGATGCCCCCACCCACGCGCTGATCCTGCAACAGGTCCTGATCCCAGGGCAGCTCGAGGTACTGATAAAAGTCGAGGCCAAGCACCGTTTGCAGCTGCATCAGGTACACGCCGGCGAAGAGGTGGAAGGGCATCGACAAGAAAAGCATGCCAAGGCGGAAGGGCGTGGAATGGCGCTTGGGCAGGGGATCTGGGCCGATGACTTCCCAGAAATAGAAGTAGCCGGAAATGAGGAACACGTAGTTCATGATGAGGTGGCCGGCGTGCTCCGAAATGGCGAATTCGTACAGGCTCGGGAAAAGATAGAGCACGTAGAGGAAAAACAGGTACTGCGCCAAATTCACGAAGGGATTGGTAATGATCCGCACGAACGTGGATTGGGTCAGCGCCAAGGCATAATCGTGCAGGCTGGGCTGGCCCTTCGGACCCGGCTCGTAGGCCTCCATGACCAACGTGACGGGCGCGCCTAACACCATGAGCAGCGGAATGGTCATAGACAAAATCATGTGCACCAGCATGTGAATGGAATACATGGCCGGCATGTACAGACCGAGGCCCGTGGACATGACGAGCGTAAGTCCCAGCGAGCCCACCATAAACCACGCGGTGCGCCCCTTGTCCCAGCTCAACCCGCGCTTGTGCACGCGGTAGACCAAGTAGCCGTATGCCGCGGCCAAGAGTAGGCCAATCGTGCCAAACATGATGTCAAAGCGGAACATCGTCCAGATATTGAATACCGTGGGCGCCTCATGCAGGTTATAGCCCATAAGGATCTGCATGGAGCTCAAATTTGGGTCCCGCGGCGGTGGTGGCACGGTGCGCCCCAGGGTGATGGCTACGCCAATCGTTCCCGCCATGACTGCGAGCTCCACGATGGCGATACGGATAAAGAGCCGCGGGTTTCGATCTAACTGCGGAATGGTGAGCTCACGGTGGATAAGCCCCATAATGCCCAGCAGAATGGTGAGCACGAATTTGGTAATCAGGATAATGCCGTAGGGTGATTGCGGCAGGTCCGAAATATCCATCCGGATGAGCGTATTGACCAGGCCGGATACCGCCAGCACGACGATGGCCATGAACGCGATGGTGGAATAGCGCTTGACCGCAAAGGCGAGATTCGGGCCCAAGCGCCGGCCGTGCGCGATAAGCGCCATGAGGCCGCCTACCCAGAGCATC
Organism: Corynebacterium sp. KPL2734; assembly: GCF_040225595.1. Classification (NCBI taxonomy): domain Bacteria; kingdom Bacillati; phylum Actinomycetota; class Actinomycetes; order Mycobacteriales; family Corynebacteriaceae; genus Corynebacterium; species Corynebacterium sp. KPL2734. The sequence goes on along the minus strand of NZ_JBEHFO010000003.1, from coordinate 61,327 downwards.
ACAAATACCAGGTGCCACAGCAGCGAGTTCGTGCCGTAATCGTGGTCGCCGCCGGTCGCCGAGTGGCCCTCAAGTCCGATGGGAACTACTTGCAGGATGGACAGCAACAGCAGAACCGGCTGCATGGCCCAGGTGCGACTGAGTCTGCCAATAATTCCCACGGTAAGGGCGATGAGCACCGCAATCCCCCACACGATGGTGGAGGAAATTTCCGTAAAGGCCATTTTCAGAATGGTCAGGTTGAAGACCTTAAAAAACGGCGTGCCGGTAAGGTCCGACATGATCATCGGGATTTCTACCAGCCCCACGGCCGCAACGCCGAAGGCCGACCACGTACCGGTGCGGGCGGCGATATGGCCGTCAACCGATAATGGTGCCCCGATGAGGGAATCGTTCTCGCCACGCGGGGCGATGAGAAACGACGAGGCCAAAAAGGAGCCCACAGAAAGCGCCATCAAGAGCCACGCCAGTCCACGAAACAGTGGCAGGCCAAAGGTGGTAATCCGCCCAGGGTCCGGAATGCCCAAGGCTGCCAAGGAATCCGCCAATAAAAATAAGGAAACGAACCCGGCAACCAAGCCAGCAAAAAGCATTGCTGCAATAAAAATTCCCCAGGAAGGACGGGGTTTTTGCGTTCCAGACTGCGTGCTTTTGACCAGCTTATTGACCATAGCTCGCATTCTATAGGGCCACCCTAATGCAAAGCGAACGCATATTTTTCCCCTGGATATGCCATGATAGAGCCTATGGACACCCGTCAACTTCTTTATTTCCGTGCCGTTGTAGACAATGGGTCCTTTACCCATGCCGCCGCAGCCCTCGAAATGACACAACCCTCCCTGAGCCTTTCCATCCGCAAATTGGAAAAGGAGCTCAATACCCAGTTGCTGTCCCGGGGTCGTTCGGGCGTAACTACCACGGAGGCGGGTGATTATGTCTATGACACCGCCCTTAAGGTTGATGCCCTGCTTGCCGATGCCCAGCGCCACATCAGCGAAATCACCGGCGATAACGCCAATACCGTCTCCCTGACGTCGTGTCCCATTTTGAACTGGGAATTTACCCCTTCCATCCTCTCCGAGCTCACCGAAATCCACCCCTCGGCTCGCATTAGCTTGGATGATTCCACCGCGACCACCGCCATTAAGCGACTATTGGAGGGCCAGGTGGACCTCGCGCTCTTGCCGACGTCCGACCCCAAAGCCTTCATTCGCCGCTACTCGCCCGAGCTGACCATCCACGACGTCGCCGAGTTCGACTACACCCTCGCGGTGCCAGAAAGCCTGTCGCACCTCCCCTCTCCGATCTCCTTGCGGGACTTGCGCGAGGAAACCTGGCTGGTGCCTCCCCACTGCCGCGAGCTTCCCGGCATGGCAGAGCTCTACGATGAACTGTGGGAGAACCACCCCTCCTACAAGCCGAATCACATTCAAGACGTGTCATCGCTGCACGCTGCCATTCCGATGATTTCCAGTGGCTTTGGCATCAGCTTCATGCCACGGTGCGCCCCCGCGCTGCATCCGCAGGGCATCGCTTCGCTAACGGTCAAAGAGGAACTTCCGCGGTTCCACGCCATCGTGGCGTACCGCTCCGACCGCGAACTGACCCCAGCCGCCCAAGAATTGGTCGGTATTTTGCGCACACACAATTCCGCCCGCCCCCTGGCTTAGAAATCACCGTGGCTGTGGGCTAATATGAGTGTGCTGTCCAGCCCCCATAGCTCAGCGGATTAGAGCAGTGGGTTTCTACCCCATGTGTCGCGGGTTCGAGTCCTGCTGGGGGCACCGTGTGAAGTCTCGAGACATGCTTGACAGGTCAGTCGCGACATCGTTGACAAGCCGGCATCTCAGTTGTTTTTGTTCTGGGGTGCCGGTTTTTCGTGTTTTGGGCCTAGGGGTGGGTCGCCTTTTTCCAGTAGGCTTTTGGTAGTCGCGGGCTGTGCCGATGTAGTGCTCGGTGATGATTTCTCCGGTCGCAGCTAGTGATGTGGTGTGGGGGTATGTAGTCCTAGTGCGCGGTGTGGGCGTGTCGTGTTGTAGTAATCGCGGAATTCGACGGGGAGTTGTTGACTCTGACCACACAAACAACTTGACACTCCCCCGACCTGCAAACACGGAGCGCGACGTCTTTACGCGTTTCAACAGGAGCATTAATACAGAGGTTAACCCCAAAGGCTTACGAATATACATTCTATTAATTTGACAGCAACGTCAACCTCGGCCGTATAACAGATGTAAGTAACACTTGTCACCCTTATACGAAGGAACGAACCGTTTTAGTGTTAGACTCGAATAGAGGTTGAGGAGGTGAAGTCGATGGAACCCTTATTGCAGTTTCTTTCTTGGGCTACCCGGCGTGAGTCTGATGAGGGCCTGACCCCTTCGATTACGAATATGAAGGCGCAGAAGTTGGCCTACCTTGCAGAGAGCCTCTATGGTCATTTGGAAAACCGTGATTTATCTGCCGGAGTTTTCCAAGCGTGGGACCACGGACCGGCGCAACCAGATTTATACCGGTTTATCAAGTCTCGGGTTGGCGATAGCCCCGCCGCCCCATTGGAGCCCTTCTCGGCGGGTACCGCCATACTGCACGATTTCGAGGAAATCTTCGATGGCATTTGGGAAAACTTTGGCGAAATGACTGCCACGCAACTGCGAAACTTTACACACACTTACGGCCCCTACGACCACCACTATCGAGTCGGCGTTCGAGATATCACCATTCCGAAAAATGAGATTCACAATGCGTGGCCGGACTTTATTAACGGTCTCCATATTTCTGAGCGTTCGCCCGAAATGCGACGCCGAGTTGACGCTCTCAAAACGCTACCTCCGCATATTGAACCGCATTCAACGGACAGTTTAAACAGGGAATTAATCCACAACATTTTTGCTGGACACGCAACTGAACCATGAGTTCACCCTTTCCGATAGTTGTCCGGCGGGGTCGCCTCTACTATGTGAGCGACGATAAAATAGCATTCGTCTCCAACAGTAAGCGAACGTGGCATGACACCCGTCGCCCGGTCCTCGTGGTCTCCCACGATAGTGTGAACAGCGATGGGTCTAACGAGGCCATCTTCGCGTGTCCCCTCTCAAGTGGAGGCAACTCATCCGGTTTCGACGTTAAAATCGCAGCTTACGAAGGAGGACTAAGCAAAAAGAGTTGGGTGAGGGTCGACCACTGCCAACGCCTTCTCAAGAGTGACTTGCAATACTGTCTGTCGCAGGACGGGATTACACCCGCCGCTATGGAAAACGTTCTTGCTAACCTCACGAAAATCTTTCTTGCCCTATAAGCGGTAAACAGGAATCGGCGAGTATCACGTGGGGGAATCAAATTCCAACGGGACAAGCGTACCGGCAAGGAGATTGAATATCCGAATCTCCCAAAGTCTCGAGACATCGTTCCTTTAAGCTACGATGTCTCGAGACTTTTTCGCAGCATGCCGGCTTTTTGTCTACGCTGGGTCTTTAGTACCTGGCTCCTTCGAAAGGCTCGACAATGTCACTTCCGGCACCATCTCGTACCTCCTACGCCCTGGTTACGGGCGCTAGTCAGGGCATCGGCAAGGCAATGGCCCACGATTTCGCAGCGATGGGCTATAACGTCATTCTCGTTGCCCGGCGCGGCGAAATCCTGGAAGGCATCGCCGCAGAATTTGAGCGCCGCCACCACATTGAGGCCATTGCCTTGCCCGCAGATTTGGCCACCTCTGAGGGAGTCGAGGCAGTAATTGATGCCATCTCCTCCAAAGAAGTCTCCATCCTAGTCAATTCCGCTGGCATCGCCAGCTTCGGCCCCTTCATGGACCAAGACTGGGGCTACGAGTCCTCCCAATTCGCCCTGAACGGCACCGCCGTGCACCGCCTGACCCGCGCCGCATTAAAACACATGCTCCCGCGGCGCACGGGCGCTATTTGCAATGTGGGTTCCACGGCCGGCAATATCCCCATTCCCAATAACGCGACCTACGTTTTTACCAAGGCCGGGGTGAATGCGTTTACGGAGGCGCTGCACTATGAGCTGAAGGGCTCTGGCATCAGCTGCACCTTGCTTGCTCCTGGTCCGGTGCGCGAGGCCACCATCGCCGAGGAAGACCAGACCATTGTGGATAAGGTCGTTCCCGATGCGCTGTGGACCACCTATGAGTCCTGTTCCAAAGAGACCATCGCGGCCATGCAAAAGGGCCAGCGACGCGTGGTCCCTGGCCCCTTATCAAAGGCGATGAACGTGGTCAGCAAGGTGCTACCGACCCCCGCCATCGCGCCGCTTATCGGGCGTTTTTATTCCCAGATGGGTTAGCTTTCAGTATTCTTGCCGGCTGCTTGACTACCGGCCACTTGTGCCGCCGCGCGAGCATTTTTGCGGTCCACCCAGAAGTCCGCATTCTTGATGCCCACCGCTTCTGGGTCGAATTCCGGTTCCTTGCCCGCCTTCTTTTGCTTCTCGTAGTCCTTCAGGACCTTAAGCGCGGGAACCTGCAGGAAGAGGATGGCGATGATATTTAGCCATGCGGTGGTGCCGACGCCGATATCGCCCAGCGCCCAAGCAGAGCCCGGAGTCGTGGTAGCGCCCACGATGACCGAAACGATGATGAGGATGCGCAGCGCCCACACCAGGCCGCGGCGGATCGGGCGAGACTTAACCCAACGGTTGAAGTAGGTCAAGTTGACCTCGGACATGTAGTAGTACGCCAGCACGGTGGTAAAGGCGAAGAAGGCAATGGACACGGCGATAAACGTCGGGCCCCAGCCGGAAAAGACGCTATCGAGGCCGGATTGGACGAAGCCGGGGCCGACCGCGACGCCATCGGGAAGCGAGCCCTGGTAAACAACCTCGCCGTCCTCGGATTCGCCGCGGAAGACGGTGTACATATCCGTCGAGATAATCATGAACGCCGTAGCGGAGCAGACGAAGAGGGTGTCGATGTACACGGCGAAGGACTGCACGAAACCCTGCTTAGCCGGGTGGGAGACCTCAGCGGCGGCAGCAGACTGCGGGCCGGTACCCTGACCAGCCTCGTTGGAGTAAATACCGCGCTTAACGCCCCACATGATGGCCACGCCCAGCATGCCGGAGAACCCAGCCTCGAGGTTGAAGGCAGACTTAAAGATGAGGCCAAAGACCTCTGGAATCTGCGAGTAGTTAATGAGCATCACGACGATGGAAATGCCGATGTAGATGACGGCCATAAACGGCACGACGAGGGTGGCGAAGTTAGCGATGCGCTTGACACCACCGATAATGATGATGGCCAAAATGCCAGCCAGGACAACCGCGGCCCAGGTGGAGTTAACGCCCCACGCGGTCTCAGCCGCAGCAGCAACGGCGTTAGCCTGGATGCCGGGCAGGAAGTAGCTGGTCGCCAGAATCATGGCGATGGCAAAGAGGATGCCATAGACCATCATGAATGGCGCGGCCTTGGTGTGCTTATACGCCTTTTCGATGTAGTAGGCCGGGCCACCGCGGTACTCGCCGGTGTCCTGGTCCTTTTCTTTATAAATCTGCGCCAGGGTGCACTCGATGAAGGAGGTGGACGAGCCCAAGAGGGCCACCGCCCACATCCAGAACACCGCACCAGGGCCACCGAAGGCAATGGCCGTGGACACGCCGGCGATATTACCCACGCCCACGCGGCCGGATAGCGAGACCATCAGCGATTGGAAGGAAGAAACACCGTCGTCGGATTTTTCGCCCTTAGAAATTTGTCGCAGCATATCTGGAATGCATCGGACCTGCAGGCCCCGCGTTACCACGGTGAAATAAACACCCGCACCCAAGCACAAAAAGACGAGGGCGGGCGACCAAATTATGGAATTGAGGGCATCGAGAAAGTTTGCCATCGAGAAACTCCTTAGTGATTCGCACCTCCCTTGTGAAGCACGATATAGAAAGTATGCCGTAAATCACTTCCCTGTGTCGGTAAAACGATAGGTAAATTTTTCTTGTCGCTTTGTGGGATGCAGATCGGGGCGCGCGGAGGGCCCTGTCGGCCGGGGTTAGAATGGAACGCATGTCTTCTCCCGAAATCGCCGCAAAATATGATCGCCTCGTGTGGATAGACCTGGAAATGACCGGCCTCGACCCAGAACGCCACGTCATCGTCGAGGTGGCCGCCGTCATCACGGACGGCAATCTCAACATCCTTGGCAAGGGCATCGATCTTGTCGTCCACGCCACCGAAGAGGAACTATCCCAGATGGATTCCTTCGTCACCGAGATGCACGCGAACTCCGGCCTCGATAAGGAAATCCGCCAGTCCACCACGACCATCCGCGAGGCCGAGGACGCGGTACTAGCGCTTATTAATGAGCACTGCGAGCACCCCGCTCCCCTAGCAGGCAATTCCATCGCCACCGACCGCACCTTCATCCGCGCCTATATGCCGCGGCTGGATGAGGCGCTGCATTACCGCATGATCGACGTCTCCACCATCAAGGAGCTCGCTCGGCGCTGGCACCCGCGGGCCTACTACAACCAGCCCGATAAGGGCATGGCCCACCGCGCGCTGCAAGACATCATCGAGTCCATCCGCGAGCTGGATTTTTATCGCCGCAGCGTCTTTCGCACCGACGAAGGCCCAACCTCCACCGAAGCCGAGGACCTCAAGGCCGAAACCACCGCCGATTACCAGGCGTTTTTGTAATTTACGCGGCGTGAGTTAACCTATATTTCGTTGCTTTCGCGCAACGATGGTGGCTGTAGTTCAGCTGGTAGAGCACCAGGTTGTGATCCTGGTTGTCGCGGGTTCGAGTCCCGTCAGCCACCCCAACGTCCCGAGCCTCGCGCTCGGGATTTTTTATATCTCCACCACCATTTCCTCCGAGCGGGCCCTGCCAGCGAGATCGGGCATATCTCCGGTAATCAGGAACTCCTCGACGCCCAGCCGCTTGCCGATGCCCCTCAGTTCCTCCCCCACGTCCTCCACCGTCCCCCAAACATCGTGGCTCAAGGACTCGTCGATGCGGCTCTGTTGCTGACTCGTCAGCCCCTCCAGGTCCAATTCGCGGGCCGGGCGAAGCGGCGCGAATTCCCCGGTGGACTGGGCCATGACCTTTGCATAGGACTCTGGCAGCAAAAGGTCGCGCGCTTGGTCCGCGGTATCGGCTACGGCGATATTGAGGGAGGAGATGATAGGTGGGGCATCGGCAAGCGCATGCTCGCGGTAGAGCCGCGCCGCCTTTTCCTGCATCTCTACAGGCCCGCCCAGGATGACGCCCAAGCCCAGCCGCGCGGCCACCGCAACCGACCGGAAGCCCGCAAGGATATAGATGGGCGTGCCCGCATACTCGGGCCGCACCGTCACCGCTTCCTCGCCGCGCAGGTACCGCAGCAAAGTCTCGACCTCGTTCTCGAACTGCGGCTTGAGATCTAGCGGATCGCCCTGGCGCAGCGCCTTGCGCACCGGCTCCGTAAAGCCCACCGAGGAGCCCAACCCAATATCAATCCTGCCCGGGTATAGAGCTTCCAAAAGGTTGATTTGTTCCGCGACCAGAAACGGCGGGTGGTTGAGCACCATGATGCCTGCGGTACCCACGCGAATGCGCTGCGTGTGCGCCGCCACGTGCGCAGCCAACATGCCCGGCTGGCCCGCGGGGATGCCCGGCACCCCGTGGTGCTCGGCGAGGAAAAACCTGTGAAAACCCAGCCGCTCCACATGCTGCGCATGCTCGGCTACCCCATCGAGTGTGCCTGCCGCTCCGCGGTCCAAAATAGAAAAGCGCATGGCCACCACTGTAGCCATGCGCCTAAAAATTGTACGGATTATTGATTAGCGTCCGCGTTGCCCTTGGACCATTCCTCCCAGGACATATTCCAATCGCCCAAGCCGTCCATAGGGTTGAGCGTTTCGCTATAAGTATTAAATACGTGGACGATATCGCCGCGCTTGACGGTATTCTGGAACCACTGAGCGGCCTCTGGCGTGACGTTGATGCAGCCGTGGGAGGTATTGGAATTACCCTGCGCCCACACGGACCACGGTGCAGCGTGCACGTAGATGCCCGAATAAGACATTTGGGTAGCCCAGTCCACCTCGGTGCTGTACCCGCCCGCCTCGTGCGGCAACCCGAAGGTCTCAGAATCCATCAGCAGCGACTGGTGTTGATCACCAATGACGTAACGCCCATTCGGGGTGTCAAATTGGTAATCGCGCCCCAGCGATACCGGAATGGTGCGCAAGAGCTCCTTGTTCTTGTAGACCTTCATGGTCTTGGTGGCATTATCCACCAGCGTGACGGTGCGATCCCCGATGGTGAAATCCGTCCCGGTATTTTCCCCACCGTAGATGCCGCCACCGAGATCCTTGCCATACTGATCGACCTTGACCTCAACCTTGGTGCCCGGCTCCCAATACTCCTTGGGGCGCCACCGCACCTCCTGGTTGTTCACCCAGTAGAACGCGCCTTCCACCTCTGGGTTGGTCTTGACCGTAATTGTGTCCTCTGCCGCCTTGCGGTCGGTGATATAAGTACCGAAATTGACGCCGATTACCTGGCCCACGCCCACCTCGGAGCCCGGGATAGGCGTCATCGCCACCTGGGCGACGCCCGCGGCCTGCGAGGTGGAAAAACTCAGGTTCTTCTTATTGCCGTCCTTATCGGAGGCAACGATGGAATAGGTGTGGTTATAGCCAAGATCCTCGGCCGTGGTCCACTTCTTGCCATCCTCAGAGAGTTTTTCTTCAACTTCCACGCCCAGCTCATTGGTCATAGTCACGCTCTTGAGCTCGGTGGTGGATTCCACGGTGACGGGCTTGGATGGATCGACGTCTTCTGCTCCATCCTTCACGGAGGCGGAAAGCTTAGACTTTTCTTTCTGCTCAGATTTCTCTGCTGAGCTCGAGGTAGTTTCCTGCTCCTCCGGGCGGTTTTCAGCGGCGGAATTAACGGAGCACGAGGCTACTACCAGGGAAATGCACGCAATGCTCGCAGCAGCAATGCGGCGGGAATTAGGGAGGGAGATAATCACTAAGTAGACCTTAGAAATACAGTAGTTCTTTCAAGACCAATCCAGCCTATCGTCTTGCCACTCCAAATACCAGAACCAAGCTCACCATTATCCAAACTGTTATATTCCCCCAGAAATGCACTATGAGCAGGCGATTTTACAGTTTTTCAACCGGGGTGCTAGAGTTTCTACTCGTTGCACAGAGAGCCACACGGCAGGATGTCAACACTGCGCCATTAGCTCAATTGGCAGAGCAACTGACTCTTAATCAGTGGGTTCGGGGTTCGATTCCCTGATGGCGCACAACTGCAAAATCGCGAGGCACGCACCTCGCGATTTTCTCGTTTTCAAAACTAGCAGTTCAAGGCTAGCAAAAAGGCCGAGCACTTCGCTCGGCCTTTGCTTATTTCACACGTTGGGGCGCGACGACGGGAACGCCGCGGTGCTCCACGATGTCCGCCTCTACCCCATAGACACTTTCCACCAGCTCGCGCGTGAGCACGTCTCCAGGCGTGCCCTGGGCACGAATACAGCCCGATTTGAGCACCACCAGCTGATCACACATGCGCGCAGCTAGATTGATGTCGTGGATGGCCACCAGCCCCAGGCTACCCTCGCGCTTCGCCTTCTCACGCACTTCCTCGAGGACGAAGAACTGGCGATGTAAGTCGAGCGCGGACGTCGGCTCATCCAAGAGCATCAGCCCCGGATTGCCCACCAGCATTTGCGCCACGGCCACGAGCTGACGCTGGCCGCCAGATAACTCGTTGAGGTAGCGCGAAGCAATGGCATCCAGCCCCATCGCGTGCAGCACCTCGCCGGTACGGGTAATGGGATCCTCGCATGCTTCCCGACGCGCCGCAATCAACACCGTTTCAAACGCCCGCAACGCCGCGGTACTGGGCAAATCCTGCGGGACGTAGCCAATCAGCTGGCGGCGGCGCTTGCCCCGCGGGCTCTCGCCACCCACCAGAAAATCCACCTCGCCCTTGTACCCGCGGTGCACGCCGGCCAAGGACTTAATCAGCGTGGTCTTGCCTGATGCGTTGGGACCTAAGAGGCCAACCAGTTGACCGCCTTGCAGCGTATCCACGTCTACCGCTTCGAGCACGGTGTGCTTGCCGTAGGCTGCGCTAATACCGCGCAGGGTGAGTTCTACGTCCACAGCGCCCTCCTTCGAGTCATCACGATGGCAATAAAGAACGGCACTCCCAAGAGCGAAGTCACAATGCCGATCGGAATAGCCAGCCCAGGCTTAATCATCAGGCTCGCCGCGTGCGCCGCGCACATCACGGCCGCACCGGCAGCCATGGAAGCAGGCACGAAGTAGCGCTGATCCTCGCCCACCAGCATGCGGGCGATGTGCGGGCCCACGAGGCCGATAAAGCCGATGATGCCGGCGAAGGCCACCGTCGTTGCCGCCACGAGGGAGACTACGATGAGCACCACCACGCGCAGCCGCGCGGTATTAATGCCCATGGCGGCGGCGCGGGCATCGCCAAGCCGCAAGGCGGTAAGCCGCCAAGACAGCGCCCACAAAATGGGCAGGGCAACCAGCAGCACGCCCGCCAGCACGCCGTTGGCGACCCAGTTGGCGCGCGTAAGCGAACCCATGGACCAAAAGACGATCTGCTGCAGCGCCTCGGCCGAAGACTGGTATTGGATGAGCGCGAGCATGGCCTGGAAGAAGAAGACCAAACCAATGCCAAGCAGCACCATCGTCTCTGCCTTCGCACCGCGGATAATGGCAGCCACGACGATGATCGCTGTCGCCACCGCCGCCGACAGCCACGCCACCAACGCCAGGTTGAACTGCGGCTGGGTCAGCAGCTGCCACTTCAGCACGATGGAACTTGCGCCACCGAAAGCCGCCGCGGCGGAAATTCCGAGGGTAAACGGCTCCGCCAACGGGTTATTCAAAATGGTCTGCATCTCCGCACCGGCCAGCGAGAGGCTGACGCCGATGAGCAGGGCCATGACGGCCATCGGCAAGCGCAGCTTCCACAGCACCGTATGCGTCTGGTCATCCAGGCTCGAGGGATTCACAATGCCCCTGATGACCTCGCCGGGACTGATGTCGATGGCGCCGACGAAGTTGCTGACCACAAACGCCACCGCCGCGATGAGGCACAGGCCCGCGACGATGCTAATGCGCTGCCAGGTGAGCTTTTTGTGTTGCTGCGTAAGGGCAGCTACCTCCGCGCTTACCATTAATTCGTGCTAAAGAAGGTTCCCTCGCCAGCAACCGGCGAGTACTTTTCTTGCGCTTGCATCCACTCCTTGTCGACGTCCATATCCTCATACGCCTCCGGGTTGATCCACTTCGCGATCTGCAGCAGCGCTAGGTAGTTGAACGGCGAGTTGTAGAACTGGTGCCACATACCGTGCAGCTTGTGCTCCTTGACCGCGCGGAGGTTCTCAAAGCCCGGCTGGTTGCTCGGCAGCTTAGCGATGCTTGCCTCCGCCTCATCTTCGCCGATGCCATAGCCCACCGCGGCGTAGCCGACGGGGTTGCCCTCATCGTCCTTCTTCTCGGACCAGTCGCCGCCGGTCGCAATCACCATGTCTGGGTCCGATTCGAGGACCTTTTCTGGGGTCACGGCACCGACCTCGCCCGGGATGACGCCGTCGGCTACGTTTTCGCCGCCGGCTTCGTTGACCAGCTGCGCGATATTGGAGTTATTCCAGGAGCCACAGCAGTCCATGACGCCGGCCGCGCGCCAGACGAAGGTCTTGGGCTTATCCTTTACCTTGTCCGCGCGCTCCTTGACCAGGTCCACGGTCTTTTGCCACTCTTTGTTGAATTCCTCGGCGCGCTCTTCTTTGCCGAAGATCTCACCGAAGATTTCCATGGACTTGGTGGTGTTTTCCAGCGGCTTGGCGCGGAAATCGGTCACGGCGTACTTGAGGCCCGCCTGGTCCATCTTTTCGGTCAGGCCCGCCTCTTGCGAGGCGTCATACTGGTCCTTGGACAGCACGATGAGGTCCGGGTCCAGGCTCACCAGGTTTTCCACGGTGACATCGCCCTTGCTGATGGCGCCGACTTCCGGCAGTTCAGTGACCTTGGGCAGCTTTTCTTCCAAGATGTTGTAGTAGTCCGGCACGTTCTTCTTCAGGTCAGATCCGATGCCCACGACCTTATCCAGCGGATCCTCGGTATTGAGGATGCCGGTGGCGAAGAGGGAGCGACCCTCGCCCAACAGGACGCGCTCGGGGGCCTTGTCGAGTTCTACGTCGCGGCCCGCGAGATCGGTGAAGGACAGGGCAGCATCGTCGCTACCGCCGCTATTATTAGTAGTTTCTTCGGCGGTACTGCAGCCTACAAGTGCGGTGGCGGAGGCCGCCACCACGGCCATTACCTTGGGGAATCTATATGCCATTTTGAGTCCTTGGTTAGTCGGAATCCTCGAATTGAGGATAAGTGCGAGCTTATCCTAGCCTAACCAAGTAAGGTGAATCAAACCTAAACTGCCTCCTCGGCGATTGCGTAATCTTCCGGCTCGCCCTTGGGCACCTCAGTGCCGTCCGCCATGGTGCGGTTCTCCAATTCGCCGTCCGGATCCACGATGGCGATATCGAAACCAGCCTCGCGGATGCGCCTGAGGCCTTCCTTCAGCATGCGCCGGCCCATCCGGTTGGATCCGGTGATATGGGATAACTCCAACACCACCGTGCCCTCACCGAATTCACATTCGGTGAGCTGATGCAAGATGGTCTCCGCCGCGTTGAAATTGATGAGCCCCTGCAGGAAGATCACCGTGAGATCGTCCTCGGTCTCCATCCTGCGCACGGGGTGCACGCCGTAACGCTCATCCGTGGACATCAAGTGCAGCCCCATATCCTTTGAGAGCAGGGTCAAGGCATCCACCCCGCGGACGGAATTGCCCTCTTTATTAAGCCGCGGCGAAAACGTCGCTACCCCCAATTGGCCAGGCAGCGTACCCAGCAGGCCGCCCGAAACGCCGGATTTCGCTGGGATGCCAACCTCGGCCATCCATCGCCCAGCGCCGTCGTACATGCCCGCAGAGCTCATGACAGAAAGCGTCAAGCGGCAGACATCGGCATCGAGGATCTTCTCCCCCGTTACCGGCTGCGTGCCACCATTAGCCAGGGTGGCAGACATCACGGCGAGGTCGCGCACCGTGACCTTAATCGAGCACTGCTCCACGTAGGTCGAGACCGCATCATGGGCCTCGTCCTGGATGATGTCGTAATTGCGCAGCATGTGCGCCAAAGACAGGTTCCTATCGGAGACCTGCAGCTCGGAATCGCGCACCTTTTCATCAAGTTTCAGCTCGCGGCCCGCCAGCCTTGAAAAGTAGGTGCGCAGCTGTTCCACGCGCTCGGCTGGATCCGAATCCACGCCATTAATTAGCTGCGTTACCGCGATCGCGCCCGCATTAATCATCGGATTCACCGGCCGGTGATCATCGCGGTTGAGCGAAAGCTCATTGAAGGCCTCGCCGGAAGGTTCCATGCCGACGATCTCGCGCACCGCATCCAAACCCAGTTCCTGCAGCGCTAAGGCGTATGCAAAAGGCTTCGACACGGACTGCAGGGTGAATTCCACCTCTGCATCGCCGGCGGAATACACATGCCCCGTCGTGGTGCAGATGGCCACGCCGAGATAGTCCGGTTCCGCCTTCGCGAGCTCGGGAATATAGTCCGCCACCGCGCCGCTGCGATTTCCTCGCACCCGAGTCAAAATTTCCTGCAAATAAAAAGGAATTGGAGTTTTCATCGCGACCTAGCATACGAAAAAAGCCCCCACGGCGCGCGTGGGGGGGGTAAGGCGGGGAAAATTAGTGGCGCTCAGACAGCAGGCGCTGCAATTCCTTCAGGTCGCTCTTGCGACGACGCGAGCGGAACACGGAAAAGGCAATCAGCCCAACGACGGCAGCGCCGACGCCACCTAGTACCAGCTGTACGTTGCGGTCCTGCAACTTTTCGGTGGCGGCATCCTTGGCGTCATCGACGAGGTTTTGCGGCTTGCTGCGATCCGCAATTTCATCCAGGGTGCTAGCCAGCTGGCGCCGGGTGCGTTCGATATCGCGTTGAATATCTTCAATATTGCGTGCCACGGAATTCTCCTCTTAGCTTAAGTTTCGCTCTTAACGAGCTTATCTTACCGTGCAGGGCCTCCACCGCGCAGGCCGGGGAGCACGTAAAGTGGGGTCCATGACTGAAACTCGTTTGAACGTAGGAGATACCGCCCCCGCTTTTGCGCTTGCCGATGCCACCGGCAACACCGTTTCCCTTTCCGATTACGCAGGCCAGCGCGTGCTGGTGTACTTCTACCCGCGCGCCAATACGCCAGGCTGCACCAAGGAAGCCTGCGATTTTCGCGATTCCCTAGAAGAGCTCAATGAGCTCAATATCGCGGTGGTAGGCATCTCCCCCGATAAGCCCGAGGCGCTGGCGAAGTTCCGCGATGACCACGATCTCAACTTCCCGCTGCTTTCTGATCCGGATAAGTCCGTCATGACCGCGTATGGCGCCTTCGGGGAGAAGAAGAACTACGGCAAGGTGGTCCAAGGCGTTATCCGTTCCACCTTCCTCGTGGAGCCGGATGGCACCATCGGCCAGACCCACTACAACGTGAAGGCCACTGGGCACGTCGCGCGCGTGATGAAGGGCCTCGAGTAAGCCGGTGGAGGAAATCCTCGTCCCGCGGCGTCGGCCAGCGCAGGCGCGCAGCCGGGAGCGCTTTGAGCGCATTGTGCAGGCGGCGCGCGCCGTGCTTGTCGATGTCGGCTTCGAATCCTTCACCTTCGATGAGGTCGCCCACCGTGCTGGTGTCCCCATCGGCACGCTGTATCAGTTCTTTGCCAATAAATACGTGCTTATCTGCGAGCTCGACCGGCAAGATACCGCCACCAGCCTGGCCGAAATCGAGCGCTTTTCGCGCCTCGTGCCGGCCCCGCAGTGGCCGGATGTCTTGGATGAATTCATCGACCACTTGGCGCGGATGTGGCGCGAGGATCCTTCCCGGCGCGCCGTTTGGCACGCCATCCAATCCACCCCGGCGACGCGGGCCACGGCCGCCGATACCGAGCTGCAGCTCTTGGAGCCGCTCGCCGAGATCCTCCGCCCGCTGGCCACCGAGCACAGCGATGCGCAACGCATTGAACTGGCGCGCTTCCTTATCCACACCGTGGTCTCGCTGCTTAATTACGCCATTTCGGGCGATCCCGACAAGTTCAATTCCGTGGTCATGGAGCTAAAGCGCATGCTGATTTCGTATCTCTTCGCGGTGGCCGCGGGATAACTTTGTAGACGTTTATACAAGTTATCCACAGGCCGGTGCCGCGCCCGATTGGCGCCGCGGCAGCGCGCGCCTAGATTTGCAGGCATGAACGCACTGCAGGCCTATGCCACCCAGATTTCCTCGGCGATGGATATCCTCGCCGAGGCCCACGGCATGCCTGAAAGCGCCCTCATCGAGCTCGGCCTGCCGGATGTCGAGGCCCGCGAACTGCTCAGTCTAGCGGAGGTTTATTTCGGCACCACTTCCTTTAGCCGCAAGCAGCGCCTTGCCGCCGCAGGCGCGCGCCACCACGATTTGGTGACGCTGAAACTCATCGAGAAGTATGCCGCCCGCGCGGCCACCAAACGTGCCGCGTGGAACCTGCGCGTGGAGCTGTGCCGACAGCACGGACCGGCCTCTGAGATCATTCGTCTTGCTAAAAAGCGCCTGCGCGAATGGCGCCCGCGCCGCCGGCCGCCGCGCGAGGGCGTACAGCTCCTGCGCCGCCCGGAAGGCCCGTGGACGATGCGCATTACCGCGCCCTCGTCCTTCCTCGCGGATCTCGATTCCGCCCTCGACCCCGAAAACCCACTGGCATCCTTCCGCGAACTCCTCCGCGGCGAGGGCGCTGCCACGGTGCAGACCACGACGAACGTGATTATCCCGCTCAACGCGCTGGATCAGATTTTGGATGGCGATAGCGACGAGGTCACGCTTCGGCTGACCAACGGTGCAACCATTACCGGTGCGCAGCTCGTAGAGCGCACCTTCAGCGAACACGGCCTAGCCACGCTCATCCATCCGGTGAAAGGCCCAGTCAACCTGTATCGGACCTCGCGCTTTGCCTCGGAAAAGCAGCGGCTGATGGCCGCCGCCGAAAACCCCACCTGCCCGTGGCCGCCGTGCAATCACCCGGCGGATAAGTCTCAGATCCACCACCTGCAGGCGTGGAAGCACGGTGGGATGACCAACGCGGACAACCTCACGGTGTGCTGCCCGTACCACAACGGGGTGAACCAAGACGATCCCAATGCCCCTCCCCTGCGCGGTCGCCTTGCCCGGGTAAACGGCAAGGTCCGCTGGGTCCGCTAGCGCTGCCTCATCGAGGTAGCGCTACTCGGCGTGCGCAAGCAGCTCCGCGCACACATCAGCGGGAAAGTGCGCCCCAGCCATCAGGGTGAAGTCCTCCCGGCCGAGCGCACCCGCCCCCTCTGGCACGCTACCCCACAACCGGCAGCCCGTGACCGCTGGAAGCTCGTCCACGTTCAGCCTCGTCGCCAAGTCCGGCTTCTCGGGCAAACTGCCACCGATAAGCCCCAGCACGTTAATCCCGCGCCGCTGTGCTTCCCGGACGGTGAGCTCGGCGGCGTTGAGGCTGCCGAGGCCGAGGGAGGTGACGATGAGGAGGTTGGTGGCGACATCGGCAAGCGTGTAGTCGTCTGCCAAACGCACCAGCAGCCCGCCGGCGCCTTCCACCAGCACCACACGGCCTGGTGAGTCCAACCCTGCGATCCAGTCCCGGAGCTCCTCTTTGCTCGGCGGAGTCATGCCCGCCCGGCGCGCCGAGAGGTTCGGTGCTAGCGGTTCGGGAAAGCGCGCCATCTCCGTGATCTCGACCCCGGCCAGGTCCCGCACCGTCGCCGCATCGCCGCTCTTGTCCGACTCGCCGGTCTGCAGGGGCTTGGCATAGACGACCTCGCGCCCGCTCTGGGCAAAGGCGCTGGCGAGCGCCGCCGTGGCCACCGTCTTTCCCACGTCGGTATTGGTGCCGGTGACAAAGATAATCATCGCTTTCCTCCTACCACCGCCGCGCGCACCCCGCGGCAAATCTGCGCGACCTCGTCCTCGGTGCAGATAAACGGCGGCATGGTGTAGATGAGGCGGCCAAACGGGCGCAGCCACACGCCCTGCTCCACCGCCGCATCCGTGGCGCCTGCCATGTCGACGTCGCGCTCCATCTCCACCACGCCAATAGCGCCCAGCACCCGCACGTCCGCCACGCCCGGCTCGTCCTCCAACCCGGCAAGCCCGGCGCGCAGCTGCTTCTCGATGCCCGCAACCTGCCCCCGCCACCTGCCCTCCAGGATCATGGAGGTCGCCTCGGCAGATACCGCGCAGGCCAGCGGGTTAGCCATAAAGGTCGGTCCGTGCATAAGCGCGCGGGGGTGCATATCCTCGGCTACCCGGGCAGTGGCAAGCGTGGCGGCCATCGTCATGAAACCACCGGTCATCGCCTTGCCCACGCACATGATATCTGGCACCACTCCCGCCGCCTGGGTGGTAAAGAGGTCCCCGGTGCGCCCAAACCCCGTGGCGATTTCATCCGCGATCAGGACGATTCCGTGGCGGTCACAGATTTCGCGCGCCCCGCGCACCAACTCGTGATCGTGGAAACGCATGCCGCCGGCGCCTTGGACGACGGGCTCGATGATCAAGGCCGCGACCTCGTTCGTAATGCAGCCTTCCAACTCCCGCAGGTAATCCGCGCGCATCTTCTCGCTCGCCCCGCGCGTGGGCGGTGCCGGGGCGAAAATCTGCTGCGCCAGGGTGCCGGTCCACATCGAGTGCATGCCGCCATCGGGATCGCACACGCTCATCGCGGCAAACGTATCGCCGTGATAGCCCGAGCGCCACGTCAACATCTTCGTGCGCTCTGGGTGGCCGATCCCCTGCTGGTATTGCAGGGCCATCTTGATGGCGACCTCCACCGAGACCGATCCCGAATCCGCATAAAAGACCTGCGCGAAGTCGTGGCGCGTGAGCTCCATGAGATTGGCCGTCAGCCGCGCAGCCGGTTCGTGCGTAAGCCCGCCGAACATCACGTGGCTCATGCGGTCGATCTGTTCCTTGGCAGCGGCGGTGAGCCGCGGGTGGCTGTGGCCATGGGCGGCGGCCCACCAGGAGGACATGGCGTCGATGAGCTGGGTGCCATCGGCAAGCGTGAGGTGGACGCCCGTGGCAGACTCGACCACGCGCGTGGGCGCGCCGGGTTCGGCGTAGGGGTGCCAGATGTGGTGGGCATCGATTGTCGCTATGTCTTTAGTAGAAATATCCACCAAATTAGATCTAGCACACACTCTCGGCCGCTATAGTCCTTTTTATGAAAGTTCTTGAACAGCGTTCAATTCGCCGCTTACCCGTGGTTTTGCCGGCAATTGCGGGCATCGAAATGTAGGAGCGCTTCAGCTTTTATGGCGTGCAAGCCATCCTCGCGTACTACCTCTACTCCACTTCCGGTGGGCTCGGCATGGAGCAAACTCAGGCCACCGCGCTCGTCGGCGCGTACGGCAGCCTGCTCTACCTCTTTACGTTTGTGGGCGGCTGGGTTAGCGACCGACTCTTGGGCGCCGAGCGCACCCTACTTACCGGCGCCGGGCTGTTGGTGTGCGGGCACTTTGCCCTCTCGCTCGCCCCCGGCACCGCGGGGCTCATCATCGGGCTTTTGCCGCTCGCTCTCGGCTCGGGGCTGCTCAAGACCGCCGCGATTACGATTCTGGGCGCCGCTTTTCCCGCCGAGGCCGGCGCGCGCGACGGGGCCTTCCAGATTTTCTACCTCGGCATCAATGTCGGCGCGCTCTTTGGCCCCATGCTCACTGGGTGGCTGGCCGAGGAATACGGCTACCACGCCGGATTCTTCGCCGCAGCGGTGCTCATGTGCTGCGGCTGCGCCACCTACGGCGCACTGCGGAAAAAGATAAACGTTCCGTCGCGCCCACCACACCCCACCCAGGCCCCGGGTAAGGCGGGGCTGATCGCGCTGGCGGCGCTTGTAGCCGGCGTGCTGCTCGTCATCACCGTCTCCCCAGGCACGCTGACCGTGCTGCTTCTTATCGCCACGGTAGCGGCCGCGGCCAGGCTTTTTGCCAGCATGCTGCGATCCCCGCAGGTCACCGCGGATGAGCGGCGCCGCATCCTGGATTTCATTCCGCTCTTCGCCTGCTCGACAGCCTACTGGACCCTGCAACCACAAATCTACGGCGTGCTTGCGGTCTATTCGGATCAGCGCCTCAACCGAACCATCGGCGGATTCGAGATCCCACCGGCTTGGACGCAATCGCTCAACCCGCTATTTATCCTGCTGCTCTCGCTGCCCTTGGCCGCGGGCATGACGCGCTGGGCCAACTCGCGGCGCGCGCTCATGGGGTGCGGCATCATCTTCGCCGGTGCCGGCATGTTCCTCCTGCTGCCATTCGTGGGCGGCGGAGAAAATTCCACGCCGTTTTTGGTACTAGCGGGCACCATCTTTTTGATGTCACTCGGTGAGCTCTTCATCGGCCCAGTGGGCATGGCCGCATCCGCCGCCCACGCACCGCGGGCCTATGCCACCCGCTTTTCCGCGCTGTACTTCCTCACCATGGCCATAGGCACCTCGCTGGCCGGATCGATGTCGCAGCTGTACGATCCCACCTCGGCATCCGCCGAAACGACCTACCTCCTCATCATGGGCGGCGTCCCCATCATCTTGGGGCTAATGCTCCTCCTGCGGCGCAGGTAGGCCCTTAATGCCCGGCGGACTCATCCAGCGCGCGGTCCGCCATCAGCACGTCACGCATGCCGCTGAACAGATCGCCCATTCCCTGCGGGTTGGACGGCATGTAGAGCACGGAGGCTTGGCCGTTATTCGAGACATCCACCATCGCGTCAAGGTACTGCGACACCAGCATGAGGACCTCGGGAGATTCCTGCACCCCGGCATCGCGTAGTAGCTCGTATTGCTGAGCGATGCCCTCGACGATCTCCTTGCGCTGCTCTGCAACGCCCCTACCCTGCAGCTTCTTCGCTTCTGCAGCACCCTCGGCTTCTTTGACCACGCGGATCTTTTCCGCCTCCGCCTGGGCGATGGCCGCCTCGCGCTCGCGCTGCGCCGCGTTAATGGAGTTCATGGACTCGCGCACCCGGGAATCCGGGCGGATATCGGTCACTAGCGTATTGACGAAGTTCCAGCCGTATTCGGCCATATTATCCCGCAGTGAGGCCGCCACGTTCTGCGCGATGGTGTCCTTAGAGGAAAAGGACTCGTCCAAGCCCATATTCGCCACCGACGAGCGCACATTATCTTGCACATAGGCCACGATCTGCTGCTCGTGGTTGGAGAGCATATAAAAGGCCTCGCGTTCGCGGCCTTCTACCACCTCGTACTGCACCGCGACCGGAATTTGGACGAAGACATTGTCCTTCGTCTTGGTTTCCACCATTACGTCCAGTTGGCGCACCTGCAGCGAAATCTTATCGCGCACGCGGTCAATCCAAGGCATCTTGAAGTGCAACCCCGCGTGGGCGACTGTCTGGAATTTACCCAACCGTTCCAAGATGGCCGCCTCGCGGGTACGCACGATGTAGTAGCCATCAAATACGGTGGCGAGAACCAGCAAGATGATGATTCCGATGATGATTAAGCTAAACATTCCCTCTCCCTAACTACGAGTGTGAAATTAATTTTCGCACAGGCAGAAAGCATTCGCTAGTGGTCATCGATAAGCGCAAAGAGCTTGCCCATCACCTCCGCGCCGTTCTCGCCGATACCATTGTGCTGGTACTCATTTGTCACCCACGGGCGCACATCGCCCAAATGTGCCGCGGTGGCCAAGGATTCCTCCAGCGGAACGAAGATATCGTCGAGGTAGATGGCGGCGGCGGAGGTGGGGGCATCGGCAAGCGCATAAGGCGCCGTAAATTCCCGCTCCGCCAGCCCCTGCGCTCCCTCCTTGAAGGCCTGCAGCGCCGGATCCTCATCAAACTGCCACGGGAAAATGTGCTCACCGGTCAGCCAGGTGCCGGACTCGGCAAATTCCGGGAACTCCTCCCGCACGCGGTGCGCCGACCACTGCGTCGCCGCCTGCCCGCCGCTGCCGGCATAAATGGACTCGTGGATAGCCGCATAAAGCGGCGCCTCCGCAAAGCTCACGCGCTCGCCGATGCCCCACAGGAAATCATCCCGCAGCACCTTCTCTCCCCGCACGGTGCGGAAGGGCTCTTCCAGGAGGTAGGCCAATCCGTCGAAGCCCGTGCCCCGCCCCAAATCGGTGCCGATGGTGCGAAAGCGCAGCGAGGACAGCCGCTCGCCGGTGTGCAGGCGCTCGTCGGAATTATCCAGGTGGGCGATAATTTCCTCCATGCGGTGCTGTACCCAGGGGAACTCGCGGAAGAAACGCTCCTGGCGGGCTTTGAGCTTGCTAAAAGTCGCGCGGTAAAGGTGATCTGCGCCCTGCAGCGTGGGGATGCCGCCGGTGAAAAACGCGTGCTTGACGGACTCGGGCGCCTGAGACAGGTACGCGGTGATGCAAAAGCCGCCGAAAGACTGGCCAAATAGGGACCAAGTCTCCAACCCCAGGTGTTCGCGCAGGCGCTCGGCATCGCGCACGATATTGTCCTGGCGCAGCAGGGCCAGGTGTTCTGCGCTGCGCTCTTCTGCGGGGCTCAGCCTATCGATGCGGTGCGAACGCCCCGTGCCGCGCTGGTCGAGGAGGATGACGCGATAGCGCTCGAGCGCCTTGCCGATAAGCCCCGTCGGTTTGACTGGCCGCGGGGCCGGAAAGCCAGGGCCACCTTGCAGATACAACAGCGCCGGCAGGTCCTCGCCGCCGGGCGGGATTATTTCGCGGGCGTAGAGAGCAAAAGTCCCGCGCGGATTGTCATAATCCCACGGGACTTCCAGGGTGTGTTCAATAATATCGTGGCCGAACCGGCGGCAGTGAGTCATGCCCACCCAGGTTAGTAAACCTCTAGGCCCTTCGCGCGGAAAACGTCACGGACTCTTTCCACGTCTTCCGGCTTCGGCGGCTTGGTATCTGCCAAGTGGTAGGTCATATCGAGCCCCTCCCACTTGTCCTTACCCATATTGTGGAAGGGCAAGACCTCGACGCGTTCTACATTGGACTTCCACCGCGCCACGATGGAAGCGACGTTTTCGACGTTCTCGGCTGAATCCGTCAGGCCCGGCACGACAACGAAGCGAATCCACACCGGCTTGGCCATCGCGTTGAGGCGGTCACCAAAATCGAGCGTGGGCTGCAGCTGGCGCCTCGTTACGCGCTGATAGGTTTCCTCGTCGCCCGATTTCACATCCAGCAGAACGAGATCGATATTGTCGAGGTCTTCATCGCGCAAGCGCGAGCCCAAGAAACCGGAGGTATCGATGGTGGTGTGGATGCCGGCATCGTGGACTTCCTTGAGCACGCGGCGGGTAAACGCAATCTGGAATAGGGGCTCGCCACCGGAGATGGTCAGGCCGCCACCGGAAGCCTGGAAAATGGGCTTATAGCGCTTGATGCGTTTGACCACATCGTCTACCCGCTCCAAGGTGCCGGTCTTCATCTCCATGGTGTCCGGGTTATGGCAATACTGGCAGCGCAGGGGGCAGCCGGACATGAACATGGTCATGCGGGTGCCTGGGCCGTCGACGGCGGTTACCAGCTCCCAGGAATGCACGAGGGCAATATCGCCGGTGCGGCGCGCCTCCATGAGCTCGGGACGGGTAATCTCATCGAGTTCGTGGTCGGTGCCTAGGCCCGCGGCGACGCCGCGAACGCGTTCGCCGGATTCCGGCGACAGGGTGACCACACCAGTAATGCCATCAGCCATGATTATGAACCCTGGTGGAAGGTGCGGGAGATGACGTCAAGCTGCTGCTCCTTGGTGAGCTTGACAAAGTTGACCGCGTAGCCAGAGACGCGAACGGTGAGGTTCGGGTACTTCTCTGGGTGCTCAACGGCGTCTTCCAGCGTGGACTTGTCCAGTACGTTGATATTGGCGTGGTACAGGCCAGAGTTCATCTTGTGCTCGTCGCGGCTGGCCTTCATGTCTGAAAGGCGTTCTGCAAAGGTTGGGGTTGCCATAATGGTTCTCCTTGTCGTGATTCTTATTGTTCCATGATGAAGCCGGCATCCAGCACGCCGACTAGGTTGGTGATGCGCTCTTCTGGGGTGCGGCCCAATCCGGACGGGGTGATGGTATTGGTCAGCGAGATGCCGTCTAGGGCATCCTTGTAATCCAGCTTGCCCACCGACAGCATGGAGGCGACCATGCCGTGGTTATCCGCACCGTTTTCGGGGTTAGCACCCGGGGAGAAGGGGGTGCCGGCCTTGTGGCCTGACGGGAAGGAACCTGTTGCCTTGCCGTAGACCACGTTGGAGGTAATGGTCAGCACGGACTGGGTGGGGATGGCATTGCGGTACATCGGGATGGCCTTAATCTTTTCCATCACGGTGTGCACGATGGTGGCAGCGATGTCATCGGCGCGGTCATCGTCGTTGCCGTAGAACGGGAACTCGCCCTCAGTGATGTAATCCGTAATCAGTCCGGTCTCATCGCGAACCGGGGTGACCTTGGCGTACTTGATGGCAGAAAGCGAATCGGCAACGATGGATAGTCCCGCGATGCCGCAGCCCATGGAGCGGATGATATTGGAATCATGCAGCGCCATCTCCACGGCCTCGTAGGCGTACTTATCGTGCGAGTAGTGGATGATGTTCAGGGCCTCGACGTACGTGCCAACCACCCAGTCCAGCATCTCCTCGTACTTTTGCCAGACCTCGTCGAAATCCAACGGGCCATCGCCCTGAATCGGCTCATAGCCTTCGACGACTTGCTTGCCGGAGACCTCATCCCGGCCGCCGTTCATGGCGTAGAGCAGGGCCTTGGCGGCATTGACGCGGGCGCCGAAGAACTGCATCTGCTTGCCCACTTCCATCGGAGACACGCAGCAGGCAATCGCGGCGTCATCGCCCCACTCATCGCGAATCTGGCGGTCAGACTCGTACTGGATGGAGGAGGTTTCGATGGAGATGTGCGCGCAGAATTCCTTGTAGCCTGCGGGCAACTCCGGATCCCAGAAAATGGTGATATTTGGCTCCGGTGATGGCCCCAGGTTGATTAGGGTCTGTAGGAGGCGGAAGGAGGTCTTGGTGACCATGTGGCGGCCATCGCTGCCGAAGCCGGCATCGGACCAGGTGGCCCAGTACGGGTCGCCGGAGAAGATCTGGTCATAGTCGATAGTGCGCAGGAAGCGGACAATGCGCAGCTTGAGCACGAGCGCATCGATGATTTCCTGTGCCTGCTCCTCGGTGATGATGCCAGCGGCCAAGTCGCGCTCAAAGTAGCAGTCGAAGAACGCGGACAGGCGGCCGATGGACATGGCGGCACCATCCTGGGACTTGATGGAGGCGAGGTAGCCAAAGTAGGTCCACTGCACGGCCTCGTGCGCGGTGCGCGCTGGCTCGGAGATATCGAAGCCGTAGGACTCGGCCATCGTTTTGAGCTTCTTCAGGGCCTTAATCTGCTCGGAGTGCTCCTCGCGGTAGCGGGCCCAGTGCTCGGAAAAGCCGGCATCGGCAATAGCATCGCGTGCCTCGATCTTTTCCTGGATGAGATAGTCCACGCCGTACAGCGCCACGCGGCGGTAGTCGCCGATGATGCGGCCACGGCCATAGGCATCGGGCAAGCCGGTGATGATGTGTGATGAACGGGCGGCGCGAATGCGCGGGGTGTAGATATCGAAGACCGCATCATTGTGGGTCTTGCGGTAGCGGGTGAAGATCTTCTCCACCTCGGGGTCTACCTCTTTGCCCGCCTCGCCGATGGCCTGCTTCACCATGCGCCAGCCGCCGAACGGCATCATAGCGCGCTTGAGCGGCGTATCGGTTTGCAGGCCGACGATGACGTCATCGTCTTCTGAGATATAGCCAGCCGGGAAGGCATCGATATCGGTCGGGGTGTGCGTATCGACGTCATAAATGCGCTTTTCGCGCTCGACCGACAGGTAGTTCTTTTCCAGGGTGTCCCACACGCGCAGCGTCTTATCGGTGGGTCCAGCGAGGAAGCTGGAATCGCCGTTAAAAGGCGTGTAGTTGCGCTGAATGAAATCGCGGACATTGATGCCCTCGGTCCAAGGGCCGGGCGCAAAACCTTCCCACCCTTGATACTGCTGGGGCTTAGTTGCGGTAGTCATAATTCCCTTCTTCTGGGTCAAATTTCCCGGGGCACATGCCGCCTTTTCATCCCGCAGCATCAAGCCCCGTCACCTCTTCATTGTCGGCTCGATTTGCGAAATTAACAACCATAAACATTGCCGTGAGCACCAGTTATAAACCGGTCATCATGCTTTGCTGGTAGCTCGATTCATATAAACCACCCGTACGTTTTTGTTCGGGGGC
Organism: Corynebacterium sp. KPL2734; assembly: GCF_040225595.1. Lineage (NCBI taxonomy): Bacteria > Bacillati > Actinomycetota > Actinomycetes > Mycobacteriales > Corynebacteriaceae > Corynebacterium > Corynebacterium sp. KPL2734. The sequence goes on along the minus strand of NZ_JBEHFO010000003.1, from coordinate 35,977 downwards.
AATCCAGCCCCGATCGTGGCTTTGCTCACGTACACTTTGGCGCCGACTTGTGTCTACCTCTACTGTTAAGGCGGTCAGCTTCGCTTCCGTAACAAGGAGGACTTCGTGGCGTCCCAGCCCAAGCACCCCGTAGACATCGTTCCCCCCGCGCCGAAACTCGCCGCCCTTGGGCTGCAGCACGTCCTCGCGTTTTATGCCGGGGCGGTCATCGTCCCGCTGCTCATCGCCAGCTCGTTGAACCTGGATGCGGAAACGACCATCCACCTCATCAATGCCGACCTTTTAACCTGCGGTATTGCGACGATCATTCAGTCGGTGGGCATCGGCAAGCATATTGGCGTGCGCCTGCCCATCGTGCAGGGCGTGACCACGACGGCGGTATCGCCCATCATCGCGATTGGCCTCGGCGCCACCGATGGCGAGGGCGGGGTGGCTTCGCTGCCCACGATTTACGGCGCCATCATCGTCGCAGGCCTTTTTACCGTCTTCGCCGCGCCGGTCTTTGGCAAGGTGCTGCGCTTCTTCCCCCCCGGTGGTTACCGGTTCGGTGCTGCTGGTGATGGGTACTTCGCTGCTGGCGGTATCGGCCAATGACTTTGTCAATTATGCCGAGGGCGTGCCGGCCACGCGCGATTTGCTCTATGGCTTTGGCACGCTCGCGGTCATCATTTTGGTGCAGCGTTTTTCCTCCGGCTTCGTGGGTACGTTAGCGGTGCTCATCGGCTTGGTGCTGGGCACGGGCGTGGCGCTCGCGCTTGGCGATGCCTCCTTTAGCGAAGTCTCCTCCTCCCCCGCCCTCGGCATTACCACGCCGTTTTATTTCGGCATGCCGCAATTCGACCTCGTGGCGATTTTCTCGCTGATTATCGTCATGACCATCACCATGGTGGAAACGACTGGCGATGTGTTTGCCACCGGTGAAATCGTCAAAAAGCGCATCCGCCGCGATGACGTGGTGCGCGCCATCCGCGCCGATGGTGTCTCCACCCTGGTAGGCGGCGTGATGAATTCTTTCCCCTATACCTGCTTTGCGCAAAACGTTGGCTTGGTGCGTCTGACCAATGTGAAATCGCGCTGGGTGGCCGTGGCGGCTGCGGGGTTCATGATTGTGCTGGGCCTTTTGCCGAAGGCCGGCGCGGTCGTTGCCGCGATTCCGTCGCCGGTGCTCGGCGGCGCATCGCTGGCGCTTTTTGCCAACGTGGCGTGGGTTGGCCTGCAGACCATCGCAAAGTCGGATCTCAGCGATGGCCGCAACTCCGTCATCGTCACCTCCGCGCTGGGCCTAGCCATGCTGGTGACCTTCAAGCCGGAGGTAGCCAGTGCCTTCCCGGAGTGGGCGCAGACCTTCGTTTCTTCTGGCATGTCCATCGGCGCGATTACCGCAATCGTGCTCAACTTGTTGTTCTTCCACACCGGCAGCGCGAGCGCGCAGGTCTCGCGCGCCGATGGCAAGGGCGTGAGCCTTAACGAGCTTAATGAGGCCTCGCGTGAGGAGTTTACCGCCGCGCTGCGCCCGCTATTCAATAATGAAACCTGGCCGCTCGAGCTGGCCTGGCAGTCCCGGCCGTTTAGCGATGTCAACGAGCTGCGCGCCGCCATCCAGGTCGCCGTGCTGACCGCGGATGCGGACCGGCGCGATGCGCTCATCCACGACTACCCAGCCATGGACGAGCTGCTACTGGCCTCGTCTGATGAGGCGGCGAATATTTCCGCCGACCGCGGCTCGTTGGGGCTTAGCGAGCTCGACGACGTGCAAACCGAACGCATTACCGAGCTGTCCGCCGCCTACCGCGAGCGCTTTGGCATGCCGTTCGTCGCGTACCTCGATACCAATGACACGGTGGAGCGTGTGATCGACGCCGGCGTGCGGCGCCTCGCTAATTCCGATGCGCAGGAATACCGCATTGCGTTAAGTGAAATCGTCGAGATCGCCAATGACCGCTTCGATATCCTGCTTGCCGATGCCAACCCCGTCCGCTCCTCCTGGGACCGCAAGTTCACCGAAGTAGATTAGGATCCACAAAAGCACCGCAGTCCTTAGAACAAGTACTGCGGTGCTTTTCTTGTGCGCCCGGTGAGACTTGAACTCACACGTCATAAGACACTAGAACCTAAATCTAGCGCGTCTGCCAATTCCGCCACGGGCGCAAGCAACGTTGAATAGTGTACACGGCGCGTCGATAAACGAGAAACCAGGGTCATTCCGTATTGCGGCGGTGGATAGGTAGGGTGGGTGAAGTGAGTATGCAAGAGGAACAGAAGAAACGGCGCGTGAAGGTGCGGTGGTGGCACATCGCCCTCGTCATATTTTTCGTGGTGCTTTTCCTCTTCCTCGCCTATTGGCAGTGGACGCGCTTCCGCTCTGGCTCGGGCACCTTTCAAAACTTGGGCTACGCCTTTCAGTGGCCTCTATTTGCGGTATTCGTGGTCTATGCTTATCGCACCACCCTGCGCTATGAAAATGAGCGCCTTGCCGCAGAAAACGAAGCCCGGGAGATGGATTCGCTGCAGGCCTCAGAAAACGCCTCAGAAAACGCCCCTGAAAATATCGGCGAAACCGCCAGCGCAGGATCTGATTCGCCCGATGGTTCTGAGGTGAGGGGCTCGGCAGCTAGCTCGGCGGAGAAAACCGCCATCGATGAGGATTTCTTGCCGCAGCGCCCGCAGCTGAATGTGGAAGAGTTTAATGCGTTGAATCAGCCTCGGCGCCGCCGCGGTTCCCCCGCAGAGGGTCGCGACGAGGGCCCAACAGATAAAAGGAGAAACTAAATCATGACAAACCAGGTACACCCAGACCGCAAGGCGCGCATCCGCGGCCCGCTGAAGTTCTTTTCCATCGCGGCCACGGTGACCGGTATCTTCCTGATCATCCTGGTCATCCGCATGTTCTTCCAGTACGTCTTGGGCGCGGAGATTCCGGAGTGGGCGACCTACATCGCCATCGTGCACGGCATCGCGTACATGGCCTACCTACTGTCCATCCTGATTCTGGGCCCGCGCGCGCTGTGGCCAGCCGGCAAGCTGATTACCACCGCGCTGGCCGGCGTGGTGCCTTTCCTCTCGTTCTGGATGGAGCACAAGCGCCGCAAGGAAATCGAGGAGCAATTCCAGCTCAACGCTTAATTAGCCGGCCAGCTCCGCGATGAACGGGGCCAGCTGGGAAAGGGCGCGGCCGCGGTGCGAGACCGCGTTCTTTTCTGCGGGCGACATTTCCGCCGCAGAACGCGACTCGCCCTCTGGCTGGAAGAGCGGGTCGTATCCAAAACCATTGGCACCGCGCGGCTCGCGCAGTAGCTGGCCTTCCCAGCGGCCCTCGGCCACGCGCTCAGTGCCCTCGGGGGTGACGAGGGCACACACGGAGACGAAGGCGGCGGCACGCCGTTCGTCCGGCACATCGGTCATCTGCGCCAAGACCAGGTCATTATTGGCCTGGTCATTGCCATGTTCGCCTGACCAGCGGGCGGAGAGTACGCCTGGCATGCCGTTGAGCTCCTCGATGGCCAGCCCGGAATCATCCGCGATAGTCACCAGACCCGTGGCGGCGCCGGCGCGGGCCTTGATGAGCGCGTTATCGGCAAAGGTGCGGCCATCTTCGACGGGCTCGGGGTAGGGTTCGACCTCGGAAAGCAGGCGCAGATCCACGCCCTCAATGCCCGCCTCGGACAAGATGCGATCGAGCTCGGCCAACTTCTTCGGATTGCCGGAGGCGACGAGGATTACCATCCCAGCGCCGCTTTCTGCGCCGCGATGAGCTCGCTGCAGCCCTTCTGCGCCACATCCAGCATGCCGTTGAGCTGCTCGCGGCCGAAGAGGCCGTGCTCGCCGGTGCCCTGGATTTCTACGAAGTCGCCGGATTCCTGCATCACCACGTTGAGATCCACCTCGGCGCGGGAGTCTTCCTCATAGGGCAAATCCAGGCAGATTTCGCCGTCGATGATGCCCACGGAGACCGCAGCGATGGGATCGAGCAGCGGTTCGCCGGGGACAACACCTTCGGACTTGAGGTGGGCGATAGCATCGGCAAGCGCAACGTAGGCGCCCGTGATGGAGGCGGTGCGGGTGCCACCATCGGCCTGCAGCACATCACAGTCGAGCTGGATGGTGTTTTCTCCCAGCTGCTCCAAGTCCACAGCGGCGCGCAGGGAGCGGCCAACCAGGCGGGAAATCTCGTGGGTGCGGCCCTTCACCTTGCCACGCATGGATTCGCGCGGCATGCGGTCGTGGGTGGCGGATGGCAGCATGGCGTACTCGGCGGTCAGCCAACCCTCGCCGGAATCGCGCTTGAAACGCGGCACTCCGAGTTCGACGGAGGCGGTGCACATCACGCGGGTATTGCCAAACTCCACCAAGACGGATCCAGCCGGGTTGGTGGTGAAATTGCGGGTAATGCGGACGCTGCGCATTTGATCGAGCGCGCGCCCATCGGCACGAGTAAATTCAGTCATGCCCTCCAGCGTAACTTAGAACTGCATGCCCGCAGTACCCAGCACGATCTCGCCGTCGAATTCCTCCCGCGCCGCCGCCACGGTGGCCTCCGCATCGCCCCAGGGCTGGATGTGGATGAGCACCAGCGTACGAACGCCGGCTTCCCGCGCCGCGCGCCCCGCTTCCGCGCCCGACATGTGCATGCCAGGTGCCATGCCCTCGGAGGAAGCACCCCAGGTGGCCTCGCAGAGGAAGAGATCGGCGCCCCGGGCGGCATCGACAAGCGCGGGCGTATAGGACGTATCGCCGGAATAGGTAATGGTCTTGCCGGTCTTCGCGTGCTCGATGCGCAGCGCATAGGCCTCTACCGGGTGATTAACGGGGAAGGGGGTGATAAAGACGTCATCGACAAGCTGGCGCTCCCCCGCCACCCACGGGCTAAACGCCAAGGTATCGGACATATCGTCGATCCCATCCACTTCGTCCGAAGACAGGCGGCCCAAGTGCGTCGGCGTGGCAGACGGGCCGAAGCAGAAGTTGCGCGAGGCAGCCGGGGCGATGGGATGGAAGCGGCGCCACACCATGAGGGAGGGAAAATCCGCGCAGTGATCCGCGTGCAGGTGGCTAAAGGCCACGTGGGCATCGCACGGATCCTGCAGTTTAGCTAGCTGGCCCAGCGTGCCCGATCCCATATCCAGGATGATGGACGGTGCATTATCGAAGGACACGACATAGCCGGAGGCAGGATTGTCTGCGGTGGGTACGCTACCGGAGCAGCCTAGGATGGTCAGCTTCATGGAACCAATAGTTCCATGAATCCGGCCCAAATGCTGGTACCGCGCGCAAAAGGGGGAGGAATTTCGGCCGTCTTAGCCGATCTGCGGGCCCAAAAAGCGCGTAGCCAGCTGGGCGAAGACCTCAGGATCGCCGGTGGATTCGAAGGAATGGACCGGTTGGTTGCCCTCCGGGGCGAGCATGTCCGTTTCCGTGAGCAGGCGCATGACGTCCTTCGTGGTCTCCTCTGAGGAGGTCACCAGGGAAACGTTTTCGCCCATGGCGAGCTGGATAATTCCGGTAAGCAGCGGGTAGTGCGTACAACCCAGCACCAAGGTGTCCACGCCTTGCGCCTGCAGGGGCGCGAGGTACCCCTCGGCGACGCCGAGGATCTGGCGGCCCGCGGTAATCCCGCGCTCGACAAAGGGCACGAAGTCCGGGCAGGCGGTGGCTACCGCCTCTACATTGGGGTTGAGCGCGAAAAGATCCTGGTAAGCGCCGGATTTGATGGTGCCCTCGGTGCCGATGACGCCGATTTTGCCATTGCGCGTGGTGGACATGGCGCGGCGCACGGCGGGGCGGATGACCTCCACGATGGGGATATCGTAGCGCTCGCGGGCATCGTGCAGGAATGCCGCGGTGGCGGTATTACAGGCGATGACCAGCATCTTGCAACCGCGTTCTACCAGCTTATCGGCGATGTTCTGGGAAAAAGCCCGCACCTGCGAGATGGGCCGCGGCCCGTAGGGGCCGTGGGCGGTATCGCCCATATAGATAACGGATTCTTGCGGTAGCTGCTCCATCACCGCGCGGGCCACGGTCAGCCCGCCGACGCCCGAGTCAAAGATGCCGATGGGAGATGATGCGTTAGGCATTATTTCCTCCCTGCCTTTGCCGGATCATCGGAGGTGATGAACATGCCGGCCAGTACGCCGCCCAGGGCGCCGAAGAGGTGGCCTTGCCAGCTAATGCCCTCCGCGACGGGCAGCACGCCCCAAATCAGCCCGGAATAGGAAAAGCCCAGGATAATGCCCAAGAGGATCTGCAGCAGGGAGCGATTGAATACGCCGCGCACCACGAGGTAGGCCAGCCAGCCATAAACCAGCCCGGACGCGCCGATATGCGAGGTTCCGGCCCCGCCCAGGAACCACGTGCCAAAACCCGCTACCACGGTGGTGATCAAGGTGACCTCCCACCACACCCGGCGCCCAGACAAGCCGATCAGGAAGCAAAACAGGGCGCCCGGCAGCGAGTTGGACATCAAGTGCTCCAGGTTGCCGTGCAGCAACGGCGCCGTGATAATGCCCCACAGGCCATCCACGTCGAGCGGGCGGATGCCGTAATTGGACAGCCCGCCGCCGAAGACGACGGCGTTAATCAGGTGGACCGACCACTCCACCGCCAGGAACCCCAGGGCCAGGGATAGGCCGGTGCTGACGCGGCCGCGGCCGCGGTTGGTCGTGCTAGTCGGCACCGGCTGATTACGCGAAGTTCCACCCATAGTCATAATGGGCAATATCTTAGCCGAGCAAGTCGCGATACGCGCGAAGCCCCAGGCCAGGGCGTGCGGCGGTGACCGCGGTGACGATGGCCTCCTCCACCACGTCGGCAGCCGCCGCGCACAGCTGGACCATATCCACCTCACCCGGTTCCTGCGCCGTCGACAGGGCGAAAATGGTATCGCCATCCAGCGGTGAATGCGCGGGGCGAACGGCGCGCGCAATGCCATCGTGGGCCGTCATGGCGAGGCGTTGGGCCTGGGCGGTGGTAACGGGGGCATCGGTAAGCACGGCGCCAATCGTCGTATTCAGCTTCGCCGCAGGGTGCGGCAGGTCGCGGTAAGCGTCCGCGTTAACCGGCGTGCGGCCCGGCGCGCCGTAGAGGTGGCCGGAGTGCGGATCGATGACTTCACCCACGGGATTGGCCACCATCGCGGCGGTGACCTCGTAGTTTCCCACTTTGCGGGTGGCCAGGCCGAAGCCGCCGCGCAGCTTGCCCGCCGTGGCGCCGACGCCCGCGCCGACAGTGCCAACCGTCTCGTCGTGGCCGGCCATAGCCGCCTGCAGCGCCACCGCGCCGTCCTCCGGACCGGGGCGGGAGGGGCCCGCCAGCAGATCGAAAATCACCGCCGCAGGCACGATGGGCACGCGCGGGCCGGGCTTATCCTCGCCAAAGACGGGGAAACCGACCCCGTGCGCTTCCAATTCGCGCATGACGCCATCCGCAGCGGCCAGGCCAAAGGCGGACCCTCCCGCAAGCACGATGGCGTGGACGCGTTCCACGGTATTGTGCGGCTGCAACAGATCGGTCTCGCGCGTGCCTGGCCCGCCGCCACGCACATCCACGCTGGCTAGCGCACCCTTCGGCCCGCAGTACAGCACAGTGGCGCCGGTATCTTCGCCGGAAAAATGGCCGATGCTAATTCCGTCAATCATTAATCCATCAACACTTCCAGCAAGGAATCCTGGCAATAGGCCAGCCATTCCACCAAGGTATCGCGGTCCGTCATGAGGTTTTCGTCGGTCGCGTCCCCGGCCGCGACGTATAAGCGCAGGTCATTGAGCCCCGCCACGAAGGCCTGGGCTTCCTGCTCCGAAATGGAGACCTCTACCCCGCCGGTGGGGCCGAGCGCATTGCCGATGACCTGCAGGTTCCGCAGCTTGGCCCGCGCGATGTCATTTTCGTGCAGCGAGCGCAAAAGGGAGGCATCGCCGTCGTATTCCTCATCGCCGGGCTTTTGGAAGTCTGGGAATAACCGCGCCAAAGAGGGATCCTCTGGGGCTTCGGTATGGCCGGTGGGCATGTCCAGCATTTCCGCCAGCTCGTCTTTCGGTGCGGACTGGGCGCGGCCGATGATCGCTTCAGAGACAGTGGCGGTGAGGTTGCCAATGACCTCGCGCTCCATGGGCTCGAATACCGCCGTGATTTTGGGCCCGCGCATGAGCGATTTCTTCTTTTTCCACGGTTTCATCTATCTACCCTGCCTGTTGCATCGTCGCCCACAGACCCGCGATCTGGAGCTTTTTTACGTCCGCCTCGACCTTGTCCTTCTCGCCGCTGGACACGGCGGCTTTGCCTTCTGTGTGGACCTGCATCATCAGTTCGTTGGCCCGCTTTTTGTCGTAGCCCAAAACGGTTTGGAATACGTAGGACACGTAGCTCATCAGGTTGACGGGATCGTCCCAAACGATGCACATCCACGGCAGGTTCTCGCTCGCGGCCACATCAACTTCGATTCCTTCATCCAAGTCGGGCGTGGCCATGGGAGAGCTCATACGGACTTCGGGGTGTTGCGGCTTCATGCCTTATAGCCTAATCATTTTTCGCTGGCATTTTGGGCATAGGGTCGCCCCGCAGCTCACCAAGGTGGTGGCTAGGCATGCTGAAAGCTTCTTAAGCTGTGAGTAGTATCAGGCTCATGAATGACATAGCACGCCCTATCGATCGCTCCACCGCCTTGCTCACGGATAAATACGAGCTCACCATGCTGCAAGCCGCGCTTCGCGATGGCACCGCCCACCGCAACGTGACCTGCGAGGTCTTTTCCCGCCGCCTGCCCAATGAGCGTCGCTACGGTGTCGTCGCCGGCACAGACCGCGTGCTGCGCGCCGTGGAAGATTTCCGCTTCTCCCCTGAGCAGCTAGAACAGATGGATTTCCTGGATGAAGATACCCGTCAGTACCTGCGCGACTGGCGCTTTTCCGGGCAGATCGATGGCTACCGCGAGGGCGAGCTGTACTTTCCCAACTCACCCATTTTGACGGTGCGCGGCACCTTTGGTGAGTGCGTGGTGCTAGAAACCATCGTGCTGTCCATCTTGAATGCCGATTCCGCCGTCGCCTCTGCCGCATCCCGCATGGTCACTGCCGCCGACGGCCGTCCCATTTTGGAGATGGGTAGCCGCCGCACCCACGAGTACGCCGCTGTGACCGCCGCTCGCGCCGCCTACCTCGCCGGTTTTACCGCCACCTCCAATTTGGAGGCAGGCTTCCGCTACGGCATCCCGGTATCTGGCACCGCCGCCCACGCCTGGACCTTGGCGCACACGAACCCGGATGGCACGAGCAATGAGGAGGCGGCCTTCCGCGCGCAAATCGATACCCTGGGCATCGATACCACCCTGCTGGTGGATACGTATGACATCACCAAGGGCGTCGAAACCGCGGTCAAGGTCGGCGGACCAGAGCTTGGCGGGGTGCGCATCGATTCCGGTGACCTAGGCGCGGTGACCCGCCGCGTGCGCAAGCAGCTCGATGAGCTGGGCAATCACAATACCAATATCGTGGTTTCCTCCGATTTGGATGAGTTCGCCATCGCGGGCCTGCGCGGTGATCCCGTTGATGTCTACGGCGTAGGTACCTCCGTGGTCACCGGCTCAGGTGCCCCAACCGCGGGCATGGTCTACAAGGTCGTTGAGGTTGACGGCGTGCCGGTGGCCAAGCGCTCGTCGTCCAAGCAATCGGTGGGCGGGGCAAAGCGCGCGCTGCGCACCTACCGGTCTTCCGGCGTGGCGGTCGAGGAAGTCGTCTACCCCTTTGCCGCAGACGCGCCGGATACAGGCCAGCTCACCACCCGCGAATTGACCATTCCCTTGATGCGCGATGGGCACATCGTGGAGGACCTGCCGGATTTGGAGGCCTCTCGCACCTACTTGGACGAGGCCCGCAAGACCCTGCCGTGGGAGGGACTGGCGCTTTCGCGCGATGACGCCGCCGTGCCCACGCGAATGGTGGGCTTTAAGGACTAGGTCGCTAGACTGTGTGGGGTGAGTGACCCCGCAGATGAGCCCCTAAACCACGACACGGAAACGCTGCTAAGCGCGGCGGTGGACGCGCTCGGCGGCTCCCGCCGCGAGGGCCAGGTTCGCATGGCCAACGCGGTATCTAAGGCCTTAGAAAAGGAGCGCCACCTCGCCGTCCAGGCGGGCACGGGTACGGGTAAATCCTTGGCCTACCTGGTTCCGGCCATCCGGCATGCGATGAACTCGGGTTCCACCGTCGTCGTCTCCACGGCCACGCTGGCGCTGCAGCGCCAGTTGGTGGAGCGCGACCTCCCGCGGCTAACGGAGGCGCTAGCCGATGTCATGGAGCGCACCCCCACCTTCGCCATCATGAAGGGCCGCAATAATTACGTATGCCTGAATAAGATTGCGGCTACCCCGGATGACCCGGAGGCTCTTATCGATGAATCCGATATCTCCTACCGCGGCAAGGCCGTGCGCCGCATCCACGACTGGGCGCAGGAGACCGAGACCGGCGACAGGGACGATTTAGAGCCCGGCGTTCCGGATCTGGTGTGGCGGGCGGTATCGGTGACCTCAAATGAATGCTTGGGAGCCGGGCGCTGCCCGCATGGTGCGGATTGCTTCGCCGAAGAGGCCCGCAGGGCTGCTGCCGATGTCGATATCATCGTCACCAACCACGCCATGCTCGCCATCGATGCCATCTCTGAGGCCAGTATCCTGCCCGAACATGATGTGGCGATCATCGATGAGGCACACGAGCTCGATGGGCGCATTACCTCCGTTTCCACCGCGGAGATTACCTCCCGCGCCATTAAAATGGCGGCGAACCGCGCAAAGTCACTGGGCAATGCCGGAAACCTAGCGGAGTTGGCCGATGAATTCGATGATCTGCTGCGCGTCCAGGAGCCCGGCCGGTGGACGGATTTGGATGAGACCTCCCAGGCGCACTTGCGCGCGCTTGCCGATGAGTTCTTGCGCGTTAAATCCCTCATCTCCCGCGCCCCAGAAGGCGAGGCCAACGATGACCCCGAAAAGAACGCCGAGCGCCAAAATTTAAGTAATCACCTCACGGACTTGGCCGAGGCGATCCGGCGGATCCTGGAAGTCTTCGCCACCGACGACCCCGCCGCGCAAGACGATGTGGTGTGGCTGGAAGGCACCGATACCCTCGCCGTCGCGCCGCTGTCTATCGCGCACATGCTGCGCGAGAACCTATTTGGGGAGCAAACGGTGGTGCTTACCTCGGCCACGCTGGCGCTGGGCGGGCGTTTCGACGCCATGGCGGCACAATGGGGCCTGCCGTCCGGTACGTATGACACGCTCGATGCAGGAACGCCCTTTGACCCGGCGAAGGCCGGCATCTTGTATACCGCGAAACACCTCCCCGCGCCGGGGCGGGATGGCCTGTCCTCCGAAACCTTGGAAGAAATATACGAGCTCATCATGGCCGCCGGCGGGCGCACGCTGGGGTTATTCTCCTCGCGCCGGGCGGCGGAAGAGGCCGCGGAGGCCCTGGCGCCGCGTTTGCCGTTTGACCTGTATGTGCAGGGCGAAGATGCCATCGGCACGCTGGTAGATAAGTTCTCCACGAAGGAGAACTCCTGTCTCTTTGGCACCTTGACGCTTTGGCAAGGCGTGGATGTGCCGGGGCCATCGTGCTCGCTAGTCCTCATTGACCGCATCCCCTTTCCGCGACCCGATAACCCACTGCTGCAGGCCCGCTCCCAGGCAGCCGACGCCGCCGGCCGCTCCGGGTTCATGGAGGTCTCCGCCAATCACGCGGCGCTCCTCATGGCGCAGGGATCCGGGCGGCTTTTGCGCCACGTAACGGACCGTGGGGTCGTCGCCGTGCTGGATAACCGGCTGGAATACAAGCGCTACGGCGCATTCCTCAAGGCATCCATGCCGCGGTTCTGGCAAACCACGAACCCAGAAACGGTGCGCGGTGCCCTTAAGCGATTGGTCGCCGCAGCGCACACACGGTAGCCGAATCCGGGGCGATCTCAGTAAACCCGGCATCGATGATGACTACCGCGTCCTCCTGCGCGCAGGCGGTGCGAAATGTCTCTGCGTCCGCCTCGCGGACAGAGAGCGGAAAACCTTCTGCCGCCCAAGCCGCAGCCTCCTCTTGGCTCATGGCGGCGGCGAGCATCATCGAGCCGTGGCCCACTTGGGCGGCGGCCTTGCCCGCGGTCATGGCGAGGCTGCGGTCGACGTAGATAATGGGGGCATCGGCAAGCGGAGGCCCTGACTCGTCCATCGCGAGGTCGGTGTGGCCGATCTGCAGCTTGCTAATGAGCGGGTCCACCTCCCCCACCGCTGAAGGTGCAAAGGCACGCGCGCGGTCATCCACGGTGACACCAGGCAGCAGCTGCACATCGCGCCACGCCTTATTGCGCGCCCGGCGGGCAATCTTGCGGATGCGGTGGCCGTACCACTGCGCGAGCGCCGCGGCGAAGGCACCGTCCTCGCCGGCGCGGTCATCTAGACAGGCGGCCACCACGGCGCGGGCGGCCGCGGTAAGCACCTCGCTGCGCGCCGGGGGATCCTGCTTGGGGAGGTGGAGGGCTATCTGCATCGCCTGCACGGTCGACGGATCCGCGGGGTCCTCGTGGGAATCCCGAGCGGTACAGGCGGCAACGAGGCGTTGGTGCGCTATCTCGAACTTAGACATTGGCAATTCCCAACATCGGTAGGACGGCGTCGAGGCGGCGCGGTGTGATGCAGGCATCGGCGGCCTCGCGCAGCGCCGGCTTCGCATCAAAAGCGACGCCCAGCCCGGCGGCGGTGACCATGGCGATGTCATTGGCGCCATCGCCCACCGCAACGGTGGACTCCATCCCGATTCCGGAATCCGCGGCGAATTCGCGCAGAAAGTCTTCCTTGGCCTGGCGGTCGACCACCTTCCCAATGACCTTACCGGTCAGCTTGCCATCGCGGATTTCCAGAGTATTGGCCCGCACGTAGTCGAGCTGGAGGTCTGTGGCCAAGCCCTCGAGCACCTGAATAAAGCCACCCGAGACCACGGCGGTGCGGTGGCCCAGACGGTGGAGGGTTCCGATCGCTTCCTTAGCGCCGGGTGTCAGCTCGATATCGCGGGCGACCTCATCGATAATCGAGGCATCCAGGCCCTCCAGCACCGCGACGCGCTCGCGCAGGGACTCCTCAAAGTCCAATTCGCCGCGCATGGCGCGCTCGGTTACGGCGGCCACTTCTGCTTCCTTGCCTGCGTGGGCGGCGAGCATCTCGATGACCTCACCTTCAATCAGGGTCGAATCGCAGTCGAAGCACACCAAACGCTTGCCGCGATGGCCTAGGCCCTCGAGGGAGATATCGATACCGCGTTCAGCGGCAATCTCCCGCAGAGCCCGCCGCGCCGCGGCGGCATCTTCTAGTGCCACGGTAAGTTCCACGGCGAAAAGGGAATCCAGCGCTATCCGGCGCATGCGGACCGTCTCCCCATTCACGGCGCTCTGCACCGCGCTAATATCCCCCGCGTTTATCTCCTCACCAATAATGGCAACAGCATAGCTTTGTGCAATAGACACCTCATGCTCGAACGGCGCCATGGCCTCGCGCACGCGATCCCCTAGTGCTGCGGTATCGGTGCTGGACAGATCGCACTGCGCGGTGAGGGCGAGGTGGTTGGAGGCGGTGGCGAGGTGGACATCGGCAAGCGGGACGGGAAAATCAGCCAACGCAGTAAAGAAAGCGGCGGCCGCTCCGGGAGCGTCTGGTCCGAGACTAGTAATGGTCGTGGTGTCAGCTTGAGTATTCACAACGACCATTATCCCACACGCGCCAAAGCCGCCCTCCCTACCTCTAAGAGGCTGGGGAAGGCGGCTGTAGTCAGGAGTTAAAGTGCGGCTTTAGTGCTTGCCCACGTGAGCTTCCTCGCGCATGCGCTCAACCATGTGCGGGTAGTGCAGCTCGAATGCCGGACGCTCGGAACGGATGCGTGGCAAGGAGGTGAAGTTGTGGCCCGGAGGCGGGCAGGAGGTTGCCCACTCCAGAGAGTTGCCGTAGCCCCATGGGTCATCCACGGTAACGACCTCACCGTAGCGCCAGGACTTGAAGACGTTCCAGACCAGCGGGATAACGGAAGCGCCGAGGACGAAGGAGAAGATGGTGGAAATCTGGTTGAAGACCGTGAAGCCATCGGACTCCAGGTAGTCGGCGTAGCGACGCGGCATACCCATGTTGCCGACCCAGTGCTGAATCAGGAAGGTGCCGTGGAAGCCGATGAAGGTCAGCCAGAAGTGAATCTTGCCCAAGCGCTCGTCCAGCATGCGGCCGGTCATCTTCGGGAACCAGAAGTACAGGCCACCGAAGGCGGAGAACACAACCGTACCGAACAGGGTGTAGTGGAAGTGCGCAATCAGGAAGTAGGACTCAGCCAAGTGGAAGTCCAGCGCCGGAGAAGCGAGCATAACACCGGTCATACCACCGAAAAGGAAGGTAGCCATGAAGCCCATGACCCAAATCATCGGGGTATCCCAGGTGATGTGGCCCTTCCACATGGTGCCGACCCAGTTGAAGAACTTCACACCGGTAGGCACCGCAATAAGGAACGTCATGAACGAGAAGAACGGCAGCAGGATGGCGCCGGTGACGAACAGGTGGTGTGCCCACACGGCCATGGACAGCGAGCCGATGGCCAGAATGGCGAAGACCAAGCCGATGTAGCCGAAGACCGGCTTGCGGGAGAAGACCGGAACGATTTCGGAGACAACGCCGAAGAACGGCAGTGCGAGGACGTAGACCTCAGGGTGGCCGAAGAACCAAAACAGGTGCTGCCACAGGATGGCACCGCCGTTAGCTGAATCGTAGATGTGGCCGCCCAGCTTGCGGTCATACAGCACGCCCAAGGCGGCTGCGGTCAGCAGCGGGAAGATCATCAGCACGATGGCGGAGGCGGTGAAGATGCCCCAGCAGAAGACCGGCATGCGGAACATGGTCATGCCCGGTGCGCGCAGGGTCAAGATGGTGGTGATCATGTTGATGGCGGAGGCAATGGTACCGACACCGGTAGCGCCCACACCGACGATCCACATATCGGCGCCGATGCCGGGGGTGTGTACGCCATCGGCAAGCGGCATGTACATGGTCCAGCCGAAGTCAGCCGCACCACCAGGAGTGATAAAGCCCAGCAGCATGACGACACCGCCGAGCAGGGTTACCCAGAAACCAAAGGAGTTCAGACGTGGGAAGGCCACGTCCGGCGCGCCGATCTGCAGAGGCAGGATGTAGTTACCAAAGCCCCAAACAACTGGCGTAGCGAACAGCAGCAGCATCACGGTGCCGTGCATAGTGAACAGCTGGTTGAACTGCTCATTGGACAGGAACTGCAGACCCGGGGTGAAAAGCTCCGCACGGATCAGCAATGCCATAAAGCCACCAAGGAAGAAGAAGCTGAAGGCCATGATCAAGTACATGATGCCGAGCTGCTTGTGGTCGGTGGTGGTTAAAAATACCCAAGCCTTTGAACCGGTCTTTTCCCTACCGGTTGGCTCTGGACGTGTGGGAGCGACGTAATCGTCGACCCGTGGCGCCACAGCGGTCATAGAATCCTCCTGAATAACAAAGTGTCAGCGGACTGGGTCCACCTACACCTAGGTTTACTTCGATTATATTAGGACATTTCCCCCGTTCTTGCCAGCTTCTCTTAATGGTCCTCCAGCTTGGGGGTATTCCCTCAATAACCACAACCGTCACATACCCCCTGCACGTGGGGCGGGCACGATTTAAGGTTTAAATTCTTTAGGGCAGGCAGGGGTGTCATATGTCACAACGCCTGCGAGATGTGCAGGTCAAAAACCGAAAAACGCACCCCCCGCTCGTTATCAACCTTTCGGTTGAGTCCGAAGCGAAGGTGCGCGGGGACTAAGAACGGCTAGAAGTCCCAGTCATCGTCCGTGGTGTCCTCGGCCTTGCCAATGACATAGGACGAACCCGAGCCCGAGAAGAAGTCGTGGTTCTCGTCGGCGTTGGGAGAAAGAGAGGACAGGATAGCCGGCGAGACGCGGGTCTCATCGGCTGGGAAGAGGCCCTCAAAGCCCAAGTTATTCAGGGCCTTATTGGCGTTATAGCGCAAGAAGCGCTTGACGTCTTCGGTCCAGCCCAGCTCGTCGTAGAGGTCCTCGGTGTAGTCGATCTCGTTGTCATAGAGCTCAAAGGCCAGATCAAAGGTGTAGTCCTTCAATTCTTCCTGGCGCTTTTCATCCAGCTTCTTGTATTCCTGCTGGAACTTATAGCCAATGTAATACCCGTGCACGGCCTCATCGCGGATGATCAGGCGGATGATATCGGCAGTATTGGTCAGCTTCGCCCGGGAAGAGAAGTACATCGGCAGATAGAAGCCGGAGTAGAACAAGAAGGACTCCAGCAGCGTAGAGGCCACCTTCTTCTTCAACGGATCATCACCGTTGTAGTAGGCCAAGATGATCTTCGCCTTCTTCTGCAGGTTCTCGTTTTCCTCGGACCAGCGGAAGGCATCATTGATCATCGGGGTGGAAGCCAAGGTCATAAAGATATTGGAATAGGACTTGGCGTGCACCGACTCCATGAAGGCGATATTGGTATACACCGCCTCCTCGTGCAGGGTCTGCGAATCCGGAAGCAGGGAGATCGCACCGACCGTGCCCTGGATGGTATCCAGCAACGTCAGGCCAGTAAAGACCCGCATGGTGGTTTCTTTTTCCTTTTCCGTCAGCGTCTTCCAGCTGGGGAGATCATTAGAGACTGGGACCTTTTCCGGGAGCCAGAAGTTACCGGTCAACCGCTCCCATACCTCGAGGTCTTTGTCATCGGGGATGGTATTCCAGTTGATAGCTTTTACCGGGCTGTCATGACTAGCAACGTAGTCATCGTATTCGTGCGACACGCGATGTCACTCCAATGCTTCACTGTGTAGAATTTCGAGTCCCAGCATACCCAATGCCAACCCGCATCATCCCGCCGCACCGCACCTATAATAAAAGCGCAGTACACAGCCAGGAAAGGACGCCCGCGCCATGGCAGAAACCACTCCCCTTTTAGGCCCTGTAGTAGACCAGCTGGGCACGGATATCGTCAGCGGGGAAATGGCGGAGGGCACGCGGTTTCGCCTTGGGGACATCGAAAAGCGCTTTGGCATCTCCCGCACCGTAGCGCGCGAGGCCATGCGTACCCTCGAGCATCTGGGGATGGTTTCCTCCGGGCGCCGAGTGGGGCTCAAGGTGCTGCCGCGCAGCAGTTGGGCGGTCTATGATCCCGCCGTTATTTCGTGGCGGCTGGCGCACGATAAGACGCGCGCGGAACAGGTGGCGCGACTCAACGAGCTGCGCCTTGGTATCGAGCCGGTGGCGGCGCAGCTTGCCGCGCGCAATGCCAGCCCACAGCAGCGCCGCGAATTGCTGCGACTGGCGGGCCGGCTCAGCGAGCTCGAGACCACCCCTTCCCCCCGGGTAGGCGAAGAACTCGAAACCGACCTGCAATTTCATACCCTTATCTTGGAGGCCTCCGGCAATGAGATGATCGCGGCGCTGGCACCGGCGTTGCTGACTATCTTGAAGGGCAAATCCGTTTTTGGCTCCCGCAAACGGGATCCAATTCGCGGCACCACTCAGCTACATATGGATTTAGCGCGGGAGATTGACGCCGGCGAGGCCGAAGCCGCCGAGCGCACCTCCCGCGCTATCCTGGACCGCGCCCGCGCTTAGAGCATGCAGGAAACGCAGCCCTCGATCTCGGTGCCTTCCAGCGCCATCTGGCGCACGCGGATGTAGTACAAGGTCTTAATGCCCTTGCGCCAAGCGTAAATCTGCGCCTTATTCACATCGCGGGTGGTAGCGGTGTCCTTGAAGAACAGCGTCAGCGATAGCCCCTGGTCCACGTACTTGGTGGCCTCAGCATAGGTATCAACGATCTTCTCGTAACCAATTTCGTACGAGTCCTTGAAGTACTCCAAGTTGTCGTTATCCATATGCGCAGCCGGGTAGTATACGCGGCCGATCTTGCCTTCCTTGCGGATTTCAATCTTGGAGGCAATCGGGTGAATGGACGAGGTGGAATTGTTGATATAGGAAATCGAGCCCGTCGGCGGCACCGCCTGCAGGTTGCGGTTGTAGAGGCCGTGCTTGGCAACGTCCTCCTTCAACTCCGCCCAGTCCTCTGCGGTGGGAGTGTAGATGGAGGAGGCATCGAAAAGAGCCTTGACCTTCTCCGTGCGCGGCTGGAACTCCGCCGGATCGTAGGAGTCAAAGAACTCGCCACTGGCGTAATCGGATTCGGGGAACTCGGTAAAGGTCGTGCCGCGCTCGCGGGCAATCTTATTGGAGGCGCGCAGGGCTGCGTACATGATGGCGGCGAAGTAGGCGTTGGTGAAGTCCAACCCCTCCTCGGATCCGTACTCGATGTTCTCGCGACCCAAGTAACCGTGCAGGTTCATCTGGCCCAAGCCGATGGCGTGTGAGTCATCGTTGCCCTTGCGCACGGATGGAACGGAATCGATGGAGGTCTTATCCGCCACCGAGGTCAGCCCCCGAATCGCGGTCTCCACCGTTTGGGAGAAGTCCGGCGAGTCCATGGTCATGGCGATATTCAGCGAACCCAGGTTGCAGGAAATATCGTTGCCCACCTGGTCATAAGAAAGATCCGCGTTGAGCTCGGAAGCGGAGTTGACCTGCAATATCTCCGAGCACAGGTTGGACATATTGATGCGGGAGGTCTTGACCGGGTTGGCGCGGTTTACCGTATCTTCATACATGATGTACGGGTAGCCGGACTCGAACTGCAGCTCCGCCACGGTTTGGAAGAAGTGGCGCGCGTTGATCTTCTTCTTCCGGATGCGCGGATCCTCCACCATTTCTTCGTAATGCTCGGTAACGGAGATATCGCCGAAGGCCTTGCCGTAGACGCGCTCGACGTCGTACGGCGAGAACAGGTACATGTCGTCGTTGTTCTTGGCCAGCTCGAAGGTGATATCCGGGATCACCACGCCCAAGGACAGGGTCTTAATGCGGATCTTTTCATCCGCGTTCTCGCGCTTGGTGTCGAGGAAGTTCATGATGTCCGGGTGGTGGGCGTTGAGGTACACCGCGCCCGCACCCTGGCGCGCACCGAGCTGGTTAGCGTAGGAGAATGCATCCTCCAGCATCTTCATCACAGGGATGACGCCAGAAGACTGGTTCTCAATGTGCTTAATCGGCGCGCCGGATTCGCGGATATTGGACAGCAGCAGGGCCACGCCGCCGCCGCGCTTGGACAGTTGCAGCGCGGAGTTGATGGAACGACCGATGGATTCCATATTGTCTTCGATGCGGAGCAGGAAGCAGGAAACCAATTCGCCGCGCTGCTGCTTGCCGGCATTCAGGAAGGTTGGCGTAGCCGGCTGGAAGCGGCCGGTCATGATCTCATCGACGAGGCGCTCTGCCAGCTCACCATCGCCATCACCAAGGAAAAGCGCCGTCATGGAGACGCGGTCCTCAAAGCGCTCCAGGTACCGGCGGCCGTCGAAGGTCTTCAGCGTATAGCTGGTGTAGTACTTATAGGCGCCAAGGAAGGACTTGAAGCGGAACTTATAAGAGTAGGCGCGCTTGAATAGGGACTTGATGAACTCGAAGTCATAAGCCTCAATGACCGCTGGGTCATAGTACTTATTGCGCACCAGGTAATCGATCTTCTCTTCCAAGTCGTGGAAGTAGACCGTGTTCTGATTAACGTGCTGCAAGAAGAACTGATTGGCGGCCTCGCGGTCCTTATCAAATTGAATCTTGCCGTCTCCGTCGTAGAGATTCAGCATTGCGTTGAGCGCGTGGTAATCCAGCTGCTCTTCCTGCGATACTGGCTCTGCTACGGTCTTTCCCAATTGCGTACTCACAGCTGACGCGACCTTTCTTAAAATCAGGATTCTATTAGGTGTGTCGCACCGCGGCTAGGCTGCCCCATCCAGTCCCAACTGGGAAGCATTAGCCAGCAGGCCTTCGCGACAAATTTTTATATCTTCATCGTTTCCGAGCAATTCGAAACGATATACATAGGGCACCTTACATTTGGCGCTGATGACGTCACCAGCCTTGCCAAAATCGGCGCCGAAGTTGCTATTTCCTCCGGCGATAACCGCCCGAATAAAACTGCGGTTGTGCTCATTATTAAGGAATCTAATTACCTGCACCGGTACGGGCCGGGAGTTTTGGTGGCTAATGGAAGCTCCTCCGCCGTAGGTGGGACACACCAAGACGAAAGGCTCGTTGACCACTAGCGGCTCATCGGTGCGGCGCAGGGGGATTCGCGCGCTAGGGAAACCTAGCTTCTGCACGAACCGGTGCGTATTTTCCGTAGTAGAGGAAAAATACACGACCAACATGACGGCACCTCCCTCCTCGGCTACTTACGCAGAGGCGGCTAGCTCGGCAAGGTTCTTGATGCGGTCGGGGCGGAAGCCGGACCAGTGCCCGCCGTTGGCTTCTACGACGGGTGCTTGGACGTAGCCCAGAGCCATAATGTAGTCACGGGCCTCATCGTCCACGGTGACATCTACCACGTTGTAATCCAGACCCGCGCGGTCAAGGGCCTTCTTGGTGGCATTGCACTGAACGCAAGCAGGCTTGGTGTAGACGGTGATAGACATAATAACTCCCTAAAATCCTTTTGCGAGATAGCTTTTGCTCGTAGAAAGCGGAGGTTCTGACCCCTTTTCAGGCCACTTCCTGCACCGCTCTGAGCGACACCAACGACACTATACTTTGGGGGAATTGACCGCAACTAACACAACATATAGTAGTTACACCCATGATATTCCCAGGAGGGCCAGGGGCGAGACCCCACATGTTGACCGCCCCGGCACCCAACCGTGAAACTACACGCCTGACATTCCTGCGGGTTTACCTTCTATTCACCTAAACATGTGGCAAAGTTCACATTCTGGCGTCGAAGCGTAGAAATAAAAAATCCGCCCCGCTCCAAATTCTCGGAGGAGGCGGACTTTCTTAAGTTTCAATTAGCCCTGACGGGCCTTGAAACGGGGATCCTTCTTGTTGATCACGAAGACCTTACCGTGGCGGCGAATAACCTGGGCGCCCGGCTTCTTCTTCAGCGACCGAAGGGACTTACGGACCTTCATCGGGCGCTCCTTTCGTTATGCGCAATCTACATGCGGTTGAGTAAATAAAGCACGGACTGGGAATCCCCAGCCATGACACGAGGAATAATTTTACCTCACGCGGCCATTAAGACCAAAACACTAGGACTTAATGGGGCGCGGATTCCCGCGAGTAGCGGGATTTCATCTCCTCGCCTACCTCATCCAGGCTACGTCCCATGGTCTCTGGTACCAAAATGCGGGTGTAGCCGATGGCGATGAGCCCCAGCACGCCAAAGACTCCAAAGGCCACCGGGCCGGTGAGCCACTCCACCAGCGGCAGGAAGTACTGGGCCACGGCCCAGTTGGTGGCCCACAGCGAGAGCCCGGCGATGCCCATGCCCAAGCCGCGTACCTGCAGGGGCACGAGCTCCGAGATGAGCAGCCAGGTCGTCGGCGAGACCGCTGCTTGCTGGAAGGCAATGAACGAGGCCATGAATACCAGTGAGACCATCGCCATCGTGGTGGAATCGGCTGCGTGCGAGTACGCCACGGACAAGATGAATAGCGAAATCACGTTGCCGGTCAGGCCGATAAGCAGCAGGCGCTTGCGGCCAATACGGTCGACCACCTTGAGGCCCACCCAGCAGGCGATGACGGAGACCACACCAATGACAATCGAGGTATAGACCGAGTTGGTGGTGGAAATTCCTACCTGGCTCATCATGGTGGGCGCGAAGTAGACGATGGCATTAACGCCAGTAATCTGCTGGGTCAGGCCCATCAGCATGGCGAGCAATACCGTCACTTGCATCCAGCGATTGGCCTTCAGCGCCTTCCACTCGGAGCCGCTGGAACGACGCGCCGTCTCCTGGGAGGTAAGCTCCGCCAGATCCATCCCGGCGCGGCTTGCGACCTCGCGGGCCCGCGACATCTTATTGTGCGTGGCCAACCAGACTGGGGTTTCTGGCAAGAAGATCATCCCCACAGCCAGGGCCGCACCCGGTACGGCCGCAAGTCCCAGCATCCATTCCCAGCTTTCAGTGGGCGCGAGGGCCGAGTTCACCAGGTAGGCCAGCAACTGGCCTACCACGATCAACAGGGTATTCAGGGAGACCATGCGTCCGCGGATCTTGGCTGGCACCATCTCCGAGATATACATGGGCGAAACAATGGATACCGCACCGACGGCAAAGCCCAGGAAGGTACGGGCCGTGGCTAGCATGGTCACCGAGCCCGCCAGTGCACACCAGATGGAGCCCAAAACAAAGATGATGCCGCCGGCAATCAGCGTAAAGCGGCGGCCAAACCGGTCCGCAATGTGGCCTGCGGTCAAAGCACCTACCGCGGCACCTACCAGCAGCATGGAGGTCACCCACCCCTCTTGGTGGGCTGTCATATTAAATTCCGGGGTGATATACAGCAAAGCACCGGACATCACGCCGGTGTCGTATCCAAATAATAAACCGCCAAGGGCGGCAATTGCTGCAACTACCTTGACATAACTTTCTTTATTCACAGCACGCAATTGTGTCAGGAGACTACGATGAACGTCATGTCACCCGATGCCGAAAACTTGCAACAATCCATCATAAAACAGCTGGATGTACGCCCCTTTATCGATCCAGAAGAGGAAGTTGCCCGCCGCGTAGATTTCCTCGCGGAATACTTGGAACTGACCCGTGCCAAAGGCTACGTGCTAGGCATTTCCGGCGGCCAGGATTCCACCTTGGCGGGAAAGCTCGCCCAGATGGCAGTAGAGCGGGTAGAAGGCGCCGATTTTTGGGCCGTACGCCTGCCCCACGGCACGCAGGCCGATGAGGACGATGCCCAGATCGCCCTTGATTTCATCCACCCCGATCACCGGGTCACCGTTGATATTCAGCCGGCCACCGCGGCGCTGAGCCAAGAAGTGGCGCGCGCGGTGAACCAAGATTCCTTGAATGATTTCAATCGCGGCAATGCCAAGGCGCGCCTGCGCATGACCGCGCAATATGCCATCGCCGGCGAGGTGGGCGCGCTGGTTGTAGGTACGGATCACGCAGCCGAAAACGTCACCGCGTTCTATACCAAGTGGGGCGATGGCGCAGCGGATCTCCTCCCTTTGGCCGGGCTAAATAAGCGCCAAGGCGCGGCATTGCTCAAGCACTTAGGTGCGCCAGAGTCCACGTGGTCCAAGGTCCCTACCGCGGATTTGGAAGACGATAAACCGCAGCTTCCCGATGAAGAGGCGCTCGGCGTCACCTACGCCCACATCGATGACTACTTAGAGGGCAAGGCGGTTCCCGATGCCTCCCGCGAACGCATCGAAACCTTGTGGCACCGAGGTGGCCATAAGCGCCAGATGCCACAGGGTCCAACCAGCTAAGCCAGCGCCTCTAGCGTGGCGAGCGCCGCGCGCTCTAGCGGCCGGTTATACGCCGAGCCGTGGGTGAGCGCGTGTACTGCCAGTGGGTGCAGTTGGTGCATGGGAATCCAGGTCTCAATATCCTGCGGCGCCCCATAGCCGCGGAAGATTTCCTCTATATAGGGCGCGCCGAATAGCGCCAACATGCCCAAATCCGTGTGGGGATGTCCGCCGTGAGCGGCGGGGTCGATCATGATGCCACCCTGGGCATCGAAAAGCAGGTTGCCCGCCCACAGGTCACCGTGGATGCGTGCGGGGGCCACATCCCAGCTGCGGGCGGCGATCGCATCGCAAGCGCGCTTAACCAAGTCCCTTTGCGCGGTACTTATTCCGGCCGGCTCCGCAAAGGGCAGCACGCGCTGCTGGGCATAGAATTCACCCCAGTTATCGGTGGGCGTGCACTCCTGCTCGATGGTGCCGATGAAGTTTTTGCCTTCCCACCCCTCCGGCGCACTGCCAAAGGCCGGCGCCCCAGCGCGGTGCACGCGCGCGAGCTCTGCACCAAATTTTCGCGCGGCCTCTGAAGTGGGCACTACCTCGTTGATGCGTTCTGTAACGATTTCCTTGTCGTCGGCGCTAATTACTGTGGCTACCGCATCCGTGGCTTCACCCAACCACCGGAGGCCGGCAGCCTCAGCACCAGCTTGGTCTTTATCGCTTACTTGCTTCGCAAAGGTCTGCATATTGACCAGCATAACCGCTTCAGTAGCACACCAGGTTAGGACGGAAAAGTGATTACATATCCCACACCCTAATTGACAGCTTTTACCATTTAGTTTATTGGCCTACGGCGCACTAAGATGCTGCATATAAAGCATTTACCGAATGGTAAATTGTCTCTCTCGAATTGAAAAGGATAACTATGATCGGAATTAACAGTATTAAAAAGAAGATCGCCGGTGGTCTCCTCGCACTTGGTGCCGCCTTGACGATGGCCCAGTCTGCCAACGCAGCAGAGCCCCACGGAAAGGAAATGGTCACTTTCGGCGACTCTTTTTCCGCTAACGGCGGCGCCCCTGGGGACCGCGCAGCAGTCAGCCCCTTCTCTATCCCTGGTATTCCAGTCCACACGTGTGGCAATGACACCCACAACTGGCCACACCAAACCGCCCGGAATCTCGGCCACAGCCTTGCGGACTACACATGCAACGGAACCAGTTATTGGGTAGCTGCCCACGTCGAACACGCGATCCGTACCGGAAATATCGGCCCCGATACGAAAGAAGTCGCCTTCATGTATGGCGGCTTACAGCCTGGCTCCTATGTCGATGCACTGGCTAACGCCGCCGCCCCAAATATCCCTAAGGGCTCAACCTACCGCGGATTACTGACCGCACAATTCGATAAAATTCGGTCCGTCGCCCCGAATGCCCGCATCACAATGGTCAACTACATCCCGATGACGGTTAATGACACCCTCTGTGTGATCAATGACGACCGGATGCAGCTGCCACTGTCCATCCCTGGTGTTACTGGCGCCGAAGAAGAGTTCAACCGCGAAATCGGACGTGCCGCAGACTCCCTTGGCGTGAACTTCATCGATCTACACAACCAAGCGAAAACGCACGATCCTTGCCAGCCGGATACCAACCACCGGTGGGCTGTCATTGCTAAGACCCCCACGGCTCCTTCCGTGATGCCTATGCACCCAACTGATGTAGGGCACACAGGAATGGCAGGTATTATTACCAATGGTCTAAGGAACTAGGCCCTACCCCTCCCCTATTCCCAGAAAATAAACGCGGAGTAAAAGTGAAGCGTATTAATAAGCTCGCCGCAGCTGCTACTTTCATCACAGCGCTTGTGGGCACGAGTACCGTTGGCACAGCTGCAGTCCCAGGAAACACTGTTCTCGTTGGTGACAGTATTGTAGCCAACCCAACCTTCACCGACCATGCACTGAACAAGGCACATAAGAAGGCCAATACCGGAGTAGGTTGCGTTACCGATAACGCCATTGCCACTGAGATGAACAATGTTTCCGGTGCACACGTTGACCAGTACCAATGCGCAGGTGCCTCTTTAGCCACTGGCGGTATTCACGTCGATAATTCTCTCCGAAAGGCAGCAGAAGACGGCAACCTCAACCACGAGACCAAAAATGTCGTCATCGTTGCCGGCGCAAATGACACTTACCCCTACAAATCGGATATCGAGGCTTCCGACCGTGCGATTCGCGGTGGTCTCCGCAGTGCACTCGATATAGCCCACCAACATGCGCCAAATGCCAAGGTGACTGTCGTAGGTTACCCGCACATTACCCGGGAGAACACCACTTGCCTGACCTCTTCGATCATTCCCCTGCCTATCGCAGCCGTCTCTGATACAGAGCAGCGCCTGCAAAACACCCTGCGCGAAGTGTCCGAGCAAAACGGCGCAACATTCTTAGATGCACAGCCCATATCTGAAGGACATGACATGTGCTCCCCAGACCGCTGGTGGGTTAACCTCGTTGACCCAGTACCACCAGCTCCCGGCAACCTACCACTGCACCTTAATGCCCACGGCACCGCAGCTTATGGCCAGTTCATCGGCCACGCTCTGCAGTAAGTAGGAAGAAAATATCCCGCATAGTTTTGAACTATGCGGGATATTTTTATGAGTTTTCTGGTTAGTGGTTATTGATCCAATCGATGCCTGCCTGAAATTCAGCACCACCGTACTGCAGGTGCGCAAGTTGTCCGCGCAACAGGTTTATATTATCCATTGGGCCATGCTGCGCAGCCTCACCTACGATCTGCTGCAGAGGAAGCTTGCCGTGTACCGCGTCCACTTCCATGGACGGGGATACCAATCCCAGATATTCCTGTGGGTAGTTACAAATAATATCCTGCGGGTTGCAAACCTCAAGCACGTCAGCCCCCAGTTCGCCGTACCCACCGTCGAGGTGGCCTAGCGCGCCGGTCGCATTGGACATGTCATCGTGATACTGCGCAGCACCATTACCGCCTTGATACGGGTTGGCATAGAGGGCTGCAGATGCAAACCTATCTTTATCAAGTGGTCCGCGCCCGTGCGCTGCATCGTTGATGATGCGTGCGGAAATATCTGCTCCCTCGGAGTAGCCGACCAAGGAAATCTTACTATTCGGGCAATCATTCTGGATTTGCTGGATCTTAGCTGCCGTGCGGTTATATCCTTCGTTAGAAGAGTCAGAATATTTCGACACAGCAAATGGGAAGGCCTGGTAGCCCACAAAGGTGGCGTTCGTATCCGGCTGGAGTCCGAGCTTTACGCCCATCTGTCCGGTAATCAGACCGTGCGGAACATCCGAAGGTGCTGACGGAATAGTATTCGCTCCGCCAGGAACAAAAACGACCTGCTGATTAGCACACGTCGGAGCAGACATTGGGTTCCCAGGAATCGCCGCAGTGGCGGCGGGAGCAGAAAGTGCAAGTGCGGCTGCAGAGATTGCGCCAGCAGCCGCAGCTTTCACAGTAAGATCCATATGATTTCCCATTTTCAAAAAGGTTCCAACGGTTTACACGGGTTACATTACATGATTCTTTGTTAACAGGCGACACCACCAACACACGGTGAACCAGACGTGTTTTCGCATAAAAAATCCCGAGTCACCGTTCTTCAACGATGCCTCGGGACACTATATTGTGGAGCTAACGGGATTCGAACCCGTGACCCCCACACTGCCAGTGTGGTGCGCTACCAGCTGCGCCATAGCCCCATATACGAGGTGCAACCCTGTGGGCCGCAACTCGTATGAATATACATGGCGAGTATTTAACTCACCAAATCGCCTGCTACTTGGTGGCGACGTCTACCCAGTCATTCAAAGACTGACCAGAATCCTTATCCGGAATATCCTTGCCGTTTTGGACAACGCGCGGCGAGGAAACGGAGTCGGTTTCCTTTTTCAGCTTGTCTGAGTTTGCCTTGCCAACCTTATTACCTTGCTCGATATCCACGTTCTTGATGGAATCAACCACGGCATCCTCGGCGCCGAGCTCCTTCGCTTGGTCAGCGATGTCCTCGATGTCCCACTTGGTGGCAACGCTCTGCTGGTTCTGCATCATGTAGTCGCGCAAATTCCAGTAGGTCTTCACATCGCCGGACTTAGCTAGTTCCGACAAGGCTGCCGCAGCCTTAGTGGAGTAGCCATCATTGTTTTCATCACGCACCTTGTCCAAGAAATTCAGTGTGCGCACGTGGACGACCAGCTTGCCATCCTCAATCGCCTGCTTCATCTCCTCATCGGTGCTTTCCGCCAACTCCGCGCAGTGGGGGCAGGAGAAGTCTTCGTAGAGATCTACTTCTGGAGTATCGTCATTGGCCGCATCGGACTTCAGGGTAATCGCGTTGTCCTTATAGTCCATGGACATATTGACCTCGATTTCATTGGCTTGCTTGCCATTCCACACGATGTAGCCAATGACCACGGCGATAATAACGAGGAGGACGCCGACGCCCCAGATGAAACCATTGCCAGACTTGGCATTTGGGTCACTTACTTTGCTCATTTAAACCTTGCCTGTTGATACTTTCGGACTCTTTCAACCTACTGTGCCCACCACTACGGGTGGAGCGCAAATTTCGTGAACGGGCGTTTGATGGTCCATGCGGTAAGGGCGAGGAAGGCGGCATCGCGAAGCAGCGTCAGCCCGTAGTTCATGCCGGGCTCCGCAGCAGCATCACCAGCACCAAAGCACCCGCAATCGATGTCCAGCCCACGCAGCCATGCCTGGAGAATGCCGACCATGAAAAGCACCATGACCACGGCCGCAACTTTGGAGGACTCGCGGAGGAAAATCCCCAGCAGAAGGAGCATTCCGCCCACCAGCTCTAGCGGGCCAATGAGCTGGACCAAATACCCAGACCATTCGGGCGTGAAAATCTCATAGGCCTCGATAGATTGCATGGTGTCCAGCGGGTGGGCCATCTTCTCTACGCCGGCGATGATCCACACCGCGGCCATGCCAAAGCGAGCAATAAAGCTCACCACATCAAACGTCTTGTTCACGCCAGTTAGTTTAGCGTTTAACCTCCCTTTTTCAGATACAATGCCCTGTGCTTTTCCTGAGACTTCGCCCACTATGATGGGCCCCATGCCGCACTTCCTCATCGCCGGGTCCGGTGCCGCGCTCGGCGCCGGTGCCCGCTATCTCTTAACTATCGCGCTCGGCGGCGGGCTGATCCCGCTGCTTATCCTCAACATCGTCGGCAGCGCGCTGATGGGATATACCCGCCCCGGGCCTTTCTGGGGCACCGGATTCTTGGGCGGTTTTACCAGCTTTGCTGGCTTTGCTTTCTTCACCGCAGATTCCCACTGGAGCATCGCCCTGGCCTATGTCGCGGCCACGCTCGTGGGCTGCACCGCCGCCTACCTCGCTGGGGATAAGCTGCGATGAACCTGCTCTTCGTCCTTATCGGCGGTTTTCTCGGCGGCGCGGCGCGCTACGGTTTTACCCGCCTGCTGCCCTCGCCGTATTGCACCTTCGTATCCAATATCCTGGGCTCCTTGGTTTTTGGCTTGGCGGTGGGCTTTTCGCAGCTTGCCGATGCCCCCTTCACCCATCCCCTCTTCGCCCTCGGCCTCGCCGGTGGACTTTCCACCTGGTCCACCATGGCGAAAGAGCTAGGGGAAATGGTCAAACAGCGGCAATGGTGGCCCCTATGCAAATACCTCTTTTGGACCATCGGGATCGGAGTGGTTTTAGCCTGGCGCGGGGTGATGTGGGCTGGACTTATCTATCACGGGATCTAGGTACGCAATTCCCAGCTCGCTCCTAGATAGATTGGACCAGCGCAGGCCTACGATTTCTCTGTGTGAACTTCTTTATGAACCTGCCATTGGCCGAGCCCGTCAACGGCGTCATATTCCTCCTCATCCTCGCGGTAGCGGCGATCGTTGTTATCACCCAAAAGAAAATCTGGCCGATACTTTTCGCCCTCGTCCTCTGCGCCATTGGGTGGTTCTTCCTCCGGCACTGGGAAGTACCCTGGCACATCTATCTAGCCGCGGTAGTTCCCTTGGCCGCACTCCTGCGCAGGCCCAAGGTGATCACGGTCGTGGTGGGAATCTTTTCCCTCTTGGCCACCGTCGGGCTAGTCAATATGGAATATCAAACCTATCCAGACGTCGGCTCCCTCGACCCGCGCCCTGTGGCGAAGGAAATGGACTATGACGAGTTCACCACCACCCATTCCGGCGCCGCCCTCGTCCACGTCGATCTGCCCAGCGCAACGTCCCACTTCTCCGCGCGCACCGCCACCGCGTATATCCCGCCTGCATACTGGACGGATCACAACCTCCCGGTTCTGGTCCTTCTCCACGGCAACCCCGGCGGCCCGGATCAATGGTTTGGTTCGGGCGAAGCGGACGAAACCGCCGATCAATTCCAAGCGGCCAATGGCGGGCGCAGCCCCATCGTCATCGCCGTCGATGCCACCGGTTCCGAGACCGCGAACCCCATCTGCGCCGATAGCGATGTCGCCCAAGTCATGACCTACCTCACCCGCGATGTTCCCAAAGATATAAAGTCAAAGTTCCAAGTCAACAACGATCAGCACACCTGGACCGTTGGCGGGCTAAGTTACGGCGGCACCTGCGCGCTGCAAATAGCTACCACCCATCCGAATGCCTACGGCTCCGTTATCGATATCTCCGGCGAGGCCGAGCCGACCATTGGCAACCATTCCGCCACCGTTAATAAGTTTTTCCACGGCGATGAATCCGCCTATAACAACCAAGACCCCGCCTACCTCTTGGAGCGCAACCGCTACGACAACCTTCAGGCCATCTTCATCGCCGGTGATGACGATGCCGCATCCGTCAACGCCCTGCGCTCGCTATCAGATAAAGCTCGGGCAGCCGGAATGAAAACCTATTACGGCACGCGGCCGGGTGGGCACTCCTTCCAGGTCTGGCGCCCCGCGCTACGCGAATCCTTTGCTTGGGCCGCTGCCCGCGGCGGCATCAAGGTAGAAACAGATCCGTTCGATGGGATTAACAATGTCCATTCTTAAAAAGCTTCCCGTTTCCATCGCTCTGCTGGCCATCATGTGGTCGCTACACCTCGTCGATTTTCCCCTCAAACCGTGGCTTGCGCTCACCACCGCTCACCCGGGTGCTTCCATCATCATTACCGTGCTCATCGCCACCTGGCTCGCCCCGGCCGAGTGGCTCCTCGGTTCCACCTATACCCTCACCACCGGGCTGGCGGCGACGGCGATTGGAGTGCCGATAACGCTGGGCATCGCCAAGCACTGGCCCAATAGCACCGACTTCCTCAGTCCGATTGGATTCATCGTAGGCGCGGCCGGGTTCGCCTCCGCGTTCATGCCCCGCCTGTGGCGCCGCCGCCTCCGAATTTCCATTCTTTCCCTGACCGCCACGTACGTGCTGTACGCGGGCGCGCTTTCCGATGTCCTCGGTATCACTACCGCCGCCCTATCCATCGCCGCCGGCCAGCTGCTCGCCAAACCCGCACCCGGTACGCCGACCGTCCGCGAACAACGCGTGCTCATCGCCGTCTGCGTCGCCTGCGTTGCGATAGGCCCCGCCTTCATCGCCCTGGATCCGTTGGCGCAAGGCCCATTTTCCGATGTCACGCGCCTGCTCTGGCAAGATAGCCGCGGAATCGGGCCCGTGGTAGCCAACCTGCTGCCGCTCATCCTGCAACTTGTCTTTTGCTTCGGCCTCGTGCGCGGGCGCATCACCGCCTGGTGGCTCGCAGTCTTATCGCAGGTAGCGGCCCTTGCCCTGCTCACCTATAGGCTGTCTTTCCTCCCCGAGCTCATCCCCGTCATGCTGCCTTGGCTTACCGTGCTCGCAATCCTGCTCATTAACCGGCGGCTATTTCCCACCCACGAAAACCGCGCCTACCTCCTGCGTACAGCTCTTTTAAGCGCCGGCATCGCCGCATGCGGATCGGTGCTTTGGATTCTCATCGCTCAGCTGCACGCCCCGCTGCCGAACGTGCTCGCGGAAACCCCGCTGCGCTTCCTGCCCACCGTGGTGGCCTTGATACTTCCCCACCACGTAATCCCCACGTCCTCCCTCGCCTGGTTCTTCTACGAGTGGATAGGAAATACCTTCTGGATCTTTGTCGCTTTCCGCCTGTATCGCGGCTTCTCCCGGCCCACCGATCCAGCGAACGAGGCAGATCTCCGCATAGCGCGCCGCTTGCTCGAATCCGGCACGGGCGACCACCTCTCCTTTATGACCCTGTGGAAATCCAACCGCTACTTCTTCCACGGCGATTCCTACGTGGCCTACCGCGTCTCCAACGGCGTCGCCCTCACCCTAGGCACACCCGTGGGCCGCGATATCAGCACCGAATTCGCCACCTTCGCCTCCAACCAGGGTTGGTCCGTGGCTTGGTATTCCGTCAACGCGGACTTCGCCGCCGCCCACCCAGAACTCAAGCGCGTCCACGTTGCCGAAGAGGCCGTCTTGCCCTGCCGCACAGAGTTCAAGGGAAAGAAATTCCAGAACGTGCGCACCGCCCGCAATAAAGCAACCAAGGAAGGAATTCGCACCCGCTGGACCAGTTGGGCTGAACTCGACCTGACCACCATCGCCAAGATCACCGCGCTCAGCGAGGAATGGGTAGCAGAAAAGGCGCTGCCCGAAATGGGATTTACCTTAGGCGGGCTAGAAGAGATGAAGGTCCCCGGCACTCGCCTGCTGCTTGCCGAAGCCCAGGACGGCACCCTCCACGGCGTCACCAGCTGGATGCCTGTCTTCGAAAACGGCTCCATCGCGGGCTATACCCTCGACGTCATGCGCCGCAACGAGCACGGTTTCAAGGGAGTTATGGAACTGCTCATCTCAGAAGCCTTGCTCATCGCACACTCCGAGGGCTCTACCTGGATCTCCTTATCCGGCGCCCCTCTGGCCGGGCAAGCACCGTCGCCCTCCTGGCTCGACAATCTCTTGCAGCGCCTAGGCAATGAGGTCGAGCCCTTCTACGGATTCCACAGCCTGGCGGCAAGCAAAAAGAAGTTCCAGCCCGAAGAGCACCCATGGTTCCTGTGCTACGACGACGAGCTGAAACTTCCTAATATCGGTCTAGCGACGATGCACGCCTACCTTCCAGACCTCAAGACCACGGATGCGGTCAAGGCCTGGATATCCAGGCATTAATCCGCAATCGCCTCCAGCGGCGGCGTCTTTGCCGCGCGTTGCGATGGCCATACCGCTGCAATGATGCCCACAACTGCGGATCCCAGCAGCATGGTTACCAACATGCCCCACGGAACCTCGGCGCCGCCAAGGCCCTGATCATTCAAGATCTCAATGAAGGACCACCCCAAGCCGAGGCCAATGAGAATGCCCATGATTGCGCCGAAAAGCGAAATCTGGACCGACTCCAGAGTGATCATCCTGCGAATTTGGCGGCGCTGCGTACCCACCGCACGCAACATGCCGATCTCCTGGCGGCGCTCGATAACGCCCAAGGTCAAGGTATTGACAATGCCCAGTACCGCGATGATCACGGCTAGTGCAAGAAGACCGTAGAGAATGGCCAGCATCTGGTCAATGAAGCCAGCAGCCTGACCCGCATATTCCTTACCGGTATTGACCTGTACCACCACGAGATCCTTGACAGCATCCTCGAGGTTCTGGCGCAACTCTTCCTTGTCATAGCCTTCTTGGCCTAATACGCCCACCATCTGCACGGAGAATTCACCGTCAGCGGCGACCTGTTCTGCCACGTCCTGCGAAACCACCATATTTTGAATGGTCTCGATGGGCTCAAAGGTACCGACCAGTTTCGCTTCCGCGGTCTTGCCTGGTTCGCTTCCGGTGACCTCGTAGGTTTCTCCTACCTTCCAGCCATTTTCTTTGGCGAAGTCTTCTGTGGCGGCAAAGCCACCTTCAATATTGGCATCGCCTTCCACCATGTTCATCGCCAGCATCGCGGTCGGGTCAGCATCTACCGTCACGGTGAACAAACCGCCGGCGCCAAAGTCCAAGGAGGCCTGACCGTCCACGGCAACCGGGGCCGAGCCAACGGTAATGACCTTATCCACACCGTCTGCCTCTGCGGCACGCGCACCGGTTTCCTTCGGCGTCGGGAAGCTTCCGGAGCTTGGACCGGACAAAATATAGTCCGATGTAATAGTTTGGTCCACCGTATCCGAGATGGAAGCCTTCATCGTCTGCCCCAGCATGCCGATGCTCGTGACCAATGCCACACCCAGGGTTAGGGCAAAGGCCGTAGCGGCGGTGCGGCGCGGGTTACGCCGCGAGTTAGTAGCAGCCAGCTTGCCGATGGACCCGAAAGGCGCACCAATAGCCTTGCCCAGTGTTGGCACCAGTGGCAAAGAGAGCGCGGGCCCAGCCAGGAAGAAACCAATAATTACTCCGACGGCGCCGAGGCCGACGAGAATGGCGCGGACGTTCGTTTCGGCATCGCTAAGCACGCCCGCAAACGCCGCAATAATACCGCCGATCATGAGGATCGCACCGAAAATCGTGCGGACCTTTAAAGAAGAGCCGGAGGCAGACTCCGTCGTGCGCATCGCCTCGACCGGTTCCACAGCACCCGCGCGCCGCGCAGGAGCCCACGCGGAGACCACGGTGACAATCGTGCCCAAAATAATGGGGACCACCACGGCCGCAACACTCAAGCCCAAGCCGCCGCCGATGTCCATACCGTTGGCGCCCATAATTGCCTTGATAACAGCGACTAATCCCACGCCGGCAAGAACACCGACGATGGAACCCAGTACGCCAACGATGACAGATTCCACCACAACAGAATTGGTGATCTGGCGACGCGAAGCGCCCAAAGCGCGCAGCAGAGCAAACTCCTTAATGCGCTGGGCCACGATCATGGAAAACGTATTGGCAATAATAAAGGTACCCACCAACAAGGCGATAAGACCAAAGGCAACGAGGAAGTAGTTCACAAACTTCAAGGCCTCAGTCATTGCTTCACTGGTTTGCTCTGCCAGACGCTCGCCGGACTCGGCTTTGATGTCGAACTTGTCATTGAGGTCATCGACAAGCGCATTCGCATCTACGCCATCAGCGGCAGAGACCTTCAGCTGGGAGGGATCACCAAATCGTCCTAGGTAATCAACCTCGCCCATCCGCAGCTCGATGCTATCGCCCTGCTCCACCGGCGGCTCCACGATGCCTGTGACCCTAACCTCATCCTGGCTATCCGGATGAACCACCAAAAGCTTCTGGCCAACGGAAATATCGTATTTCTCCGCAGCAGAGGAATTGATCGTTACCTCATCTATGGCT
Source organism: Corynebacterium sp. KPL2734 (assembly GCF_040225595.1). Taxonomy (NCBI): domain Bacteria; kingdom Bacillati; phylum Actinomycetota; class Actinomycetes; order Mycobacteriales; family Corynebacteriaceae; genus Corynebacterium; species Corynebacterium sp. KPL2734. The sequence continues at coordinate 1,350 of NZ_JBEHFO010000003.1, read as the reverse complement.
TTTGGCTCATCGCCTTCAACCAGCTCACTAGATCCACCGACGGTTTTATCCGCGGGGTAATACGGCACAACGCTCGCAGTACCACTTTGGGTTTGGAAAGCCTCCGAATTTTCATCGGCAACAACCACGGTCTGCGAGTCAGCGACGTTGATGTTTTTAACCGCGGGATCATCAAGCAGCTGTTGGCGCAGCACTTCATCCAGCTTCTGGTCACTATCATCGTTCTCACTAACTACTGCGTCTACACCGCGGAATTGGTTATCCACCGCGGAATCAAAAGTAGCCTTCAAAGAGTTAGTGAACATGAAAGAGCCAGCAATAAAGGCGGTGCCTAAAACCACCGCCAAAATTGTCAGCCCAAGGCGCAACTTATGCGCCAAAATATTGCGCACGGACACCCTGCGCATTGCGTTTCCGCGTGCCATTTAACCCTCAATCTCTGCCATTACATTGTGAATGGCCTCCATCGTCGGATCCTGCAGTTCGTTAACGAGCTTGCCGTCAGCAAGGAAAACTACGCGATCAGCATAAGACGCCGCCTTGGCATCATGCGTCACAATAACCACAGTCTGGTCATCCTGATCCACCGCAGTGCGCAGAATATCCAGCACCTCAGCCGAAGAATTGGAGTCCAAGTTACCCGTAGGCTCATCTCCAAAAATAATCTCCGGCCGCGACACTAAAGCGCGAGCACATGCCACACGCTGCTGCTGACCACCAGACAATTCCGCCGGACGGTGCTCCAAACGCTCCGCCAGCCCCAAGCGGCGGGTGACTTCTTCAAACCATTGCTTGTCGACGTCCTTACCTGCAATGTCCGTCGGCAGCGAAATGTTTTCCGCAGCCGTCAAGGTAGGAACCAAGTTGAAAGACTGGAAAATGAATCCCAGGCGATCACGGCGCAGCGCCGTAATGTCTTTGTCATTGAGATGAGACATATCGGTATCCCCGATGAACGCCGAACCAGAAGTAGCAGAGTCTAAGCCTGCCATCGTGTGCATCAACGTCGACTTGCCCGAACCCGAGGGGCCCATAATGGCCGTGAATTGGTTCTTTCCAAACTCGATGGACACGTGATCAAGGGCGATAACGGCTGTGTCATCGCTTCCGTATTGTTTAAACAAGTCAACGGCGCGTGCCGCGGCATCAGTCATAAAGCGTGTTCTCCTTGTAAATGGGAAATTACCTTTCTACATAGTAACCCGCTCATTCGCTGCGTCCCATCATCCCATGGGCTGAATTGGGCGCACTGGTGTGGTGGTGCTGGGTTGGTGGTTCTTATTTTTTGTTGTTGTGTTTGTTTCTTTTGTGTGTGAGGAATTGTTTCCAGGTGTAGTGCCAGTGTGTGTT